>DASSPJ010000154.1:0-2788 GCA_035699665.1 Candidatus Limnocylindria bacterium
GTGACCTCGCTCGAGGGGCTCGCGACGGGAGGTCGGCTGCCGCTCGCCCGCCTGCTCACCCGGATCGAGCGGGGTGACCCGGCGCTGCGCCCGCAGCTGCCATCCCTCTTCGCCGCCGGCCACGGCGCGCACATCGTCGGCGTCACCGGGCCGCCGGGAAGCGGAAAGTCGACGCTCGTCAATGCGCTCATCGGGGAGTGGCGCCGTCGCGGGCGACGGGTGGGGATCCTGGCCGTGGATCCCTCCTCGCCCCACACCGGCGGCGCGATCCTGGGCGACCGCATCCGGATGATGGAGCATGCCGCCGACCGCAACGTCTTCATGCGCTCGATGGCCTCGCGCGGTGAGCTGGGTGGCGTGGCCGGCACGACCTGGATCGCCGCCGCCGCCCTCGACGCGGCCGGCTACGACCCGGTGCTCATCGAGACGGTGGGAGCGGGGCAGTCCGAGGTCGAGATCGCCCGCCTCGCCGAGACGACGGTCGTGGTCGAGGTCCCCGAGATGGGCGACGAGGTGCAGGCGATCAAGGCGGGGCTCCTCGAGGTGGCCGACATCATCGCCGTCAACAAGGGTGACCGATCCGGTGCCGACCGCGCGGCGCGCCAGCTCCGCGCGATGCTGTCGACCGCCGGGGGACGGGTCGAGCGGACGCCGCCGACCGTGCTGGTCACCACGGCCACCACCGGCGGCGGCGTGCCCGAGCTGGCCGACGCCGTCGACGCCCACCGGGCCGCGGCCCGCGAGCCGCTGGCGGCGCGGGAACGTGCCGCGAACCAGGTGCGCCGCGCCCTTGCCGACCTCGCGGCGACCCGGGCCGGCGCGTCGCCCGACTGGGAGGTGCTGGTGGAGGCGGTCGCCGAGCGGACGCTCGACCCGCTGACCGCCGCGGAACGCCTCCTCGGCGCCTGAGACGCATGCGCGCCGACCTGCCGGACGGCACCGTCACCTTTCTGTTCACCGATATCGAGGGCTCGACACGCCTGCTCCACGAGCTCGGCGCCGAGGCGTACGCCGCCGCGCTGGCGGAGCACCGCCGGATCCTGCGCGCGGCCTTCACCGCCCATGGCGGTGTCGAGGTCGACACGCAGGGTGACGCGTTCTTCGTGGCGTTCCCGACGGCCAGCGGGGCGCTCGATGCGGCGCGTCGCGCCGCCGACGAGCTTGCCTCGGGCCCGATCCAGGTGCGGATGGGTATCCATACCGGCACGCCGCACCTCGCGGAGGAGGGCTACGTGGGCGTCGACGTGCACCGCGCGGCGCGCATCGCGGCGGCCGGGCATGGCGGGCAGGTGCTGGTCTCGTCGGCCGCCGCGGCCCTGCTGCCGGACGACGCGCTCCTCGACCTCGGCCCGCACCGGCTGAAGGACCTGGCCGCACCGGAGCGGATCTTCCAGCTCGGCGACGCAGCGTTCCCGCCCCTCAAGAGCCTCTACGCGACCAACCTTCCGATCCCGACCACGCCGTTCGTCGGCCGCGGCCGCGAGGTCGATGAGATCGGCGACCTGCTGGGCCGCAGCGAGGTTCGGCTGGTGACGTTGACCGGTCCGGGCGGGACGGGCAAGACCCGCCTCGCCCTCCAGGCCGCCGGTGAGGCCGGCGACGGATACCCGGATGGCGTGTGGTGGGTCGAGCTCGCCGACATCCGCGATGGCGGACTGGTGGCCGAGACCGTCGCGACGATCATCGGGGCGCGCGACGGGCTGGCCCGGCACATCGGGCAGCGGCGCATGCTGCTCGTCATCGACAACGCCGAGCACCTGCTCGACGCGGTCGCCGAGGTGGCCGGGCTGCGATCCAGCTGCCCGAACCTCGAGCTGCTCGTCACGAGCCGGGAGCCACTGCACGTGCACGGGGAGCACGAGTACCCGGTCCAGCCGATGAGCGCCGCGGAGTCGTACCACCTGTTCATGACGCGCGCGAGAGCCGTGCGCCCCGACGCCTCCGACGACGGCTCGGTGGCGGCCATCTGCGCGCGGCTCGACCACCTGCCGCTGGCACTCGAGCTGGCGGCGGCGCGCACGCGGCTGCTCGCGCCGCGTGAGCTCCTGCTACGCCTCGAGCAGCGCCTCGCGCTCCTCACCGGCGGGGCGCGCGACCAGCCGGGCCGGATGCGGACGCTGCGGGCGACCATCGACTGGAGCCACGACCTGCTCACCGTCGAAGAGCAGGTCCTCTTCCGACGGCTCTCGGTGCTCCGCACCTGGAAGCTCGAGGACGCCGAGGCGGTCGTCGACGCCGATCTCGACACGCTGGGCTCACTGGTCGACAAGAGCCTCGTCCGCAGGACGGAGGACCGATTCTGGATCCTCGAGACGATTCGCGAATACGCGGCCGAGCAGCTCGCCGCGAGCGGGGAGCTGGACCAGTACCTCGACCGCCACGCGCGCCATTTCCATGGCCTTGCCCTCGCGGCGGCCGAGGAGCTGCAGCTCGGCCGATCGGCGAGCATCGTGCAGGCGCTCGACGCGGAGGTCGACAACCTCCGCGGGGCGCTGGAGCGCCTGATGGAGGTCGGGGACGCCCAGATGGTCCTCGCCATGCTCGGTGCGCTACCCGAATTCTGGGACCGGTCGGCGCGGCCGATGGAGGGATACGCGCGCACATCCGCGGCCCTCGAGCTCGACGCGCGTCCAACCCCGGCGCGCGCCCAGGCGCTGCTGGCCGCGGCATTCCTCGCCGAGCTGACCGGCGACCTGCCGACCGCCGAGCGCTGGGCCGTCGAAGCCCTGGCGCTCCACCGAGCGCTTGGCGACCCCGTCGGCGAGGCCGTCGCCAAGCATCAGATGGG
>DASSPJ010000155.1:0-2989 GCA_035699665.1 Candidatus Limnocylindria bacterium
CTCGGCTATCCCCTGCGCAACGATTCACTCCCGCTCGGTCGCGCGCGCGGGCTCTCGAACGTGGTCACCGCGTCGCGAGCCAGCGTGCGCCTCGGGGTCGGGACCCTGCTCATCATCGAAGGAGTTGATCTCACGTGACCAGCAGCCTCGCCCAGCCCACCTCGGGCTGGCGCATGCTCGATATCGTCGTCGCCGCCGTCCTGGCCGTCGCCTTCGGCGCCGTCTTCCAGGGCTGGAACGTGCTCTGGGAGGCGACCTCCTTCGCCTTCGCGCCCCTGCGCGGCGCCATCTACGGGGTCTGGATGCTGCCCGCCATCGTGGTGCCGCTCATCGTCCGGCGGCCCGGCGCTGCCCTCTTCGGAGAGGGCCTCGCGGCGGCGGTCTCGATGCTCTTCGGCGCCCCGTGGGGCCTGATGACGGTCGTGTACGGCCTCGTCCAGGGCGCGGGAGCCGAGCTCGTCTTCGCGTTCGGCGGGTATCGCCGCTGGTCGATGCCGGTCGCGCTGCTGGCCGGCGCCGCGGCCGGCCTCGGCGGCGCGCTGCTCGATCTCGGCGTGTACTACGCCGACTGGGCGCCGGACTGGCAGGTCCTGTACGTCGTGCTCGTCACCCTCAGCTCGGCGGCGATCGCGGGGCTCGGCGGCTGGCTGCTGGTGCGCGCCCTCGCCGCCACCGGCGTGCTCGCGGGATTCTCGGTGGCCCGCGACCAGCGGCGTATCTGAGGGCGCCCCGGCACATCGGTCTGGTTTGATGGACCGATGACCCACCCGCCGTCGCCCGTGCCCGCCGTCGAGGCGATCGGCTGGGGCTGGCGGCATCCGGGCCGGGTGGCCTGGGCGGTCCGTGGACTGGACCTGCGCATCGAGGCCGGCGAGCGGGTCCTGCTGCTGGGCCCCTCGGGCGCCGGCAAGTCGACCATCCTCCACGGCCTGGCCGGGCTCCTCGACCCCGCCGGCGGCGGCGAGCAGGAGGGGACGCTGCGGGTCGGCGGGCAGGATCCGGCCGCCGCGCGCGACGGGACCGGGCTGCTGCTCCAGGACCCCGAGTCGCAGCTGGTCATGGGACGCGCCGGCGACGACGTGGCCTTCGGGCTCGAGAACCGCTGCGTTCCCGCCGGCCAGATCTGGGGGCGCGTCGACGCGGCGCTCGCGGCGGTCGGGTTCGGGTACCCGCGCGACCATCCGACGCATGCCCTCTCGGGCGGGGAGCAGCAGCGCCTCGCGCTGGCAGGGACGCTGGCGCTGCGCCCGACGCTGCTCCTGCTCGACGAGCCGACCGCCAACCTCGATCCTGACGGCGCCGCGCTCGTCCGCGACGTCCTGCGGCGCGTCCTCGACCGGATCGAGGCGACGCTGGTGATGGTCGAGCACCGCGTCGACGAGGTCGTCGACCTGGTCGATCGGGTGGTGGTGGTGGAGGCCGGCGGTGGCGTGGTCGCCGACGGCGCCCCGTGGCAGGTCTTCGCGCGCCACGGCGACGAGCTGGCCGCGGCGGGCGTGTGGGTGCCGGACCGCCCGATCGTGGCGCCGCCGGAGCGGGGCCGACCGCCGGGCGGCACGCTGGTGCTGGCCGACGGCGCGACGTTCACCTACCCGGGGGCCGTGCGCCCGGCCCTGGCGCCGACCGACGTCCAGCTGCGCGCCGGCGAGGCGCTGGCCATCACCGGGCCCAACGGGGCGGGCAAGTCGACCCTCGCCCTGCTGCTCGGCGGCCTGCTGCGGCCCACCAGCGGCGCGGTGGTGGCGGGGGAGGCGCTTGCCGCCGGGCATGGCCGCGAGCCGCTGTGGCGCTGGAAGGCGCGCCGGCTCGTCGCGGCCGTCGGGAGCGTCTTCCAGGATCCCGAGCACCAGTTCCTGGGGCGGACCGTGGTGGAGGACCTGCGCATCGGCCCGCTGCGGGCGGGACTCGGCACCGCCGAGGCGGCACGCCGGGCCGACGAGCTGCTGGAGCGCCTCCACCTCGGCCACCTCGCCGCGGCGAACCCGTTCACCCTGTCGGGAGGCGAGCAGCGGCGCCTCTCGGTGGCGACCGCGCTGGCCGCCGCGCCATCGGTCCTGGTGCTCGACGAGCCGACGTTCGGCCAGGATCGCCGCACCTGGATCGAGCTGCTCGACCTGCTCGCCGCCCTGCGCGACGAGGGGCGCGCGGTGTGCGTGGTGTCGCACGACGAGGCGTTCGTCCGCCTGCTGGCCGACCGGGTCACCCGCCTGGCGCTCGTCCGATGAGGCTGCTCGTCCCCCTCGTCCCCAACCGCGCATCGCCGCTGGGTCGCGCCAACCCGCTGGCCAAGATCGTGGCGGCCGCCGTCCTGCTGCTCGGCCTGTTCGTGTCGCTGGACGGGGTGACCGCCGGCGTCGTCCTGGTCGTGCTGCTGGCGCTGCTCCCCGTGTCGGGGCTCGCGCCCGGCGCGCTCCTCGCCCGCAGCCGCCTGCTGCTGCTCGCCGCGCTGTCGGTCGCGGTGCTGAACACGCTGCTCGCCCCGGTGCAGGCAGGGTTGACGCTCGTCGAGCTGGGACCGCTGCGCATCGGCGCCGAGACGGCGCTGAGCGGCCTGGCGCTGGCCCTGCGCCTGCTGGCGATCGCGCTGGCCGGGCTGCTGGCCACCGCCTCGACCGACCCGGTCGACATGGCCGACGCGCTCATCCAGCAGTGGCGCGCGTCGCCGCGCTTTGCGCTCGGGGCGCTGGCAGCGCTGCGGCTGCTGCCCTCGTTCGCACGGGAGTGGGAGCTGATCGGCCTCGCCCGCCGAGCCCGGGGCGTCGACGGGGGCGGATCGCCGCTGGCGTGGCTGCGCCTCCTCGGCGGCCGGCTGATGGCGCTGCTGGTGGGCGGCGTGCGGCGCGGCGCCCGCATGGCGGTGGCGATGGAGTCGCGCGGCCTCGGCTCGCGCGACTGCCGCAGCGTGGCGCGTCCGCAGCGGATGCGCTCCGGCGACTGGGCCTGGATCGGCGGGGCGGCGCTCCTGGCCGCGGGGGCCATCGGGCTGAGC
>DASSPJ010000156.1:0-13841 GCA_035699665.1 Candidatus Limnocylindria bacterium
CCACCCTTGGGGGCGAAGACGCTGACGACGTGGCCCTCCCCCACGGTCTCGCTGGCGGCGGCGGCATCCACCCACGCTGACGACTCGGCGGGCAGCGTGCGACCCGATCGGATGAGCATCGCCTGGAGCCGGTAGACCAGCGCGTCAGCTGGGAGGGGCTTCATGGCGATGTCGTCGCGGACGTCGGAGGTTCCGAGGTCCGGCAGCGTCTCGCCCAGGAGGAGCAGGGTCGAGATGCCGTCCGCGGCGTGGAGGCGCGTGCGCAGCTCGGCGAAGATCTCCGACGGCAGGTCGCAGTCGACGATCGCGAGCATCGGCTGCCGGACCGCGAGGTCGGCGTACGGCTCCAGGACGTCGAAGCCGGCCGCGGTCAGCGCGGCATGGTACGCGCCGTGGTCGGCGGGCGTGACGGCCAGCAGGACGGACGAACGCTCCATGGGTCTCCTAACGGTTCGCGGCACCTCCCAAGGGCGCCGAACCGCACCAGTGTCGGAGCGACCCACCCGCACGACAATGGGACCTGGGCATGCCCCTCAGCGCCGAAGGTACCGGTCCGATATGGGAACCAGCCGCCTGGCGGCCGGTCTGGCGCGGAGCTAGGAGCGGATCATCCGCATGCCGCACTTGGGGCAGTAGAACGCCGAGGCGCTCTGGGCCTCGAACCCGCAGTGCGCGCAGGTGAGGCCCGACCGCAGGCCGGCCTGGGGCAGGCGCGCCTGTTCGGCCTCGCCCAGGCTGTACCCGGACGCCACCACCTGCTGGTAGAGGCTCGACACCAGCTTCTGGCCGATCCGCTCGGTGTCGCCGCGGAGGCCCTTGCCGCCCCAGCCGATGACGGCTCGCACGATCAGCTCGCCCGAGAGCTCGTCGAAATGGCTCGCCAGGCCGCCCACGATGGCGTTGTACTCGGGATAGCCGCTCGTGTCGGTGTCGCCGTGGAGCATCCCGCAGATGAACGTGTCCACGGTCATGTCGAGCGCGTCGGTGAGCTCGAGCACGTAGAGGCCGTGCCGGGCAATCGGTCCGACGGAGCGCCGGGCGAGTACCCACTGCTGCATCTCGTTGAAGCGCTCCATGAGCGGGGTCGCCTCGGCGTACTCGATCGGCAGCGGCTCGATCACCTCGATCGGCGTCTGGCTGAGCGGCTCGACGATGCCGGGCAGGGCACGGATGGCATTCGGGTCGCCCATCACCCGCAGGCCGTCGCTGCTCTTGGCGATGTACGACAGCTTGAGCGAGTAGCTCTGGGCGACGACCTCCTCCTGGACCGCGACGGGCGGCGGTGGGGCCTCCTGCTCCTTCTTCTTGCGTCTCAGGAACGACATGCGCGAGCGACGAACCTCGTGTGCTCAGGTGATCGCGGGGTGACCCCGGCGCCCGATTCTAGCAGCCGGCCCCCGCAGCTCCCGCATGGGCCGATCCGGCTACGACGCATCGTCCCCCAGGGCCGCCAGCTGGGCCTCGAGGTCCGCCAGTCGCGCGCGCTCACGCGCGACCACGTCCGCGGGTGCGCGCTCGCTGAACGCCGCGTTGCCCAACAGGGCGCGCAGCCGCTCCGCCTGGGCGCGCAGGCCGGACCGATGCGCCGCGGCGCGCGCCGCGGCGGCGTCTGCGGCGGCTGGATCGGCCCCCAGCCAGAACGTGCCCAGCGACGTGCTCGACGCGGTCGGCGGGCGAGCCACCGGACCGGCGGCGAGGTGCAGCGGGCGCACCCGCGCCAGCGGTTCGAGGTACCGGGCGCCGGCGGCGATGCGGTCACCCTCCGCCGGGCCGGCGGGCACGACGTGGAGCGGCAGCCATGCCCCGGCCGGGACGCCGGCCGCGGTGCGCTGGTCGCGGACGCTGCGGACCAGGTCGGTGAGCGCTGCCATGTCCCGCTCCGTATCGGGGTCGCGCTCGCCTGGCTGCGGCCAGGCGGCGCGGATCAGCAGCGGCTCGCCCCGGGTCGCGGTCGGGGCCGCCTCGCCCAGCGGCTCCCAGATCGCCTCGCTGACGAACGGCATGAGCGGGTGCAGGAGGCGCAGCAGGTCGCCGAGCACCTCCGCCGCGACGAGCCACGCGCGCGCGCGGTCGGCCTCGCTGGCGTCGGTTCGGCGCAGGTCGACCTTCACCATCTCGAGGAACCAGTCGCAGTAGTCGCTCCACGCGAACTCGTGCACCGTGGCGGCATAGCCGGCCACGTCGAGGGTCTCGAGCGCGCGGGTGGCGCGGGCCGTGGCATCGGCCAGGCGGGAGCGGATCCACCGCTCGGCGAGCCCCGCCTCGGCGGGACCCTCGACCAGCGGATCCGGGCGCGCACCGATCACGAAGCGCGCCGCGTTCCACACCTTGTTGGTGAAGTTGCGCCCGCCGGTGACCTTGGATGGCGTCAGGCGCTGGTCGACCCCCGGCGCATTGCCCGACACGAGGGCGACCCGCAGGGCGTCGGCGCCGACCTCGTCGATCATCTCGAGCGGGTCGACCACGTTGCCCCTGGTCTTGCTCATTTTCGAGCCCGTCGGATCACGGACGATGCCGTGCAGGTAGACGGTGTGGAACGGCTCGCGGTCGGTGAGGAAGAGGCCCAGCATCATCATTCGCGCCACCCAGAAGAAGAGGATCTCGTAGGCGGTCTCCATGACCTGGGTGGGGTAGAAGCGCGCCAGGTCGGGCGTCTCGTCCGGCCAGCCGAGCGTCGAGAACGGCCACAGGCCGCTCGAGAACCAGGTGTCGAAGATATCGGTCTCCTGGGCCAGCTCGGCAGCCGGGCGCCCGCAGGTGGCGCAGGCGTCGGGGCCGGCCTGCGCATCGGTCACCGTGATGTGGCCGTCCGGGCAGTACCAGGCCGGGATGCGATGGCCCCACCACAGCTGGCGCCCCACCGCCCAGTCGTGGATGTTCTCCATCCAGTGGGCGTACACCTTCTCGAAATGGGCCGGCAGGATCCGGGTGCGCCCTTCCCGGACCGATGCGAGCGCGCGCTCGGCGAGGGGCCCGACCCGGACGAACCACTGCACCGACAGGCGCGGCTCGACCACCGTGCCGCAGCGGTCGCAGCGACCGATCACCATCTGGTGCGGCCGCTCGTCCTCCAGGTCCCCGGCGGCGCGGAGCGCATCCACGATGCGCGGCCGCGCCTCGTGGCGATCGAGCCCCGCGAACCCGGTCGCCGCGTCGGTGAGGCGGGCATCCTCGTCGAGGACGGTGACCATCGGCAGCCCGTGGCGCTGCCCCACCTCGTAGTCGTCGAAGTCGTGCGCCGGCGTGATCTTGACCGCGCCGGTGCCGAAGTCGCGCTCCACGTGCTCGTCGGCGATGATCGGCACGCGGCGATCGACGAACGGGATGATCGCCTCGCGGCCGACGAGGCCGCGATAGCGGTCGTCGTCGGGATGCACGGCGACCGCCGTGTCACCGAAGATCGTCTCCGGCCGCGTCGTCGCCACGGTGATCCAGGCGTCGGGGTCCGGCGTCCCGTCGGGTCGCGCCAGGTGGTAGCGGACGCTCCACAGCGTCCCCGTCTCCTCGTGCTTGATGTTCTCGAGGTCGCTGATCGTGGTCCGGCACCGGGGACACCAGTTGACGAGCGCCTCGCCGCGGTATGCCAGCCCGGCATCCCAGAGGCGCTTGAAGGCGACGCGGACGGCGCGGGCGCTGCCCTCGTCCATGGTGAAGCGCAGGCGCGACCAGTCGAGGCTGGCCCCCAGGCGACGGTGCTGCACGCCGATCACGTCGCGCGTGGCATCCATGAACTGCCACATCCGCTCCAGGTAGCGGTCGCGGCCGAGGGAGGCGCGCGACTCGCCCTCCTCGGCCAGGATGCGATCGAGGACGAACTGGGCCGCGATGCTGGCGTGGTCGACGCCCGGCAGCCACAGCGTGTCGTCGCCGCGCATGCGGTGGTGGCGGATCAGGATGTCCTCGACGAACGCGGTGAGCGCGTGGCCCAGGTGCAATGCGCCGGTGACGTTCGGCGGCGGCTGGATGATGACGAACGGCTCGGCACCCGGTGGCGGCTCGTCGGCGGGTCGGAAGGCATCGGCCTCCAGCCAGCGGTCGTAGATAGCGGGCTCGACGGCCGCGGCGTCGTAACGCGGGGCGAGGTCGCGTCGCGTCGTCGTCATCGGTTCGAGCCTCCTCATCGGTGCAGCACAAAGCCCGCTCGTCGAAGGACGAACGGGCTCGTCGTGGTACCACCTTCGTTCGCGGCCGATACGGCCGCCTCGATGTCCGCGCTATCGGGCGGAACCCGTCCGGCTCGCGTGCGACCTTCTCCCTCTCGTCCCGCGGCGGGCTTGCAGCCTGGCGACCCGCCTCTCTGGTGCGGCCGGTGGAGGGGTACTCCTCACGGTCAGTGCCGTGGGAGCGAGTCTAGCAGAGGCGTCGAGCGGGGCTGACGGGACCGTCAGCGGGCCTGGACGGTCACGCGCAGCGAGCCGTCCGGCTGCCGCTCGACGGTCGAGCCGGGCTCGAGGGTCGAGATCGCGCCCGACAGGTCGATCTGGCGCGGATGCGTGGCGCGGTACACGAACTCGCCGGTCGGGCCGAGGCTGAGGGTCACCGAGCGGACCGTCGCCAGGCGCTCCAGGCGCTGCTTGAACGAGGTGATGGCGCCGAAGCTGCCAAGCCCCTTGACCATGATGGCCGTGGCAACCTCCTCCGCCTCGTCGGCGGCATCGGCCGGCGTGGTGGCGGTGCTGGGCTCGGGGCGCGCGTCGAGCTCCGCGAGGCGCTCCGCGAGCTCCGCGTCACGTCCGGGGGCCGGCTCGGGCGTCGCGGTCGCATCGGGCGATTCGCTGGCGTCGGTCGTGTCGGCGGTTTCGGGGGTCTCGGGTGCCTCGGGGGCCTCGGCGGCCTCGGGTGCCGCGGCGGCCTCGGGCGCGGCCGCGGCGGCCTCGGGCGCGGCCGCGGCGGCCTCGGGTGCCTCGGCGACCTCGGGGGCCGCGGGGGCGGCCTCGGGGGCCGGCGCCTCGACCGGCGTGGCAGCCGCCTCAGGCGCGACGGGCGTGCCGTTCTTCGGATCAGGGGACGGCGCAGCGGCGGCCGCGCCGCGGTCGATCCCGAGCTGCGCGAGTCGCGCATTCAGCGATGCGGTCGGTGTGGCCGGCGTGGTGCTCACCGGGGTGGCGGCGCCCTCCAGGGACGGGGGCTTCGGCATTCGGCGGGCCGCGGCAACGAACGAGGCGGGATCGGCGATCTCGGCGAGCTGGCCGAAGAAGACGTCGAGCTCGCGCTCGTAGGCGGCCACGCGGTCGCGAACCGAGGTCACCTCGGCGGCGCTGCGCGTCTCGTGGTCGGCGAGCTGCTGCTCCAGCTGCTGACGGCGAGCCTCGACCTTGCGGGCGGCCTCGGCATTGATGCGCTCGATCTCGGCCTTCTGCCAGTCGCCGATGGCGGTGATGTCGAGCTCGCTCTTGCTGCGCAGCTCCTCGGCACGCTCGCGTGCACGGGTCTCGAGATGGGCGGCGCGCTCGTCGACGAGGCGGCGCAGCTCGGTGACCGATGCGGTGCGCTCCTCCTCCGCGACGCTGCGCATCGCGTCGACCAGGCTGCGCAGGAAGTCGGAGCTGGCCTCCTCGGCCGGGGCGACCTCCTCGGCCGGCGCGGCGTCGGAGGCGGGGGTGGCGGCCGCGGCTGGCTCGACCGTCGCGGGCGCGGCAACGCCGGCGGACGTCGGATCGATGTCGGCCACCACGGTCTCGCCGTCGCCGACCGGCTCGGCACCGGCCTCGGCGGCAGTCGTCTCGCCGGCCGGTGCGGGCTGGGCAGCCTCGTCGACGGCAGCCTCGGACGGGGTCTCGGGAGCGTTGTCGCTCTCGCCGGACCACGGAAGGCGGAAGCCGGAGCGCCGGGTGGACTGGGTCATGGCTCGCTTTCGATCTCGTGCGTGTGGGCGGTGCCGGAGTGCGGCAGGCGCATGGTAGCCGTCCGACCCCTGCGCCTTGAGTCACCCAAGGTACCGTCCCGCAACCCCGATCGTACCCCCGGGCGGCATTGCTACCATCGTCGGCGATGACCGACCTGCACCTTCCCAACTGGGCGACGACCGCCCTCCAGGTCGGCGGGATCGTGCTGGTCGGACTGGTCGCCTACGCGCTCCTGCGGACCGCCGCGCGAATCGGGGTGCGCCACCTCCTCGAGCGCCAGCCCGCCGCGCCGGACGAGACGGTGCTGCCCGCCCTGGAGCTCGAGCGACGCGTCACGACCATCGAGCGGCTGACGGTGCGGGTGGGCGCGACGCTCGTCACGATCATTGCCCTCCTCATGATCCTGGCCGTCTTCGACATCGACATCGGTCCTGCCGTGGCGGGCCTCGGCGTGGTGGGCATCGCCGTGGGCCTCGGCGCGCAGACCCTGGTCAAGGACTGGCTGGCAGGCATCTTCATCGTCCTCGAGAACCAGTACAGCGCCGGCGACGTGGTCGCCATCGCCGGGGTCGAGGGAACCGTCGAGGACTTCAGCCTGCGGCGCACCACGCTCCGCGACCTCGACGGGACGGTGCACTCGGTGCCGAACGGGCAGATCGTGGTCGCGTCGAACCACACGCGCGTCTGGGCGCGCGTCAACCTCGACATCGGGGTGGCCTACGACACCGACATCGAGCGCGCCAGCGTGCTCATCGACCGCATCGGGGCCGACCTGGCAACCGATGAGGAGTGGCGCGACCGGCTGATCGAGCCGCCGACGGTGATCCGCATCAACGCGCTCGGCGACTCGGGCGTCACGCTCAAGGTGCTCGGCCGCGTCCGCGCCGCCGAGCAGTGGGCGGTCGCGGGGGAGCTGCGCAAGCGGATCCTGGCCGCCTTTGCGCGCGAGGGGATCGAGGTCCCGTATCCGCGGCGCGTCATGGTCACGCAACCCCCGACGGTCGAACGCGACGCCGAAGCCGAGCGCCCCGACGCGACGAGCGGGGATTCTCGCTAGCTGTCGCTTTCCGAATGGACGGTTCAGCCAACGGGTTCTGCCGCTACGCTACGAAAACCCACCCAGCCGCCTGAGGCCCTCGTGCGCCCGCGGGCATGCATCACCGCTCGTCTCGAGCGCCTGACGGAAGACGGTGACGGCGGCAGTGCGGTCCCCACGCTGCTCGTAGAGGTCGCCCAGGTCGACCAGCAGGTCAACGAAGCGATCGTGCAACGTGCGTCGGCGCTGCTCGACATCGGCCGAGTCACCGTAGATCGGACAATCGTCCAGATACTCACCGCGGTAGAGGCGACGCGCGGTCTCGAGGTTCTGCAGCCTCGCCTGCAAGCTCGTCGCTTCGCCGGCGCGTTCGATCGCAGCTTCAAAGACGTCAACGTCGGCCCAGCTGATGACCTGCGGATTGAGGTGGTATCGGTCCTGGAAGAAGCGGACCGCGCTCTGCTTCCCATGCCGACGCCGGCCGTCCAGCGTGCTGCGCAGTCCCGCCAAGGTGCGATGGAAGCTCTGGTCCGCGCTGTCGACGGGGATCTCCGGCCAGATGAGGTCGATCGCCTCCTCCTTCGCGACGCCGCGCTCGCCGCGGTCGAAGAGAAAACCGAAGAGCGCCAGGGCCTGTCGTGACCCGGCCTTCTCGCCACCCCAGCGCTGAATCGCCACCCCGTCACGCTCCACCCTGAGCGGGCCAATGGCGTGGATCCGCAGCCCGTGGCTCAGGCGCTCGGCATCCGACCGAGCCCGCGACGCTCTTCCGGCCTCGGTGATCTGGCTCGCCAGAACGAGCCGTGCATCGCCAGCAGCCAGCTGGATCCTCTGGTCCAGCGCTCGGGCGTTCAGTCTGGCACTTGTGACCTGCGCCTCCGCCAGAAGGTCGGCCGCGATCGCGCGGTCGCCACCGCCACGCAGCACTGCGCAGGCCTCGCGGAACCGCGCATACGCCGCCTGGAACGGGTTGCTCGTCCGATCCCAGGACTCCGCGAGGTGGTGCCAGGCGTCGACATCGTCCGTCCCCGAGGCTCGGGCTTGCTCCGCCTGAATCAGCGCCAGAAGGGCGGCGTCCCGCGGCGAGCGTCGCTGCGCTGGCTCGGCGGGACGACCGCCCGACGTGGGCGGCATGAATGCCCCGAGGGCGTTGACCGCCGAGAGTGGGCCCTCCTCATGATGGCCACCTCCGAGGCTCGTCACGCGCTCAGCCTCGTCGGCCTCGGCCATCGCGATCTGGCATATGGCCCAGTGCAGGGCTGGGCCGGGTGGCGCCGATGGAGACCGCTCTGCGAGCCGCATGCGTGCCCGACGAACGGCCGCCATGTCGCCCATCCATGCCGCCAGCTCGGCTTCAGCAGCAAGCAGGACGTCGCCGTACTCCGTGCCTCTGCTGGCGTCTTCCTGACGCCGCGCTTCGGCCAGGTCCACGGCCGCGGCATCCCACTCCGCCCGCGCGGCGTGCAGCCGCGCGCGCATGATCCGCAAGAGTTGGGCCGTTTGGCGCTCGGGGTCGTCCTCGAAGCCGCGCGCGACAAGCCGATCCGCTTCGTCCCAATCACCGAGCGCGATGAGCGCCGACACCGCGTGCCCGAGCAACGTCGGCCCATAGATGCGCTGCACGCCGTGCGCCACGACCTTCTGGTATCCCTGCCACGCGGCGTCGCGCGACTCGGGAAGCCTGCCTACCCAATCGGCCATGAACGACAACAGCGCACTCCCGAGCGCCATACCGCTGAAGTCGCCGGCATCCTCCGCGATCTCGACCGCGTCGCGCAGGGCACTGAATCCGCCATCGACGTTCCCCAGGACGACGTCCACCCAGCCGTCGACCGCCCGGGCAACCCCTTCGTCGACTCTCGACCCCACCGCTCGGGCCATGTCGAGCGCCTCCTTGGCGGTCGCCTTGGCCTCGATGGGTCGCCCCGAGTGCATCAGGACCGATGCCCACTGCCCGAGCGCGGCGGCACGCGCCCGTGATGGCGGGTCAGCCGGAATGAGGCGCAGGGCTTCCTGAACCGATGCCACCGCGGCAGGACGATCCCCTGAGTCCCAGAGATACCACCTCAGCCGTTCGTGGAACGCGCCGGCACGAGCCGGGTCCGCATCGCCGACGGCCGCGATGGCGGCTCGACCCCAGACGATCGCCGAGTCATGGTCTCCGGCGAGGTAGGCCGCCGTCGCTGCGCGGTGGAGGATCTCAGGCTCGTCGATCCCGGCATCAAGATGAACGCCAGACGTGCGACCCAGGATCGAGAGCGCCTCGCGATAGTGGCGCACGGCTGAAGTCCACGCGAAGACGGTCTCAGCACTCCGCGCGGCGTCAAGATGGGCGGTCAGGGCGCGGTCCCACTCTCCGGCTGCCTGCCAATGGAAGGCGAGCTCGGAGGGATGTGGCGACGAACCGACGCCGCCATCGCTGACACGGCCGTCGAGGGCTCCGGCGAAGGCACGGTGAAGGCGCCGTCGCTCCGCCGGCATCAGCTCGGTCTCGACCACTTCGCGAAGAAGTGCGTGATGAAACACATACCCTGGCTCCGTGTCGGCTGAGCGGCTTGGGACGAGCACCTTGGCCCGCACGAGCTCGCGCAACGCCGACTCGACAAGCGTCGGGTCCATCCGGCTCGCATCGGCGATCAAGGCCTCGTCGATATTTCGTCCGGCCGCAGCCACCACCCTGAGCACCTGCCGAGCCCTTTCGGACAACCGCTGGAGCCGGCGCTGGAGGATGTCGACCAGCCGCGACGGAACCTCACCGACGGTGAGGTTCGCAGCCACGAGCTGCTCGACGAAGAATGCGTTGCCGTCACTGCGCTCCAGAACTCGATCGATGACGGCTGGGGCCGGGGAGGTACCGGTAAGGCTGGCAACCAGTGAACGCACGACCGCTCGCCCGAATCGAGACAACTCCAGGTGCGCCGTCCAGGGTAGGCGTGCGAGCTCCGTGACAAATGACAGGATTGGCTCTTCGTCGGGCAGGTCGTCGGTGCGCATGGTGAGTACGAGGAGCACGGGTGAACGCCGCAGATTGCGGGCGAGGAAGGCCAGCAGATCGCGGCTTGACGCATCGCTCCAGTGAATGTCCTCGATGGCCAGCACAAGCGGCGCGTGGCTTGCCGACCTGTGGAACACCCCCATGACCGACTCGAATAGTCGAGCCTGCGCCGTGATATCGGCTTTCGGCGCATGCATCGGCTCGACCGGCCTGGCCTGCAGGTCGGGAATCAGGACTCCCAGCTCGATGCCCGCATCGTGGAGCGCGTCGGTGACCCATCCAGCCTCGGGCTGGCGGACCAGGCTGCGGAGCATCTCCACGAATGGCGCGTATGGGAGCGCGGCCTCCTCCAACGGAAGGCACGAACCCTGGAGAGCGAGGACGGGTTCCGGCAGGCCTTCCAGGAACTCACGGAGCAATCGTGACTTGCCGATGCCGGCCTCGCCGCTGATGAGGGCCACGCGCATTTCACCACGCTGGCTCATGCCCAGCAGCTCCGAGAGCCGGGCGAGCTCCGTATCGCGACCGACGAACGCCGCGGACGTCACGCCGGTCACTGTATCGCGAACAATCTGGTTGTACAGGGCATGTGACTGACACTTGCCAGCGCCGGCGTCCCGGTGGCGCGGTCCCTCGAACGACGCCTAGCCGGGCACCGCGGCCGGATCCTCGCGCCGCAGCAGGATCCCGAGGTACGTCTTCCACGGGCCGACCTCGGCGTCGTACGCCCCCGCGAGGCCGGCGTGGATCTGCGCCACGTGGTCGAGGTCGTGGACCGCCCAGGCGGCAAGCAGGGTGCGCAGGGTGACCTCGCCCAGGGCCGGGTGCCGTCCCCGGCGGTCAAGGTCGGCCTCGGTGACCAGATCGCCGAGCTCATCGAGGTTGCGCGCGCGCAGGGCCGCGAAGCGGGTGAGCAGATCGTCGAGCGGAACGCCGATGTCGCGATCGAGCATCGCGAAGCGGTCGAAGCGCTCGAACGGGACGGCGCGACCATGCTCCATGACGAGCCGGACGCGGGCCATCCAATCGGTCTCCTCGCCGGTGATGAGGTGTCCCACCACGTCGCGCGGGCGCCAGCCGTCGGGCACGTCGGCCGTATCGGTCCAGCGCTGCGGAAGGCCGCCGAGCAGGATCCGGAGCAGCTCCGGGGTGCGGCGCAGGAGGTCGGTCGTCTCGTGCAGGAAGGCCACGGTGCGTCGGCCTCGAACGGCTAGGCCGATTCCTCGGCGCGCTCCTCGCGGGCGGCGGCGGCCTTGGCGCGGCGCGAGCGCGGCTCGGCATCATCGGTCTCGGTGAGCAGCATCGGCGGCTGGCCATGCTCGATCGTCTCGCCGGTGATGACCACCTTGCGGACGTCGGTCCGCTCGGGGATGTCGTACATGACGTCGAGGAGCGCCTCCTCGACGATCGTGCGCAGGGCACGCGCCCCGGTCTTGCGGTCGAGCGCCAGCTTGGCCGTCGCATCGAGCGCCTCGGGCGTGAAGACGAGCTCGACCTTGTCGAGCGACAGGAACTTGGTGAACTGGCGGGTCACGGCGTTGCGCGGCTCGGTGAGCACCCGCATCAGGTCGTCCTGCGAGAGCGCCGCCAGGTTGACCACCACCGGCATGCGCCCCACGAACTCGGGGATCAGGCCGTAGTGGATCAGGTCCTCGGGCATCATCTTGTCGAGGATCGCGCGCCGCTCCGTTCGCGATCGCTGCGACTGCGAGCCGAACCCGATCCCCCGCTTGCCGACCCGGTCCTCGACGATCGACTCCAGCCCCTCGAAGGCGCCACCGCAGATGAACAGGATGTCGGTGGTGTCGATCTGGATGAAGTCCTGGTGGGGGTGCTTGCGGCCGCCCTGCGGCGGGACGTTGGCGACCGTGCCCTCCAGGATCTTCAGGAGCGCCTGCTGAACCCCCTCGCCCGACACGTCGCGGGTGATGGACGGGTTGTCTGTCTTGCGCGCGATCTTGTCGATCTCGTCGATGTAGATGATCCCGCGCTGCGCGCGCTGCACGTCGAAGTCGGCGGCCTGGATGAGGCGCAGCAGGATGTTCTCGACATCCTCCCCGACGTAGCCGGCCTCGGTCAGGCTGGTCGCATCGGCGATGCAGAACGGCACGTCGAGGATGCGCGCCAGCGTCTGGGCGAGGAGCGTCTTGCCGCTTCCCGTGGGACCGACCAGCAGGACGTTGCTCTTGCCGAGCTCGACCTCGTCGACCGCGTGGCCGGCGTTGACGCGCTTGTAGTGGTTGTACACCGCGACCGACAGGACCTTCTTGGCGCGGTCCTGGCTGATGACGTACTCGTCGAGCGCGTCCTTGATCTTGCGCGGGCTGGGGAGCGGGGCCGGCTGCGCCTTCCCGGCGCGCGGCGTCTCCAGCATCTCCTCCTCGATGATCTCCTGGCAGAGGTTGATGCACTCGTCGCAGATGTAGACGCCCTGCCCCGCGATGAGCTTGCGGACCTGCTCCTGGCTCTTGCCGCAGAAGGAGCAGCGGTAGGGAACCTTGCTCTTGGTGGTCATCGGACGCCGATGGTAGCACGGGGTGTCGCGCCCACCTCCATGGGCCGATGGTCGTGGGATGCTGCACGCCATGACCGAGCGCATCGCCGTCGAAACGGTCGAGACCGATCTCGGACCGATGGTCGTCGCCAGCTCGTCACGCGGGGTGGTAGCCGTGGTGGCGGGACGTGACGAGGCGGCGCTCGTCGCCGGCATCCGCCGACGCGTGCCCGGCGCGGAGATCGTGGCCGCAGCCAGTCCCCACGCGCCGTGGCTGGTCGGGTGGGCGGCCGCGGCACGGCGGGATCCCCCGCCGCTCGACCTGCGTGGACTCACGCCGTTCGATGCCGACGTCTATCGGTTCGTCGCCGGCCTCGCCTGGGGGGAGCGGGCGACCTACGGTGACGTGGCCGTCGCGGTGGGGCGGCCCGGAGCGGCGCGAGCGGTGGGCGGGGCGATGGGCCGATGTCCGCTCTTCCCGGCCGTCCCGTGCCATCGCGTGGTCCGCGCCGTCGACGGCTGGAGCGGCTGGGGCGGCAGCGACGACCTCAAGCGGCGGCTCCTCGAGCGGGAGGGGTGAGTTCGGGCCGCGTCCATCGGCAGTACGACGTGGCGGCGAGGGCCCTTGCATGTGGTGGAGCCAACTCGAGGAGCAGCCACCTCGGCGTGTCCGTTTCAGGCCGGTTCGTCGCATCCGGTGCACCGGAATCGGTCAATTCAGGTCCTGGGCGGCCGGAACGTCTCTGGTAGCCGACAGCGGATGCAAGCCGCCCCGGGCGTCGGCCCCGGATGCCGTCCTCAGTCTGGGGTGACTCACCGGTCGGAGGAAGGCGCGGCGTCACCCGCTCGGCCGACGCCTCAGCCTGGTGAGACTCACCGGTCGGAGGAACGGTCGGTCTCGAGGGCTCGCTCCCACGGGTGAGTCTGGTGAGACTGACGTGCCCCGCGGGCCGGCCGGCTGAACGGCGCGGCTACTTCTTCTTGGCGTCCGCCTGCGCGGCCTCGTCGGCCTCGGGCACCTTGCCGCCGGCCGCCTGGGTCATGCTGATGAGCGACTCCGCGTTGCCGGCGAAGACCTCGTCGATGAGCCCGTACGCCTTGGCCTCCTCGGCGCTCATGAAGTAATCGCGCTCGCTGTCGCGCTTCACCTTCTCGAAGGTCTGGCCGGTGTGGTCGGCGAGGATGTGCATCAGCCGATCGGTCAGGTGCATCATCTCGCGCATCTGGATCTCGACGTCCGGGGTGTTGCCGCGGAAGCCGCCGGAGCCCTGGTGGATCATGATCCGCGCGTTCGGCAGCGCGTAGCGCTTGCCGGTGGCCCCGGCAGCGAGCAGGACCGCTCCCATCGAGGCTGCCTGGCCGATGCAGATGGTGCTCACCGGTGCCTTGAGGTACTGGATGGTGTCGTAGATCGCCAGCCCGCTGGTCACCACCCCGCCCGGGGAGTTGATGTAGAGGCTGATGTCCTTC
>DASSPJ010000157.1:0-6134 GCA_035699665.1 Candidatus Limnocylindria bacterium
GCCGAGCAGGCCGAACAGCTCACCGGGCCGGACGTGGAAGCTGATGCCGCGCACCGCCGGCACGTCGAGCCGCCGCCGACGCAGGACGCCGGTGTGGGTGCGGTAGGTCCGCACCAGGTCGATCGCCTCGATCGCGTGACCGGTCTCGGTGGCCGTGGGGGCGTCGGGCTCGGGCATGCCGGGGCGCGGCTCGGTGGTCGTCATCGGTGCGGGCCATGCTACCCCGCGTGCGGTGGGCCGCGCCCGACGGCGCGCTTCGTAGCACCCGTAGTGCTGGCAGGGGCGCTGCGCGGGGGCACGGCGGCGGGGACGCGGGCGAGAACCGCAGATATGCCCAGGGTTGCGGTCCCTGATCGGCGGCGGTGCGCCACCAAGCGGCCGGTTTGGCCCCTCGCCAGCAGTACAGGTGCTATGCCGGTGTGCGGGCCGACCGCCGCGAGCGCCGCGATCGGCGCGGCGTCACATCGTCGGGTCGTCGGCGCCGGGCGCGCGGAGGCCCGGCTCGGGACCCAGCGGATCCATCGGCGGCGGGCCGGGCACGTCGTCATCCTGGCCGGGCGTTCCCGGCGGCAGGTCGGGAGCCGGCTCGCGGTTGGGGTCGATCTCGGTGTCGGGAGGCGTGTTGGGGATGGTCATGCGCACCGCATCTGCAGGGCGCGTACCGCATCGGGCTAGAACCAGTCGTGGGCCCGGAAGTAGAGGAAGGCGCCGACCATGACGGCGGCCATCAGCCCCAGCGCCAGCGGGTAGCCGAGCGGCCAGCCCAGCTCCGGCATGTGGTCGAAGTTCATGCCGTAGATGCCCGACACGATGGTCGGCAGGATGAGGATCACGGTCACCGCGGTGAGGCGCTTCATGACCGCGTTGAGGTTGTTGCTGGTGACGCTCAGGTTCGCGTCGAGCGCCGCCGCCACCAGGTCGCGCAGCAGGTCGACCTGGTCGAGGATGCGGACGAGGTGGTCGTACAGGTCGGTGTAGTAGGGCAGCGACGCATCGTCGACGGTGCGGTTGTCGCGGCGCAGGAACGCGTTGGCCACGTCGCGCATGGGCGCCAGCACGCGCCGCAGCTCGAGCAGCTCCCGCTTCACGGCCAGCACCGTCCGCAGCGTCTCGCGCCCCTGCTGGCCGGACACGATGCGGTCCTCGAGCGCGTCGATGCGGTCGCTCAGGACGTCGAGGGCCGGGAAGTAGCCGTCGACCACGCTGTCGAGCAGCGTGTAGAGCAGCGCCCCGGCGGTGGCCGCGGCAGCGTCGGGACGCGCCTCGAGCCGGTGCCGCGCCTCCTCGACCGCCGGCGAGTCCGCCCAGTGGACGCTCACCAGCCATCCCTCGCCGACCAGGAAGTGGATCTCACCCAGCACCTGCGCCCGCGCGCGGTCGGCGCGCGGCAGCGCCTCGTAAACCACGGCGACCTGGTGGTCCGCGTACGAGTCGAGCTTCGCGCGCTGGTGTCGCTTGCGGAGATCCTCCTCGACGAGGGGGTGCATGCCGAACTCCTGGCGCAGGAGCTCGAGCTGCTCGGGGCCCGGGTCGCGAAGGTCGAGCCATACCAGCGCGCCGGGCGTGGCGCGCAGGACGTCGATGCGGCTCAGCTCCTCGTCGTGGAGGGTGCGCGGCGGCTCGTTCGGGAGGCGGACGAGGCAACGGGTGACGGCTGACATGCGCCCGCGAGTGTACGCCCGCGCAGCGGTCCGATAATCTGCTAGCATTCGGTAGCCTATTTCGACCTCTCCGCACACTGCACGGGAGCACTGAAGACCGATGGGATGGTTGCCGGAAGGCGCCGAGCGCCTCCTCGAGGTGGCCCTGGTCGGCGAGCTGACGGTGATCGGCCGTGACGGCCGCCCGATCTCGCACCCGCTGATCCCCCTCTACGACGGCGAGAAGATCTACCTCCACTCGTCGACCCTGTTCAGCAAGAAGCTCGAGCACATCAAGCGCGACGCGCGGGTGGCGCTCAGCCTGAGCGACCCGATCGCCATGAAGGGCGAGACGGGGCGCGCCACCATCCAGGGCACCGCGCGCGTCATCGAGGACGATCCGCACAGCGACTGGGAGCGGATCATCCTCGACCTGTGGCGCCGCAAGGAGCCGGCGATCAACGACTTCCTCAAGGCCCGCGTGGCGCTGCCGCTGTTCTTCGAGCGCGCCGTGATCGAGATCACCCCCGAGCGCTGCCTGCTGTGGCCCGATGGCGACACGTCGCGGCCCCCGCAGGTCGCCACGGCGGCCGAGGTGGCCGCCTGATGGGGCGCGTCACGAGCGCCGACCTCGACAAGATCGGCACGTTCCCGTTCGTCGTCGTCTCGTGGGTCGATGACGCCGGCTACCCGGTCAGCGTCGCCACCGACTTCGAGACCGATGCGGCCGCCGGCACCCTTCGCCTGCGCCAGCCGGCCGGCGAGGCGCTGGCCATCCCCACCGATCGGCCGGTCAACGTCATCGGCAGCCACATCCGCCCGCAGCCGGGCATCGGCTACGACGAGCGGCGCTACCTCCAGTTCTGGGGCACCGCCGCGTCGCCGGTCGACGGGACGGTGGCCTACACGCCGGACCGCGCCTGGGGCTGGGACGAGGCGGAGATGCCCTTCTTCGAGTACTCGGAGCGCTCGGTGCCGCAGTCGCGGCGCTACCTGGCCGCGCTCTCCGAGGAGAAGGGGCGTGAGATCAAGCCGCGCCTCGACCGCTTCTGGCTCTTCCTGCGCACCACGCGGCTGCCGTTCATCTCGGCGACCGCGGTGCCGGTGCTGCTCGGGATCGCCATCGCCGCCAGCGATGGCGCGTTCAACTGGTGGACCGCCCTGCTGACCCTCATCGGTGCCTTCTTCGCGCACCTGGGGATCAACGTCAGCAACGACATCTTCGACACGCTCTCCGGTGCCGACGACGCCAACGTCAATCCCACCCAGTTCTCGGGCGGCTCGCGCGTGGCCGTCTACGGCCTGCTCACCATCCGCCAGCTCGGCGTGCTGTCGGCGCTGCTGTTCGCGGCGGCCGGCCTGATCGGCCTGTTCCTGGTGTGGGTCACCGGCTCGCTGACCCTGCTGTGGATCGGCGTGGCGGGCGTGGCGGTGGGCCTGGCCTACACCATGCCGCCGCTCAAGCTCGTCTACCGCGGGCTCGGCGAGATCGCGGTCTTCGTGGGCTTCGGGCCGATCATGCTGCTCGGCGCGTACGTGGTGCAGACCGGGCGCCTCGCCTGGGAGCCGCTGGTGGCATCGATCCCGGTGGGGATCCTCGTGGCGCTCATCCTGTACGTCAACGAGATCCCGGATCGCTCCGGTGACGCCAAGGCGGGCAAGCGGACGCTGCCGGTGCGGCTCCCCGCCGCCACGGTGCAGACCGGCTACCTGGTCGGCGCGCTGCTGGCCTTCGCGGTGATCGTCGGCGGGGTCGTCGGCGGCGTCCTGCCGTGGCCGACGCTGGTCGCCCTGGCGGCCGTCCCGATGGCGCTGCGGATCCACCGCGGGATCCAGCTCCACTACGACAGCCCGTACACGCTGATGGCGGTGATGGGCCAGAACGTCAACCTGAACCTGGTCGTCGGTGGGCTGCTGCTCGTCGGCTACGTGGTCGCGATGGTGGTCAGCGCGGTTACCTGACCGCCCCCCGGATTGCCGCGGGGCGGGCGTAACGGGAACTCAGTCGCCGTTCTTGCAGGCCACGGTCGCTTCGGCCGCGGAGCGGACGGTGTGCGTCGCCACGCTTCCCGTCCCACGCAAGTTTGGCCAGAGATTCGCTGTCACGCCCACCCCGTGGCAATCGGCCAGGGCGGTAGCTCAGCGCACGCCGCGGGGTCGCGGGCGGCGGAACACCGGGGGCGGCTCATCCGCCTCCCGCTCTGCCTCCGGGCGGCGTCGGGGCCGCGGTGGCGGAGGGCCGGCGCCGGGTGGTGCCTGGGCCGGCCGGCGGGTCGCATCGGCGAGGATGGATGCCGCCGCGGCGCGATCGGCCTCGGCGTCGAAGGCGACCCGCAGGTCGGTGCCGTACCAGTGCAGCCACAGCGCCGGTCGGCTGCGCAGCAGCCAGGCCAGCCGCCCGTGCTCGATCCCCGACACGGCGCTGCCGGCGAGCGGCACGTCGATTCGCACGGGGCCCTCCGGGAGCTCGACCTCGACGCGCGGTGGACCGTCACCGCCGCTCACCACGCTGACCGGCACGTCCACGACGTCGCGCGGCGCGGCGTCGCCCGCGACCAGCGACCCGGTGGCGCGCCCGGAAACCGCGGCCGGGCCCGCCGGGCGCGCCCAGCCGGCAGGCGTCGCCTCGTGGCGGAAGGCGGGGTAGAGACGCCGCCGCGCCAGGAGGAGCCACAGGCCGACCGCGGCGAGGAACGCCACGGCGGGCCAGGACCGGTCGATCGGAAGCTCGGGGTCGTGGTCGAGGACGGCATGCGGGAGCAGGCGGCCCCAGCCGAACAGGAGGTCGCCCGGTGCGGTGGCGGCCACGGCGGCGACGGCCGGCTCGTCGCGCACCTGCCCCCCGATGACCGCGACCGGCAGCGCGTTGGGCGGGTAGCGGGTCGCCAGCAGGACCGCCTGCCTGGTCGTCGCGCCAGCCGCCCGCAGCAGCCAGGTTGCGGCGCCAGCGGCCAGCTC
Organism: Candidatus Limnocylindria bacterium; assembly: GCA_035699665.1. Taxonomy (GTDB): domain Bacteria; phylum Chloroflexota; class Limnocylindria; order QHBO01; family QHBO01; genus JAICQM01. The sequence goes on from DASSPJ010000157.1 coordinate 4,599, forward strand.
CCGGGCGCGGCACGACCCGTCCAGCCGGCACGGCGCGATCCCCTCGCCGGTCAGGCGCAGCTCGACGCGGACCACGGTGCCGTCGGGGAGCTCGGCGATGGCGGCCGGGTCCTCGAGGGCGCGCACGCCATCGGGCGCCTCGTCGAGCTCGACGAGGTAGCGGCCGGCAAGCTCGGTGGCGGAGGACGGATCGCCCGGGCCGGGCGCGCCCCGGTCGGCGAGGGCGTCGGTGACCGCGCCGACCAGGTTCGCATCGGTCTCGACGCGGGCGATGACGGACCGCGTGCGCAGTGCCTCGGGCGTCGCCGGCGTGCGGACCAGCAGCATGCTCCGCTCCAGGGGGCCGTCGCGCACCGCGAGCCAGCGCAACGGCCGGCCCTCGGCATCCGTGCCGGCCGGCAGCCCGCTGTCGTAGGCGCGCCCCACGACCTCGAGCATCGTCATCCCGTAGGTGCGCCGCTCGATCACCTCGCTCGGCGCCGCGCGGGTGATCACCAGGGACGCGCCGGCCAGGACCAGCGCCGGGAGGGTGAGTGCCAGCAGCCCCAGCGCAACCGGGACGACCACGGATCGGCCTCGCAGCGCAGGGACGGCGGCGCGGGCCAGCCGGTCGACGCCGACCGGCAGGAACGAGAAGAGCGCGACCCCGCGGTCGATCAGGTGGCGAACGACCACGCCCCGTCTCGGTACGTGGCATGGAGCAGCTCATTGCCGGGCCCGCGGCCGAAGACGTCGATGCGCCCCGGACCCCACGTGCAGGCGCTCGGGTCGCTCGTCAACGGCCCGCCGAGCGACTCCCAGGGCTGCCATCCGGCGGGCTCGTACCAGCAGTGCCACAGCGCGCCGTCGCGCCCGCGCGCGAAGCAGTCGATGCGGTCGGCGCCCCAGCTGCATGCCGCGGGATCCCCGGCGAGGTCGCCGCCGAGCGACTCCCAGGGGTGCCAGCTGGCACCGTCCCAGTACCGGTTCCACAGCGCGCCGTCGGGGCCGATGGAGAAGACCTGCATCTCGTCCTGCGCCCAGGTCGCCACCGCCGGCGCCGAGACGAGCTCGCCGCCCAGCGCCTCCCAGCCGTTCATGGTCCGCTCATCCTCTCCGCTGTCGCGTGTCGTGGGCTCGAGACCCGCCACGGGTTGATCGTGACGGCGCGATCTTGCCATCCCGTGCTCCACGAGGCGGCGGTGGCCTCGCCCCGCACGACCCCGACCTGGCCAGATATGCCGCCACCGACTGCCTGGCCAGCTGAGGCGACCCCGACCTGGCCAGATATGCCGCCACCGACTGCCTGGCCGGCTCGGGCGACCCGACCTGGCCAGATATGCCACCACCGACTGCCTGGCCGGCTCGGGCGACCTGACCTGGTCAGATATGCAGGTACCGCATATCCGCGAGCGCGGGATGTCGGCGAATCGGTCACCCACGCTCCGGCGCATGCCGCCACTGGGTAATTGGCAATATCAGGGCCCGCGAGCCCGCCAAGCATGCCGCCACGGGGTAATTGGCAATATCAGGACCCGCGAGCCTGCCGGCAGGGCG
>DASSPJ010000158.1:0-27064 GCA_035699665.1 Candidatus Limnocylindria bacterium
CTAGTCGACGATCTTGGCCATGACGTGCTTGACGATCGTGTAGTCCTCGATCGAGTAGCTGCTCATGTCCTTGCCGTAGCCCGACTGGCCGAAGCCGCCGTGCGGCATCTCGGAGGCGATCGTCAGGTGGTCGTTGATCCACACGGTCCCGTAGCGGAGGGCCTTCGCGGCCCGCAGCGCGCGCTTGACGTCCCTGGTCCAGACCGATGCGGCCAGCCCGTACGGCACGCCGTTGGCCCAGCGGAGCCCCTCCTCCTCGTCGGTGAAGCGCTGGACCGTCACCACCGGCCCGAAGACCTCCGACTGCACGATCTCGGCGTCCTGCGCGACGCCGGTGACGATCGACGGCTGGAAGAAGAAGCCGCGCTCGCCGATCGTCGCCCCGCCGGTCGCAATCTCCGCGCCGTAGCCCCGCGCGCGCTCGATGAAGCCGGCCACCCGCTCCTGCTGGGCGCGGCTGACCAGGGGACCCATGTCGAGCTCCGGATCGGAGGCGGGGTCGCCGGTCTTGATCGACTCGACGGCCGGCACGAGGGCCTCGAGCGCGCGGTCGTAGCCGTCGCCCATCACGATGACCCGCGTCGCGGCGGTGCAGTCCTGCCCGGTGTTGAAGAACCCGGCCAGCTTGATCGTCTCGGCCAGCGCGTCCATGTCCGCGTCGTCGAAGACGAGCACCGGCGCCTTGCCGCCCAGCTCGAGGTGGACGCGCTTCACCGTCTGCGCGGCCGCGGCGGCGATCTCCTTGCCGGTCGCGGTGTCGCCGGTCAGGCTGACCATGTCGACGTCGGGATGGCGGATGAGCCGATCCCCGACCACCGCGCCCGGGCCGGTGACCACGTTGAGGACGCCCTTCGGGAAGATGTCGGCCGCCAGCTCGGCGAGGCGGATCGCTGACAGCGGGGTCATCGACGACGGCTTGAGGACCACGGTGCAGCCGGCGGCGATGGCCGGGCACAGCTTCCAGATGGCCATCATGAGCGGGTAGTTCCAGGGTGCCACCTGGCCCACCACCCCGGCCGGCTCGCGGCGGATGATGCTGGTGTGGGTGCTGAGGTACTCGCCGGCCGCCTTGCCCTCGACAACGCGCGCCGCTCCGGCGAAGAAGCGAACGTTGTCGACGGTGAACTCGACGTCGAAGTCGGCGGTGCCCTTCGGCTTGCCCACGTTCGCCTGCTCCAGGGCGGAGAGCGTCTCGGCATCCTTCTCGATCGCGTCGGCAAAGGCATACAGGGCCTTCGACCGGTCCTGCGGGGTCGACTGCGACCACGTCTCGAACGCGGTGCGGGCCGCGGCCACCGCGCGATCCACGTCCGAGGCGTCGCCCTTCGGGACCTGGGCGATCTCCTCCTCGGTGGCGGGGTTGATGACGGGGGCGGTCTCGCCGGAGGCGGCATCGGCCCACTCGCCGTCGATGAACATCTGCTGGCGGCTGGCGGTGAGGGTCATGGGGTGCGTTCGACCTCGACGGTGCGGGTGGCTCAGTTGGGGCGGCATGGGGCGTCGGCCCGGGACCGCGATTCTACCGCCCGCGCCAACGGAATCGGTGCCTGATCCGGGCGTCAGGTGCGGAATCCGCCATCTCGCCGGTGGACCCCGTGCTCCGTGCAAGTAACTTGCACAGTTGGCAGGCCCGGGTCAGCGCAGGGGCCGGAAGCCTCCGTCGGCCACGCGCGCCGCGACGAAGAGCAGGTCGGCGGCGCGGTTGAGCCACGGCACGACCTGCGAGTCGGCTGGCAGCTCGCCCGCCTCGGCGAGGGCGACGGCGCGTCGCTCCGCCCGCCGGACCGTGGTGCGCGCCACGTCGAGCGCCGCGCCGACCTCGGACTCGCCCGGCACCACGAACTCCCGAGGCTGCTCGACGAGCGCCTCCAGCGCATCGATCTCGGCCTCCAGTGCCGACACCATGGCAGCGGTGACGCGCGTCGTGCCATCGACCAGGCGGTCCCTGCGGTCCAGGTGCGTGGCCAGCTCGGCGCCGACCACGAACAGCTCGCGCTGGAGGCGCAGCACGAGCGCCGCCAGGCGCGCCTCGTGGCGGTCGGTCAGGTGGCCAAGCGCGGCCCGCGCCACCCCGAGCGCCGACACGGCCTCATCGGTGGTGCCGTAGGCATCGGTCCGCAGGGCGGCCTTGCTGACGCGGTCGCCGCCGAACAGCAGGCCGGTCGTCCCGTCGTCGCCCTTGCGGGTGTAGATGCGCATCGGTAGCGATCCTAGCGCTCGGTCGCCGACCGGGTTGGCACCTGCCCTGCAACCATGCGAGGAGTGACCAACCGCAAGAAGCCCACGACACCCGCTCGGAAGCGGGATGCGAAGCTGGCCGGCAAGCGCGTGCTCATCGTCAACGACACGCAGGAGATCCTCGAGCTGTTCGAGGACATCCTCAAGCCGATGGGTCTCGACCCGATCCTGATGAGCTTCGCACCCCGCGAGCTGGAGCGCATCCGCGAGACCAAGCCGGACCTGATCATCCTGGACTTCGTCTTCGGCGAGAAGGAGCTGATGGGGTGGCAGCTCCTGCAGAAGCTGAAGATGGACCGCACCCTCGACCACGTCCCGGTGGTGGTGTGCACCGCCGCGCTGCGGACGGTCAGCGAGCTGGAGGGCTACCTGACCGAGCAGGGCGTGGTGGTGATCGTCAAGCCGTTCAACGTCGACCAGCTCGAGGAGGCCGTGCGCAACGCGCTGACCATGCACGACCAGGCGGGGGCGTTCCGGCGCCGGGACGACAACGCGCCGTCGAAGGACGACGCATCGGGCTGAGCCGCTAGAAGAGGCCGGGCGGGGGCTCCCAGCGGTCGGCCAGCAGGGTGACCTTGACGGTGCCGCCAACGACCTCCTCGGCCTTCGCCTTGACCTCGCTGATGAGGTCGCCCGCCCACGGGCAGAACGGCGTGGTGAGGACCATCTTGATCTCGGTGGGCCGGTCGCCCTCGCCGATCTCGACCGCCTTGATGAGGTCGAGGTCGACGATGCTCATCCCGATCTCCGGATCGTGGATCTCGTAGAGCGCGGTCATCACCTCGTCCACCTTGCCGAGGTTCGCGTCGATCGCCATGTGCCGAGTCTAGCAGCCGCCGCGAGGGAGCACCCGGGGGCCACCCGTCCGCGACCGCGTGCCCGATGCCCTGCGCCCCGCGCGTCGAGCGCGGGGAGCCGAAGGGTCAGAGGAGCCGGCCGGCGAAGCGGGGATGCGGCGGCGGGACGATCGGCCGGACGCGGGTGTAGCCCTCGTAGATCGCCCCGTCCGCCTCGAGCTGGGCGCGCAGGTCGGCGAGCTCCTGCTTCGCATCGGGCTGGCTGGCGTGGCACTCGAGCGCGGCGAGCTTGCGGCCCGCCACCCCGGTGACGTCGATGCGATGGGTCGCCCCCTGCTCCTCGGCGGAGAGGTCGAAGCGCTTGTGCCCCGGCGCGAAGACCGGCGACACGACGTACACCGCGCTGGGGGCGATGCCGGTCTCGGCGAGCCGCTCGATCGCCCAGCGGGTCGCGCTGCCGACCACGATGTGATCGGGATGCCCGGTCACGCCGTGCGGACCGAAGGTGATGACCGCGTTCGGGCGCCGCTCGGCAAGCCAGGCGGTGATCTCGTCGACGAGGCGGTCGAACGGCTGGTCGGCCACCCCACCGTCGGGGTAGCCGTCGAGCACGCTCACCTCGTTGAGGCCGATCTTCGCGGCCGCGCAGCGCAGCTCGTCCTCGCGCTGGTCGCCCATCGCCGGGTCCGGGGAGCCGTCCGCGGTGCCTGCCTCGCCACGCGTGGCGATGAGCAGGCGCGTGACGCGCCCCGCGTCGGCGGCCAGTGCCAGCGCCCCGGCACAGCCGAACGTCTCGTCATCGGGATGGGCGAAGACGGCGGCCAGGCCGCCGGTCTCGAAGGGGGCGCCCCAGGCGCGATCGGTCACCGCTGCTCCTCGTCGTCGGTTGCGTCGTCATCGGCGAGCAGGGTCCAGCCCTGCGTCGCGACGGTGCGCCTCATCGTACGCAGGACGGCCAGCTTGGCGCTCGCCACCTCCGCGATGAAGCGGCGCGTGCCGGCGTCGTCGAGATCGGACCCCGTCGGTGCCGAGCCGCGACCGACATTGAGCCAGGCGAGGTGGTAGCGGTCCATGCGGCCCCAGACGCGCTCGAGCAGCTCGTCGGAGTTGAGGAGCCACATGCGAAAGCCGTTCCAGTCGGGCTCGGCCACGAGGCGGTCGCCGGTGGCGATGAGGTCGTCGGTGGCGCGCAGGAACGCGCTGCGCGTCATCACGCTGCGGGCCGGTGGCTTCACGGTGGGGCCGAGTATGCCACGCGTACTATTGCCCGCCCCGCCAGCGGCATCGAGACTCGCAGACCGATGACCGGCCCGTCCGCCCGCCTGCCCGTCGCCGCCTGGGCGATCGCGTTCCTCGCCGCTCCGCTGGCAGCGGCGCTCCTGCGCCTTGCGCCGGCGACCTCGATCGGGGATGCGGGCCGGTGGCTGGTCCCCCTCGCGGCCGGTGTCGTGTGCCTCGCCGCGGCGATCGCCACGGCCCGCTGGCTGGCACGGGCGCTGCGCGGCGGCGTTCCGGCGGACACCCTCGTCGTGACGGCGGCGGCCGCGATGGCCGCGGCGTCGGGCGTCACCGCGCTGGACGGGACGCAGCCCGCGCTGATCCCCGTGACCCTGGGCGCCGCGGTCGCCGCGGTGACGCTGCTCGGCGCGTCGCTCGCCGGCGGGCGCCCCGCGCTGGGGATCGCATCGGTGGCCGGCGTCACCCTCGGGACGGCGGTGCTGGTGGCAGCCGGCGGCCTCTTCGTTCCCTGGCCGCCCGCGAGCGGCCCCGCACTCGGGGCGGCCGCGACCGCGCTCGCCCTCGCGGCCGGGTGGACGAGCCTGCGACGCGGCGGCGCGCCGCTGTGGACGCTCGCGCCGCTGGCCGGCGCCGGCGCGACGCTCGGCCTCGCGCGCCCGGGCACCGTCGAGGGCATCCTGGGCCTGGTGCCCCTCCTCGCGGCGGCGCTGCTGCTGGCCATCGAGCCGTCACGGGGGCGCGTGGCAGGCAGCGGCACCGCAGCCGCCGCCCGACCGGCGCACGCCACCCTCCCGCCACTGGCCCACCATCTCGGGGAGGGGATCCTGCTCCTCGACCGTGACGAGCGAATCGTGGACTGGAACGTCGCGGCGGCCGGTCTCCTCGAGCTCGGCGCCGACCCGCGCGGCCAGCCCGCGGTCGAGGTGCTCGCCCCGCTGGTCGGCGATGCGGCCTGGACCCATCTCGCCACGCCGGGAAGCGGCCAGCGCGGGCGCATGCTCACCCAGCGCGGCCGGCCGCTCGAGCTGACCGCGGTCGACGAGGGCAAGGACGGCATCATCGTCGTGGTGCGGGACCTGTCGCTCGAGCGCGGCGAGCAGACCGAGGCGGCGCGCCTGGCGCGTGAGCTGCGCGGGACGATCGAGGAGCTCCTCGACGCGCGCCGCACCGTCGAGCTCCAGCGCGCCGAGATCGAGCGCGCCTCGCAGGTGGACGCGGTGACCGGCGTCGAGAGCCGCCGCGCCCTGCTGGATCGGCTGCGCACCGAGGCCGCGCAGGGCCGCCGCTACAGCCACCCGGTGGCGCTGGTGGTCGTCGACGTCGACGACTTCGCCGCCATCAATCGCACCCACGGCCTGGCGGTCGGCGACGCCGTGCTGCGCGAGCTGGCCCTGCGGCTGCGGCTCCGCGTCCGCGAGGCCGACGCCCTCGGTCGCCTCAGCGGCGACTGCTTCGCCGCCATCCTCCCGCACACCGATGAGCGGGGCGCCGCCGTCTTCGCCGACGCGGTGCTCCGGCGCCTGGTGGCCCGCCCGATCGAGACGGCCGCCGGACCGGTCGCGGTCACCGTCTCGCTGGGCGTGGCGCTCATGCGGCCGGGCATGGACCTCGACGACGAGGGGCTTCTCGCGGCCGCCGACGAAGCCCTCGCCAGCGCCCGGCGCGGTGGCGGCAACCGGATCGCCTTCGACCGCCGCCACGGGCTCATCCGCCTCGACGAGGGGCGCCGCGCGACGGACGCGGCGGATGCGGCGGACGCATCGGTCGAGGAGGAGACGGCACAAGATAGCGGTGCCTGACTTATCCACACCGCTACATGTTGTGGATAAGGCCATGCGGTCGAGGGGCGCGCGATGTATCCTCGGCACCCATGCCGTCGACCTCCACCGCCCTCTCCGCGCGCCTCATCTTCCCCACCAAGGAGATCGTCGAGGAGTACTACCTCCCGATCATCTACACCGCGTGCCGGACCTGCTACTCCGAGCAGGTGCCCGACCAGATCTGGGACCGGGCGGTCAGCCGCCAGGTGGCCGACGAGAAGCAGCAGAACCTCGTCCGCAAGGTCATGGAGTCGGGCCACGGCTCGACCATCGAGCACGTCAACTTCACGTTCGCCATCAGCGGCGTCACGCGGACCCTGTCGCACCAGCTGGTGCGGCACCGCGCCGGGACGGCGTTCGACCAGCAGTCGCAGCGCTACGTGAGCTTCAAGCAGCGCGACAACTACACGATTCCCGACTCGATCACCAAGGGCGACCTGCCCGACGACCTGGCCGGCCGCTTCCAGCGCGCCATCGACGACAACCTCGACCTCTACGGCCAGCTGCTGCAGGCCGAGGTACCGGCCGAGGACGCGCGGTTCATCTTCCCCAACGCGATGCAGACCAACCTGATCATGACGGTCAACCTGCGGCAGCTGATCCACATGAGCGGGCTGCGGCTGTGCACCATGGCCCAATGGGAGATCCGCCAGCTGTTCAAGCAGATCCGGCACGAGATCTTCCGGGTCAGCCCATTCTTCGGCTCATTCCTGGCCCCCAAGTGCGTGCCGCTCGGCTACTGCGACGAGATGGGCAACCGCGACGAGCACTGCCGCATCCGCCCCCACCGCGACACGGTGATGGCGGTCTGGGAGGCCTATCGGGGTGGGACCGACCTGGTGGAGACGAACGGACCGATCGTCCCCGAGACGTCGCCGTTCCGCCCGAAGCCGCGCCGCACCCCGCTGCCGGTCATCGACGACGAGACGGTGCCGCAGCGACCGGTGAGCGTCGCCAGCGAGTCCGCCGGAGACGCCGACCGGGTCTAGTTGTCGGTCGTCACTCCGTCGCCGAGGGTGAAGCGCCGCAGCTCCGCATCAGCCGCCTCGTGGGCGCGTCGCGCCTCGGCCACCAGGAACGGCGTCATCTTGGTCGAGTCGACGATGAGCAGCGTGTGGCCGCGCTCGTTCCGGCCGAGGACGATGCGATCCTCGCCGTGGAAGCTGATCCCCCAGTTGGCCTGCAGCTGCACCAGCTCGGCGAGCACGACCTTCTCGCTGAACGACCAGTCGAGGAAGGCGGCATTGAGCGCCGCGACCACGTCACGCAGCTGGTGGGTCGTGTTGCGACGCAGGCGGGCCACGAAATGGACGAGCCGCAGCCGCGCGAAGGGGTCGCCGGCGCGGGCCAGCTGTGGCGGCGCGAGGTCGGGCTCGGGCATCCCTTCGGGAGCGGGGCCGACGATCGGTGGCGCGAGGGTCGTATCGGTCTGGTCGGTCATGGATGGCGACCAGTGTGACGCCTCCGCCGCTCCGCCGTCGGGCGGCGGCTTCCCGATGCGCGTCGCGGGTCGCGTCACCCGATGCGCGTGCCCTCGGGGGCCGGGGGGTCTGGCGCCAGCAGCCACACCTCGCCCTCCTGGTCGCCCTCTCCCATGGCGCCCAGCAAGAGGACCTCGGAGGCGAGCCCGGCGATGCGCCGCGGTGGGAAGTTGACGACCACGACGACTTGGCGCCCGACGAGCGCTGCCGGATCGGGGTAGGTCCGCGTCAGCTGCGCAGAGCTGAGCCTCTCGCCGAGCTGCGGGCCGAGGTCGATGCGCAGGCGGTACGCCGGCTTGCGAGCCTCGGGGAACGGCTCGGCCGCCACGACCCGTCCGACGCGCATCTCGACGCGCGCGAAGTCCTCGAAGGCGATCATGCGGCGGAGCGTACCCCGCCGTACCGATCAGGGGCGGTTGTTCGGAGCGTTCTCGGGGCCCTGCCCGCCGCGCATCCAGCGACCGATGCCCGGGTCTGTCCCGAGCTCCCGCGCGATCCTGCCCCAGCCCATCCCGGAGTCCCGCATCGCGGCGAGCTCCTCGACGCTCTTGCCGACCTCCGGGTCCTGCGCCCAGCCGAGGAGGCGCACCGCGCCGCCCACGCCATGCTCCGCGGCGAGCGCGGTGAGCGTCGGGGCGTCGGTCGTCAGGCCGGCGGCCGCGAGGCGGTCGACGATCCGCTGGGCCGCCTCGGCGGTGAGCGGATCGGCCGGCTGCTCGCCCGCTTCCCCATCCGGGGCCTCGCCACTCGCCGCGGGCGAGGCCGCGAGCGGCGCCCTGCCCTCGTCGGGCCGTGGCTGGGCCACCGCGAGGACGCTCCCGGCGGCCAGCGCCAGCAGGGCAAGCGCCGCGACGAGCAGGCGGATCGGTCTGGTCATGGCACCAGTATGAACGCGCCACCATCGCGGGCGCTAGGGCAGGACCGGTGCGTGGTCGCAACAGGCCGCTGGTAGTACTCCCGTCGGGTTGGGAATCCGTCGTGCGATCCCTACCGTGTCGTCCACGAGCCGCGCCGTTGTCGCGCGGCCGACGCCGAGGAGACTCCGTTGACGTTCTGGAACTTGCGGCGAGCCCCGCAGGCGCCCGCGAGCTCGGGCAGCGCCGCGCTGTCGCTCGCGCCCGACCTCGCGCCGATCGAGCTCTACACCGCCGACAGCCGCATCGTCGGCTGGGTGGCCGCCGGCGGACGTCGCGTGACCGACCTCCTCAACGAGCAGGACGAGCTCCGCCTGTGGCGGCCGGCGCCGGGCCCCGTCGACGTCGCGGCCGCGGGCGATCCCGCGTCGCCGGTGGCCGGCACCAAGCGCACCCCGAACGTCGACGCGGAGAACGGCGAGTGGCACGCCGTTCCATCCGCCCTCGTGCTGCTCGCTATGCCGCCCGAGTGGCGCTCCTCGCGCCAGCTGCGTCTCCACCGCCGCCTGCGCCGGGTGGCGATGTCGGTCGGGCCGTTCAGCGTGACCGGCAACCTGCATCTCCCGCCCGGGGCCGAGCCCGGGCCGCACCTGCTGATGCGCGGCCAGGCATTCCTGCCGCTCACCGATGCGTACCTGCTCCATGCCGGCGACCCGCCCTTCGAGCACGTGGTGAGCGTCGTGATCGTCAACACCCGCCACGCGACCGCGCTGACCCCGCTCGTCACCCTCGCCTGAGCCCGCGCCAGGAGGCCGGGCCAACTGTTCTGGAAACTTGAACAGTTGGCGGGCCGAGCCTCACGGGGCCGCGCCCCTGCGGCCGCGCCGGCCCCGTCAGGTCGCCGGTGCGGGCAGGATCGTCCCGCTGCACGTCCCGAGGTCGACCCGCGGCCGGCTGCCGGCGTCGCCGCCCGCCCAGCCGCGCAGCGTCACCGTGTCGCCATCGGCCAGGAAGGTTCGCTCCACCCCGCTGGCGAGGCGCAGCGGGTCGCGCCCGTTCCACGTCCGCTCGAGGAGCGACCCCGCCTGCGCGCGGCCTTCGCCAGAGATCGTCCCGGAGGCGAACAGGTCCCCGGGCCGCACGGTCGCGCCGTTCGAGGTGAGGTGCGCCAGCTGCTGCGGCGCGCTCCAGTAGAGGCCGCGCGCGTTCACCGCGACGATCTCCTCTGCCGGGGCACCGGCACCGGCGATATCCACCCGCAGCTCGATGTCGAGCGCCCACTCCCCGGGGAGCGCGAGATGCGGCAGCGGAGGGGGATCCTGGGGCCGGGCCGCGACGCGGTACGGAGCCAGGGCTGCCCAGGGGACGACCCACGCCCCGACCGTCGTCGCGAAGCTCTTGCCGAGGAAGGGACCGAGCGGCTGGTACTCCCACGCCTGGATGTCCCTGGCGCTCCAGTCGTTGACCAGCACCACCCCGAACAGGTGCTCCTCGGCCCGTCCGATCGGGATCGGCTCGCCAAGCCGGCTCGCCCCGCCGACCACGAACCCGAGCTCGAGCTCGATGTCGAGCTTCTCGGTTGGTCCGAAGGTGGGGGGCTCCCCCCGGGGCGGCCTGCGCTGGCCGAGGGGCCGATGGACCGGCGTGCCGGACGGCACCACCGTCCCCGCCCGCCCGTGGTAGGCGATCGGCACCCAGCGCCAGTTGGGGAGCAGCGGATCGCCGTCGGGCCGGAAGATGCGCCCCACCGTCGAGGCGTGCTCGATGGAGCTGTAGAAGTCGACGTAGTCGCCGGGCGCGAACGGCAGGTGCATGGTGGCCGCCGAGCAAGGGACCAGGTGGGGGGCGGTCGCGGCCTGGTTCGCCTCGTCGCCCAGCAGGTCGGCAACTCGCGCGCGCACCCGTGCCCACGTGGCGGGGTCGTGGGCGAGGAGCGGGTTGAGGTTGGCGGCGCCGAGCACCGCCACCGGGTCGTCGACCGTCCCGTCGAGCAGCCCCGCCCGCGCCGCGGCTCCGAGGTCGAGGATGGAGTCGCCGATCCGCACCCCCAGACGCGACCCCTCCCCATCGGTGGAGAAGGCGCCGTACGGCAGGTTCTCCAGACCGAAGCCCGAGCCGGGCGCGTCGGCGACCCAGGAGCCGTCGGTCACGGAAGCCAGCCGAGCGCCGCCAGGTCGGCGGTCGGCTCGTCGAACGAGCAGCTGCCGTAGGCGGTCAGCGCATCGGTGCGGACCGATGCGACGGCCGGGCCGTCGACGGTCTGGCGCCGCCACCCGAATGCCTCGGCGTGCACGGTGAAGGCGGCGGCGTCCTCCTCGGTGAGCACCTCGGGCGCCCGGCGCTCGTCGATGCCGCCCGCACGCAGCAGGGCCGTGGCCGCCAGCAGATTGACGAAGCCGTACATCTGCATCCCCGACGGCGGGTCGACGCCCCGCACCGGGTGATGGAGGCCGGCGGTGGCCTTGAATGGCACGCCGCGCCCCACGGACGCGGCGAGGAAGGCGGCGACCGCCTCGGGTGGCGGAATCATCGCCGGCTCGAGGCCCCCGGTGCGGATCTTGGCTCCGAGGCGCGTCGCGCCGGCCGAGCGAGCCGCGCTGACGGCGGCCACGGTGGCGCGCACCACGGCGACGTCGGTCGAGTCGGGCGCCTCGAGGAAGGCGGTCACCGGCCCGTCGAAGCCCGCGCGCCGCACGGCCGGGGCGACGACCTCGACGAGATCCGGGTCGGGGAGGCGCACCTCCAGCAGCTCGATCCGGACCCGCCCCTCGCGGCGCTCCAGCGCCGCGGCCGCGGCCAGATCGGCGTCGAGGGTTGCGGCGAACGCGTCCGGGTCGGCCTGGCCGGCGGCGTCGGCGACCACCGAGAGACGGAGGGAGGAGAGCGGGCCGGGCCACGCTGGCACCACCTCGGGGAGCTTCGAGGCGGGGACGATGAAGCGGCCCTGGACCCAGGCGAGCGGGCCGACCCGGTTGGCGGCGTGCGCGGCGAGCGCCTCGGGCATGGCGAGGCGGGTCGGCGGGAAGAGGCCCGCGTCGTCGATGAGCCGCTCGAAGAGGGTGCGTCGCAGGTCGGGGGTCAGCATCGGCGCACGAAGCGTAGCAGCGGAGCGGCGATAATCACGCCGCATGGCCGTCCTCCGCAGCTCGCTCGACCCATCGTCCGCCGCGTTCCGCGCCAACGCGGCCGCCATGGAGCAGCTGGTCGCCGACCTGCGGGCCCGCACCGCGCGCCTGGCCGCCGGCGGGGCCGGCGGCGACGAGCGCTCGATCGCCCGCCATCGCGAGCGGGGCAAGCTGCCTGTCAGGGAGCGGGTCGAGCGCCTTATCGACCCGGGGAGCGCCTTCCTGGAGCTCTCCGCTTTGGCCGCCGAGGGGCTCTACGACGGCGACGCTCCCGGTGCCGGGATCGTCACCGGCATCGGTCGCATCGAGGGGGTCGACTGCGCCATCGTCGCCAACGACGCGACGGTCAAGGGCGGCACCTACTACCCGATGACCGTCAAGAAGCATCTCCGCGCCCAGGAGATCGCGCTCGAGAACCGACTGCCGTGCGTCTACCTCGTCGACTCCGGCGGCGCCTTCCTGCCGATGCAGGACGAGGTCTTCCCGGACCGCGACCACTTCGGCCGCATCTTCTTCAACCAGGCCCAGCTGTCCGCTCGCGGCATCCCCCAGATCGCGCTGGTCATGGGCAGCTGCACCGCCGGCGGGGCGTATGTGCCGGCCATGTCCGACGAGACGGTCATCGTGCGCGGCACCGGCACCATCTTCCTCGGCGGCCCGCCGCTGGTGAAGGCGGCCACCGGCGAGGAGGTGAGCGCCGAGGATCTCGGCGGGGCCGAGGTCCATACCACGCTCTCCGGCGTGGCCGATCACTACGCGCTCGACGACGAGCATGCCCTGGCCATCGGCCGCTCGATCGTGCGCCACCTGGCCTGGCGCCGGCCGGCGCCGCCGTGGGAGGTCGAGGCGCCGCGAGCGCCATCGGTCGATCCGTCGAGCCTGTACGGGGTCATCCCCGCCGACGCGCGCCAGTCCTACGACGTGCGCGAGGTGATCGCCCGGCTGGTCGACGGATCCGAGCTGCACGAGTTCAAGGCCCGCTACGGAGAGACGCTGGTGTGCGGCTTCGCCCGCATCCACGGGTTCCCGGTCGGCATCCTGGCCAACAACGGGATCCTGTTCAGCGCGTCGGCGCTCAAGGGCGCGCATTTCGTCGAGCTCGCCAGCCAGCGCCGCGTCCCGCTCGTCTTCCTCCAGAACATCACCGGCTTCATGGTCGGCCGCGAGTACGAGGCCGGCGGGATCGCCAAGGACGGCGCCAAGCTGGTCACCGCCGTGGCCACCACCAGCGTGCCAAAGTTCACCGTCGTCATCGGCGGCTCGTTCGGCGCCGGCAACTACGGCATGGCAGGCCGAGCCTACTCACCCCGCCAGCTGTGGATGTGGCCGAACGCCCGCATCTCGGTGATGGGCGGCACCCAGGCGGCACGCGTGCTGTCGACCGTGCGCGGCGGCTTCGAGACCGATGCGCAGCGTGATGCCTTCGAGGCCCCCATCCTGGCCGAGTACGACCGCCAGGGATCGCCCTACTACTCGACGGCGCGGCTGTGGGACGACGGGGTGATCGATCCGGCCGACACGCGGCGCGTGCTGGCGATGGGCATCAGCGCGGCGCTCAACGCCGAGATCGGCGATACGCGCTTCGGCGTGTTCCGGATGTAGACCCACGGCGCCTCGCCGATGTCGAGGTGAGCCACGCACAGGGAGACGACCGATGCAGATCTGGAGCGAGCGGCCGCTGGCCCGCGTCCGTGAGGTGGCCGCCGACGTGGCGACGCTCGTCTGGCTCGCCTTCTGGGGCCAGCTGGGGATCGGCCTGTACGGTTTCCTCGCCAACGCCGCCGCGGCCGGCAGGCTGATCCGCGATGGGGGGACGGGCCTGGATGGCGCCGGCGAGACGCTCGGCGGGGCGCTGGAGGGGATACCGCTGGTCGGCGAGGGTGCGGCAACCGGCGTGCGGGGTGCGTTCTCGGCCGCGGCGGATCCGCTCATCCGCTTCGGCATCGACCTCGAGCGGCTGCTCATCGTGATTGCCGCCCTCATCGGCCTGCTGCTGGTGGCCGTGGCGGTGATTCCGTGGCTCAATCGCTACCTGCCGTGGCGCGTGGCGCGCTGGCGACGGCTCAACGCCGGGACCCGCGTCATCCGGCGGCCCCGCTGGTCGGCCGCCCGCCCGGTCGACGCGCCGGCGCTCCAGCAGATCCTTGCCTCCCGCGCGCTGCATCGACTGGAGTACGACGAGCTGCTGGAGTTCAGCCCCGACCCGTTCGGCGACTGGCACGCGGGCCGCCATGACCGGCTGGCGGAGGCGGAGCTTGACCGGGTAGGCCTGCGCACGGTCGCGGCGCACCGATGAGCCGGCCGGACCGGCCGACCGGCGCGAGGGGTGCGGCACTGTGCAAGTGACTTGCACAGTTGGCGAGCGCGGCCGTCGACCCTGGAACTGACGGACGCACCGGCGCCGCTGGCGAGGCTAGCGGGCGGCGGGAAGCGGCAGCTCCACGCGTGCCACGTCGAAGCGCATCCCGAACAGGTCGGCGGTGCGCGGCACCTCCACCTCGGCGTCGAGAGTCAGCACGGCGGGGTGACTCATCTCGCGAGGCGGACGGAGGCGGATGACGTGCGGACCCAGCTCGACGACCGCCAGGTCGGCCACCGCCCAGAACTCGATCCCCAGCTGCGCGGCATGATCGGCGGCCCGCGCGGCCGGCTCGGCAGCCGCGATGTCGAGCCGCGCCAGCCAGACCGGCGAGCCGATGGGGTGGCGTTGCGTCCGCCGCGCGGCGACGGCGGCGGGCTCCCACTCCGCGCCGGTCGGCAGGTGGTGGATGAGGAACGGCAGCCCGTCGAGCCCGAGCCGTGGCGGCACCGCGATCGACCAGGCGACGAGATCGCCGTCCGGCCGCGTTCGCGAGCCGGGCATCGGCTCCGAGATCGGGCTGCGATTGGCCCGCAGCTCGGCCACGGTGAGCTCGAGGTCGTCGACCGCCAGCGCGTACGCAGCGAGGCCGGCGCCGACGGTGTCGAGCGTCCGGAGCACGGCCGCGCCGATCGGGCCGCGCTCCGCCAGCGCCCGGTCATCCACGCCGATCAGCTCGAGGTACGCGCCATCCGCCAGCCAGGCGATGCGGTTGAACGTGCCGCTCCCAGCGTGGCGGCCACCTCCGGTCGCGGCCAGGCCGAGGGTCGTCTCCAGCTCGTCGGCCGCGGCGTCCGGGTCGGGCACCGCGATCACCAGATGATCGATGCCGCGGATCATGGAACGATCGTAGCACCGCGATTCGGCTAGGCTGGCGTCGCATCCATGACCACCGAATCGGCACGCCCGGCGCCGGGCTCGCACGACCGCGCCACGCCCAGCGGCTCGCTGGAGGTCAGCGCCGCCAACCTGTTCGAGGCGATGGCCGCAGCGCGGGATGCGGAGGCGCGCGGCGCGGGTCGCGCGGCGCTCGACGCGTTCTATCGGACGCTGATGGGCGGCACGCTCCTGCTCCCCGTCCCGCCGGACCACGGTGACGAGGCGAAGGCCGCGCTCGCTGCGGCGGTCAACGACAGCGACGAGGTCGAGATCAGCGTGATGCTGGCCCGAGACGGGAACGGCGAGGCGGTGAGCGTCTGCTTTGCGTCGAGCGGCGCGCTGGCCGCCTGGGCGCCCCGCGGGACCGCCTCGCTGCCGCTTCCCGCGCGGGTGGCCATCGCCAACCTCGCGGCGGCCGGGATGCCGGCGATCATGGACCCCTCAGGGCCGATTCCGTACCGCTTCGAGCCGACCGAGCTGGCGGCCCTCGCCGCCGGGCGGCTGCCGGGCACCGACGAGCCGCTCTACGACGCGGCGGCTCGCGGCTCGCTGCGCCTGCGACTGCCCGGGACCGATGCGCTCGCCCTCGAGCGCTCGCTCGCCGCGGAGCTCGCCGACTCGCGGGTCAGCGAGGCATACCTCGTCGAGTCCGAGGCCGACGGCCGATCGCGGCTGCTGCTCGGGCTGGTGGGCGAGGCCGGCGCGGCGGTGACGGTGGACGTGCCCGACGGTACCGACGTCGTGTGGCTGGAAGAGCCGCTCCTCGGCTCGGTACGGGCGGTCGCCGAGCCGTTCTTCCGCGGCCCCGGACGCGCCGGACGTCACGGCCGGTGAGCGATCTGCTGCGCGTCGAGCGGGACGGTCCGGTGGCGCGGGTCACGCTGACCCGCCCCGGGGTGCGCAACGCCTTCAACGCCGCCCTCATCGGGGAGCTGCGCGCCGCGTTCGAGGCGCTCGCCGCCGAGCCCCCCGAGGCGCTGCGCGCGGTCGTGCTGGCCGGGGAGGGCACCACGTTCTGCGCCGGTGCCGACGTCGAATGGATGCGCGGCGCCATCGGCCTGTCGGTCGAGGCCAACGAGCGCGATGCCGCCGCCCTGGCCGACATGCTGGCCACCATCGACGCCTGCCCCGTCCCGGTGATCGCGCGCGTGCAGGGCGCGGCGCTCGGCGGCGGGATGGGTCTGTGCGCGGTGGCCGACGTGGTGCTCGCCGCCGCCGATGCGACCTTCGGGTTCACCGAGACGAGGCTGGGGATCATCCCGGCGGTGATCTCGCCGTTCGTGCTCGCCAAGGTCGGCGAGTCGGCGGCGCGCGCCCTCTTCCCGACCGGCGAGCGGTTCGGCGCCGAGCGCGCCCAGGCCATCGGCCTGGTCCACGAGGTGCTCCCCGACGAGCCGGCGCTGGATGCCCGCCTCGACGGGCTGCTGGCCGAGCTGCGGGCCGCCGGTCCGACCGCCCTGCGCGCGGCCAAGGCACTGGTGCGCGACCAGCGCGGCCTGCCGCCGGTCGAGGCGCGGACGCTCACCGTGCGGGCCATCGCCCGCCAGCGCACCAGCGACGAGGGCCAGGAGGGGCTCGCCGCCTTCCTGGAGAAGCGGCCGCCGAGCTGGACCTGAGGCGTGGAGAGCGTCCGCTCGTGCATCCGGTGTCGGCAACCGAAGAAGATCCCCCACTCGCGGGCACAACCCGCGCGGTCCTGGTGCATCAGACGCAACGAATTGCGGCGAAACGCGCCCCCGTGCCAGTGATCTCCCCGTGTTCCCTCCATCCGATGCAAACCCGGTCGGCGTCGTTGCTCCCGATGCGACAATCGCGACGTGCCTGACCCGACCCTGACGCCGCGCGAGGTGGCCGACGAGCTCGGCGTTACCGTCCGGACGGTGCAGCGCTGGATCGCCGACGGCCGACTCGAGGCGGAGCGCATCGGAGGCCGCGTTCGGGTGTCGCGTTCGTCGCTGGCGACGGTGCACGCGCCCACCGACGCGGCGGCGCGACCGATCCGGTCCCTGCTGGTCGCCAATCGCGGCGAGATCGCGGTCCGGGTCGGCCGCACCGCGCGCCGGCTGGGCATCCGCACTATCGGGGTCCACGCCCCGGACGAGCGCGCGCCCGACGGCATGGACGAGACCCACCCGGTGCCCTCGTATCTCGATGGGGAGGCGCTGGTGGCCGTCGCCACCGCCACCGGCGCCGATGCGCTCCATCCGGGCTACGGCTTCCTTGCCGAGAACCCCACCTTCGCCCGCGCCGTGACCGATGCCGGCCTCACCTGGGTCGGGCCGCCGCCGGAGGCGATCGCCGCCATGGGAGACAAGGCGGCCGCCCGCCAGCGGGTCGCTGCCCAGGGCGTCCCGGTGGCGCCCGGCTACGACGGGGATGCGCAGGACGATCCGACGCTCGCCGCCGCGGCCGATCGCGTCGGCTATCCGCTGCTCGTCAAGCCCAGCGCCGGCGGGGGCGGCAAGGGGATGCGCGTCGTTCGCGCCGCCGGTGAGCTGACCGACGCCCTCGCCGCCGCGCGCCGCGAGGCGCAGCGCTCGTTCGGGGACGACCGGCTGATCCTGGAGCGCTACGTCGAGCACGCCCGCCACGTCGAGATCCAGGTCCTCTTCGACGCCCACGGCACCGGGATCCACCTCGGCGAGCGCGACTGCTCGGCGCAGCGGCGCAACCAGAAGGTGATCGAGGAGGCCCCCGGCCCGGCGGTCAGCATCGAGCTGCGCGAGCGCATGGGAGCCGCAGCGGTCGCGGCGGCGGCATCGGTCGACTACGTCAATGCCGGGACGGTCGAGTTCCTGCTCGCCGACGACGGCAGCTTCTTCTTCCTGGAGATGAACACCCGCCTGCAGGTCGAGCATCCGGTCACCGAGCTGATCACCGGGCGCGACCTGGTCGCGGAGCAGCTGCGCATCGCGGCCGGTGAGCGGATCGCCGCGCGCCCGCCGCGGCTGCGCGGCCACGCCATCGAGGCACGCCTCTACGCCGAGGACCCCGAGGCGGGCTTCCTGCCGGCCACCGGGCGGGTGGTGCGCCTCGCCTGGCCCGACGGCGTTCGCGTGGACACGGCGCTGCGGGTCGGCGACACGGTCGGCGACCGCTACGACCCGATGCTCGCCAAGCTGGTCGTGCATGCCTCGACCCGGGCCCAGGCGGTCGCACGGCTCCGCGATGCGCTGGAGGCCACCGAGCTGCTCGGCGTGACCACCAATCTGCGCTACCTGCGCTGGCTGGTGGCCAGCGAGGCGCTGCGTACCGGCGAGCTGCGCACCGACACGCTCGGCGCCCTGGGGGTGCCGGACCCGCCCGCCCTGACCGATGCGCACTGGGGCGCCGCCGCGGCGGCGCTCGTGCCTCCCGGGCCTGACCCGTGGTCCGGCGGCTGGCGCCTCAACGATGCCCCCGCGGTCCGCCTGCGGAGCGGGACCGAGGAGCGGCGCGTCACCGTCGACCGGTCGCGGCCCGCGGCCGTGGTCGCCGACGGCACGGCCTTCGTCGACGTCGAGGGGCGCTCGGTCGCGTTCCGCCTGGCGCCTGCGCCGACGGTCGAGGAGGCGGTCCGCCATGCCGCCGCGGGGAGCGGCGACCATGCGACCCTGACCGCGCCGATGCCCGGCCGCGTCATCGCCCTCCGCGCCGCGGAGGGCGCATCGGTCGAGGCAGGCGCCCCGGTGGTGGTCATCGAGGCGATGAAGATGGAGCATGCCGTCGTGACGCCGATCGCCGGGGCGGTGACCAGCCTGGCGGTGGCCGAGGGGCAGCAGGTGCAGCGCGGGGACGTGCTGGCGGAGGTATCGGTCCATGGCTGAGGTGCGCATCTACGAGGTCGGGCCGCGCGATGGGCTGCAGGCGGAGCAGACCCCCGTCCCGCTGGACGCCAAGCTGCGCTACCTCGGCCTCCTCGCCGACGCCGGGCTCAAGGAGATCGAGGCGACCTCGCTCGTGCGGCCCGACGCGATCCCGCAGCTCGCCGACGCCGACGAGCTGTTGACGCGCCTCGACCGTCGCCCCGGGGTGCGCTACCCGGTGCTGGTGCCGAACGCGCGGGGGCTGGAGCGTGCGGTCGCCGGCAACGTCGATGCGATCTGCCTCTTCACCGCCGCCACCGAGAGCTACGCGCAGCACAACATCCGGATGACGATCGCCGAGTCGCTGGCGGCCTTCGCGCCCGTCGCGGCCGAGGCCCGACGGCGCGGCTGGTGGATGCGCGGCTACGTCTCGACCGCCTTCGGCTGTCCGTACGAGGGGGAGGTCGACCCGGGGGCCGTGGTCCGCGTGGGCGAGGCGCTGCTGGCCATGGGCGTCGACGAGCTGGCCATCTCGGACACGGCGGGCATGGCCGCTCCGGTCGACGTGGCGCGTGTCATGGGCGCGCTGGCGGAGGCGGGGATCGCGACCGAGGCGCTGGCATTCCACTTTCACGACACGCGCGGCACGGCGCTGGCCAACGTCCTGGCCGCCATGGAGCGCGGAGCGCGCTCGTTCGACGCCGCGACGGGCGGGACCGGCGGCTCGCCCTACGCGCCCGGGGCGGCCGGCAACCTGGCCACCGAGGACCTCGTTTACCTGCTCGACCGCCAGGGCGTGCGGACCGATGTCGACCTCGGCGGCGTGATCGCCGCCTCGCGCTTCATCTCCGAGCAGCTCGGCACGACGCCGGCGAGCAAGGTCGGGCGCGCCGGCCCGTGGCCGTGAACCCCTGGCCTGCCAACTGTGCTGGAAACTTGCACAGTTGGGCGACCGGCGGATCGCCATCGGCCGTTGAGCGCACGGGTACCATGAGGGACCGATGACCGCCCAGGCAGGTGACGCCCTTCCGCTGATCATGGACGTCGATACCGGGATCGACGACATGATCGCCCTGCTCATCGCCGCCACGAGCCCGGAGCTCAACCTGCGCGGCGTGACCTGCGTGGCGGGCAACGTGGAGATCCAGCACGTGGCGCGCAACACCGGCAAGATCCTGCGCATGGTCGGCCGGGGCGATGTCCCGGTGAGCATCGGTGCGTCGCGGCCGCTCCAGCGTCGGCTCCGCACGGCGCAGGACACGCACGGTCCCACCGGGACCGGCTACGTCGAGCTGCGCGGCGAGGACCGTCGCCTGGGGACCACGGAGTACACCGCCATCCCCGCGTCACGCTACCTGGCCGCGCACGTCAACCGCCATCCCGGCGAGATGACCGTCCTGGCCCTCGGGCCGCTGACCAACCTCGCCTCGGCCGCCTTGAACGGCACGGACCTCACCGCGGGCCTTCGCGACTGCATCTGGATGGGCGGCACGCTCGAGGAGCGCGGCAACACCACGGAGACCGGGGAGTGGAACGCGTGCGTCGACCCCGAGGCGGTCGAGGCGTGCCTGTCGCGGAACGTGATCCGGCGGATCTTCCCGCTCGACGCCACGCAGGACATCATCTTCACCATGGCCGACCTGGGCGCGCTGCCGGACACGTACCTCGCCGCCGTGGTGCGCGACGCGGTGCGCTACTACGTCGGGTTCCACCAGAAGGCGGACGGCATCGACGGGGCCTACCTGCACGACCCGGTGGCGCTCATCGGCTCGCTGCTGCGCCCGGACCTGGTGACCGATGCGGTCGACCTGCCGCTGGCCTGCGATACCAGCTCTGACCCGCATCGGGCCGGCTCGCTGGTGCGCTCCGGGGGACGCACGCCGGTGACCGCGGCAGTCGAGATCGACGCGGAGGGGATGAAGGCCGAGCTGCTCGAGCGCCTGGGGCGCGCCGTGGCGGCCGGGCGGGCGGCATAGGGGCAGGGGCTGGGACTGGGTGATCGAATAACGTGGGAACGGAGGCTCGGGACTGATGATCGTTCGATGGTCCGCGGCGCTGCTCGCGTTCGTGGTGGTGGCCGTGGCCGGCCTGGTGCTGTTCGGCAACTTCGAGACCGGGATCGACCCGGGCAGCTTCTTCGACAGCGAGGGGGCCAACTCGTTCGCCCTGGTGCTTGCGATCGCCGCGGTCGTCGCCTTCGCGGCCTACGCGGCGGTCGAGTACCTCCAGACCGGCGGCTTCGGCTCGATCTCCAGCCAGTTCGACACGCGGACGATCGTGCTCATGCCGCTGGCCATCGCCTTCAACATCATCCTCGGCCAGGCGGTGGGCGCCGCGCTCAAGATCCCGATCTACCTCGACAGCATCGGCACCATCCTGGTCGGCGCCCTCGCCGGCCCGATCCCCGGCGCGCTGACCGGCTTCCTGTCGAACATCCTGTGGACGTACGTCGTGCCGCCGCCCTTCAACTCGGGCGTCGCCGGCGCGTTCGCCGTCGTCGCGGCGGTGATCGGCATCATGGCCGGCCTGTTCGGCCGCGCGGGCTGGCTGCGGCCGCGGCCGGATCGACCGATCGGCCAGCTCTTCGCCGGCGGCGTGATCGCCCTGGCGATCGTGGGCTTCCTCGCGTTCTACGCCTACAGCCGCTTCTACGGCACGGCGTTCGCGTTCTTCAACCCCGAGAACACCGACCTGCTGTTCAGCATCCTCGGCTGGGTCGTCGCGCTGCTGTTCGTGGCGTTCGTGGTCGGCTTCATCGCCCTGCTCTTCCTGCGACGCGACCTGACGGTGGCGTACGTCGTGGTGGCGGGCGTGCTCACCGGAGCGGTGGCCGCCCTGATCAGCGCGCCGATCGCCGCGAACGTGTTCAGCGGCGTGACCGGCTCGGGGACCGACTTCCTGGTCCTCGCGTTCCGGCGGGCGGGCTCGGACATCCAGACCGCCACGCTGCAGCAGGGGCTCCTCTCCGACCCGGTCGACAAGATGGTCACCTTCTTCACGGTGTACCTGATCCTCAATGCCATGGCGCGCCGCATGAAGGCCCGCTTCCCGCAGGGCGAGCGACTCCTCGAGGGGGATGAGCTCGACCCGGACGACGACCTCGAGACACCGCCGGCACCGCAGGGGGCGCCCGCCTGACCGATCCCGGAGCTCCTCCTCACCACCCGACCCCGGACGGCCCGCCGCGCCACCACCGGGAGCTGCCACCCGGGCTCGGCGTGACGGGCGGGTCGCCGTGGCATCGGCTCAACCCGCTCACCAAGCTCGTCGTCGCGACGGCCACCGCGGTCGGCGCGGTCGTGCTCGGCGGCATCGCCGGCCCCGTGCTGCTCGTCGCCGCCGCGGTGCTCCTGCCGGCGGCCATCGCCGGCGTGCTGGGGCAGCTGGTGCGCCTCTCGCTCCTGCTCAGCCTGCCGATCGCCATCTCGGCCGTGCTGATCAACGTCTTCTTCTTCCCCGGAGGTCAGACCGTCCTGCTGCACCTGGGACCGATCACCGCCACCGCGGAGGGGCTCGCCTTCGCCCTCGAGATCCTGGTCCGCATCCTCGCGATCAGCGGCGCGATCACGCTCTTCTACCTGACCACGCGTCCCGCCGAGCTTGTGGTGGACCTCGAGCGGCGCGGGGTGTCGCCCCGCGTCGCGTTCGTGGCCAACGCGTCGGTGCAGACGGTCCCGGCGATGGTCGAGCGGGCCGGCCAGATCACCGCGGCCCAGCGGGCACGCGGCCTCGACACCGAGGGGAGCCTCGCGCGCCGGCTGCGGGGGATCGTGCCGATCGTCGGCCCGGTGATCCTCGGCGCCATCGGCGAGGTCGAGGAGCGCACCATGGCCCTCGAGGCGCGCGGGTTCACCCGCCCCGGCCGCCGGACGCTGCTCTGGTGGCCGGCCGATTCCGGCGCCCAGCGCCTCGCCCGCTGGCTCATCGCGCTGGCCGTGCCGCTGCTCGTCCTGGGCCGCGCCGCGGGGTGGCTGGAGTGGCTGCCCTAGATGCTGGCCCTCGACGCGGTGACGTACCGCTACGCCGGCGCCCGGCGCGCTGCGCTGCGCGAGGTGAGCCTCGAGCTGCGCGACGGCGAGGTGCTCGGGATCGTCGGGGCGTCCGAGGCGGGCAAGACCACGCTCGCCCTGGTCGCCTCGGGGCTGGCGCCGCGGGCCATCGGCGGGACGCTGCGCGGCCGGCTGCTGCTCGACGGCGACGATGTCGCGGCCCTGCCGATGCACGAGGTGGCGGCGCAGGTCGGCATCGGCTTCCAGAACCCGGCGACGCAGCTCTCCGGGGTGACCGAATCGGTCTTCGAGGAGGTCGCCTTCGGACCGATGAACCTGGGCGTGCCGCGCGACGACGTGATCGCCCGTACCTGGGACGCGCTCACCGCCCTGCGGGTCGAGACGCTGGCCGAACGTGACCCCGCCCGCCTCTCCGGGGGCCAGCAGCAGCTCGTCGCCATCGCCGGCCTGCTCGCCCTGCGCCCGCGGCACCTCGTCCTGGACGAGCCCACCGCCCAGCTCGATCCGGCCGGCACGCGGCTGGTCGCCGAGGCGCTGGCGCGGCTCGCCGCGGACGGCGCGAGCATCTGCGTGGTGGAGCAGAAGACCGACCTGCTCGCCGGCCTCGCGAACCGCATCGCCGTCATCGACGCTGGACGCATCGCGTTCGAGGGACCGGCCGCCGAGGTGCTCGCCGATCCGCGGATCGCGGACCTCGGCATCACGCCGCCGGCGCCCGTCCGCCTGGCCCGCGCCGCCGCGGCCGCGGCGCTGCCCGCCGAACCGGCCGCGCGCCTGGCAGACGCCATCCAGGGCGTGATCGCGTGACCGAGCTCGTCGCGGAGGGGCTCGTGCACGTCTACCGCGAGGGCGGCGTCCGCGCCCTGGACGGGGTCTCGCTGCGCATCGGCGCCGGGGAGCGGGTGGCGCTCATCGGTCAGAACGGCTCGGGCAAGACCACGCTGGTGCGCCACCTCAACGGCCTGCTCCGGCCCACCGAGGGGCGCGTGCTGGTCGACGGCACCGACGCCGCGACGCTCACCGTCGCCCGCCTGGCCCGAACGGTGGGACTCGTCTTCCAGGATCCGGATCGGCAGATCTTCTCGCCGTCGGTGCGCGCCGAGGTCGAGTTCGGGGCGCGCAACATCGGTCTCGCCGGGCAGGAGCTGCGGTCGGCCGTCGCCGAAGCGCTGGCGGCCACCGGGCTCACGGGGGCCGCATCGGTCAACCCATACGACCTCGGCGGCTCGCGGCGCAAGCTGCTGGCGCTCGCCTCGGTGCTCGCCATGCGCACACCGGTCCTGGTGCTCGACGAGCCCACCACCGGGCAGGATGCCCGCGGCGTCGAATACGTCCGGGCGGTCATCGAAGCGGTAACCGCAGCCGGGCGCACGGTCGTTGCGGTGAGCCACGACATGCGGTTCGTGGCCGAGTCGTTCGACCGCGTGGTCGTCATGCGCGACGGACGGGTGATCCTCGATGGGACACCGGCCGAGACCTTCGCGCCCGACAGCTGGGAGGCGCTGCGGTCCACCTTCGTCGAGCCGCCGCTGCCCGCGCTCGTCGGGTCGCGCCTCGGGCTCGGAAGCACCCCCACCGACGCGGCCCTCATCGGGCGCCTCCACAGCTCGTCCAGCGCCTGACCAGCGAACTGTGCAGGTAACTTGCACAGTTGGGATGCACGCGGCGCCGGAGAGGCGCGGGGCGCGGCGACGGTCCTGGGCGCAGCGCCCTTCAGAAACCCGGCGGCGCCGGGAGGGGATTGCCGAACTGGTCGGTTCGCTGGTCCGGAGGGAGCTCGTCGCGGTGCGCCCGATCGCCCGTCGGACCGGGGATCGGCTCGGCCATGACGCTGTGCGCGACCTCGTCGAGGCGCTGCCCGATGCCGCGCAGCCCGAGCTGGCGCAGCGGCGCCGAGAAGCGGTCGACGAAGCCGGGGTCGCGCAGCAGTGAGAAGGTGAGCGACGAATGCGCGCGGTTGAGCAGCTCGATCGCGCGGGCCGCCTCCACCACGTTCACGCGGTTGAGGCCCACCTGGCCCTCGAGGACGTCGACCGCGCGGTTCGCCTCCTTGCGGGCGGCGCGCGTGAGGTGCGGCGTACGATTCACCAGGATCCGCACGCGCCTGAGGGCCTCGCGCACCCGGGTGTCACGATCGGCGGCGGGGATCGGCAGCGACGCACGCACGTAAGGGCGGGAGGTCATGACCGGCATAGTATCCGCTCCGGCCGGCTGGGAGGAGGCGGTCGCCGAGGCGATCGCGCGGGCTACCCGACCGATCCGGACCGACGCGCGCTTCGCGCCACGTGGCACGCGCGGCACGGGCCGCGAAGGCTACGACCGGTCGTCGTTCCCCGAGGCACGCGCCGCGGCGACGCTGCTGCTCCTCTATCCGGCGGCCGACGGTGGCGGGCTGGTGGCGCCGCTGACGGTGCGCCACGGACAGCTGCGGGCGCATGCCGGGGAGGTGTCGCTGCCGGGCGGCGCGGTCGATGCCGACGATCTCGACCGCCCCGCCACCGCACTCCGGGAAGCGGCCGAGGAGGTGGGCCTCGACGTGGCCGGCTCCAACGTTCGGGTCGCCGGGACGCTCGACCCGATCTGGATCCCGGTGAGCAACTTCGAGCTCGTCCCCGTGGTGGCGACCGCGGCCGCCGCCCCGACCCTCGTCCCACAGGCCGGCGAGGTGGAGGCGATCGTCGAGCTCCCGATCGCGCGTCTGTTCGAGGACGGCGCGATCCGCGAGGAGCTCTTCGAGGTTCGGCAGTGGCGGCTGCGGGCCGCCGCGTACCTCCACGCCGACCTGCGCATCTGGGGAGCCACCGCGCGCACCCTTGCCATGTTCGCGACGGTGCTCGCCGAGGCGGACCTGGTCCCCTAGCCCTGGGTCGCGGTGCCACCGCGTCGCGTGGCGCGGGTGCGGGCCGCCGTGCGCGCGGTCGACACGTTCGGCACCTGTGGCGCGATCGGCGCGGCGCCCTCGCGGCGCAGCTCGGCCTTCATGCGCACCGTCCCGAGCAGCTCCATCAGCGGCCCGTGGAGCACCGCCGGCGCGGCAACCACCGCGTGGCGTGGGGCGTGGGCGTCGCCCGCCGCGCTGAGCTTGGGGTTCCACCAGCTCGCGCCGGTCATGTCGGTCGCCACGGCCCCACCCCGCTCCGCGATCAGCCCGGCCGCGGCCACGTCCCACGCCGACAGGCCGCCGTTCTGAACGAACGCGTCGAACCGCCCGTTGGCGACGTAGGCCAGGGCCAGCGCCGCGCTCCCCATCCGGCGGTGGATGCGGATCCGCGGCGCGATGCGCCGCTCGCGCATCAGACCGCCCTTGCCGATCACCGTCAGGCTGACCACCGCATCGGACAGCTGCTGCTTCGCCGACGCGGTGACCGGCTCCCCGTCGAGGCGCGCCGGGCCGTCAGCGGTCGCGTCGTACAGCTCGTCGCGCGCCGGGTCGAAGATCACCCCCACCACCGGCCGGTCGTCCACCACCAGGCCGATGCTGACGCAGTAGAACGGGATCCCGTTGGCGTAGTTCACCGTCCCGTCGAGCGGGTCGATGACCCACACGCGTCCCGATGGCCGCTGCTCACCCCCCGCCCCGACGGCCGCGCCCGACTCCTCGGCCAGGATCGCGTCATCGGGGTAGCGCGCCCGGATGGCGTCGATCACCAGCCGCTCCGACGCGTAGTCCGCGTTGGTGACGACGTCCCGCTTGGACTTGTAGTCGATCTGCTCGAGCCGATCGACGTGGTGCAGCAGCAGGGCGCCGGCGCGCCGCGCGACGTCGGTCGCGAAGCGCAGCTCATCGGTCCAGGCGGAGTCGCTCATCGGTCCGATCGTACCCGCCGCCGTCGTCGCCGTCGCGGGCCTCAGACGGCCGCGGAATCGTCGTCCGTCGGCGCGTTGTCGGGCTGCTCCTCGCCGCCGTCGCTCGAGCGCTGGATGAAGCTGATCCTGCCCTTCGGCTCGAGGATGGCCCAGGCCACGTCCTCGATGTGCCCGATGCCGGCCATGCGCATCTCCGTCTCGAGCTCCCCGATCGTGATGCGGTCGCGGCGGAGGTTGTTGCGCAGGACCTCGCCGTCGCGGATGAGGACCCGCGGCTCACCGTCGAGCACCCGCTCGGCGCGCTTCGACAGGTAGGTCACCCAGCTCAGCACGCTCGCCCAGAACGCGAAGGTGGCCACGGCCAGGATCGCGCCGGTCATGCTGAAGTCGTTGTGCGTCACGCCCTGCTGAATGAGGTCGCCGGTCACCACCAGCACGATCAGCTCGAAGGGCGTCATCTGCGCCAGCTCGCGCTTGCCGAGCAGGCGGACCAGCAGGTAGAGGGCGAAGAAGATGACGGTCGCCCGGATCAGGATGTCCATCAGGGCAGCACCCCGATGTCGGCCGGCAGCTCGACCAGCAGCCGCTCCCCGTCGTACACGCGAATCACCCCGCGGTTGCCCCCGACGATGTCCGGGTTGACCTGGAGGTCGATCTTCGCCTCGAACGT
>DASSPJ010000159.1:0-21315 GCA_035699665.1 Candidatus Limnocylindria bacterium
ATCAACCCGTATGGCGCATCCAAGCTGGCAGGGGAGCGAGCGGTGCGCGTCGCGCTGCCCGACGCGGTGATCGTGCGGACCGCGTGGATCTTCGGCGGTCCGCGCAGCTTCCCGACCAGGATCCTCGCGGCCGCGCGACGGATGGCTGACGCCGGCCAGCCGCTGCGGGTCGTGTCCGACGAGGTCGGCAACCCGACGCCGGCGGCGGATCTGGCGGTGCATACCGTCACGCTGATCGGTTTGCCGTCTGCCCCGCTGGTACTGCACGTGGCTGGCGAGCCACCGATCTCCCGCCTGGAGTGGGCGCGTCGCGTCCTCGACGGTGCTGGTCTCCCGGAGCCCACGGCGATCCATGCTTCAGCGTATGCGCGCGACTCCACGCCGCCGTCGCATGCGGTGCTGGACACGTCGCTCGCTCGTTCGCTGGGACTCGGGATCGACTGGCGCGCGGCCTGAACGCAGGGCTTCGCGTCCTGCATTACATCTGGTGGTGGCAAGCGGACTAGCTCTAGTTCCCAATCAGGTTGTTGACGGGTTGAGGGCCCGTATCCTTCGGCTGTTGGTGACGAAACCACAGTCGCAGGAGGGGCCCTCGTGCCACATGCTAACGCCTGTCTCACCCCGCGCGGCAGGCTGGTCCTGGTTGAACGCATCGCTGCTGGCTGGTCCGTGAGCCGAGCGGCGCATGCCGCCGGCCTCAGCCGCCAGACCGGATCCAAGTGGTGGAACCGCTACCGTCGAGAAGGCACCACCGGCTTGGTTGACCGCCGCAGCGTGGTGCGCCGCCAGGCACGCGCCCATCCGGCTGACCTCGCCGAGCAGCTCTGCCGCCTGCGCCGCGAGCAGCGCGTCGGTCCGCACCGCCTGGCCTGGCAGACCGGCCTGGCCCGTTCCACGGTGTATGCCGTGCTGCGGCGCCATGGCCTGGGACGCCTCAGCCGCCTCGAGCCACGGCCACCGGTCGTCCGCTATGAGCGTGCCGCGCCCGGTGAACTGCTGCACCTGGACACCAAGCAGCTGGGCCGCATCCGCCAGGGTGGTGGCCATCGCATCCATGGCCGCCAGCCCGGCGACCTCCACTCTGGCCTGGGCTGGAACCGGGTCCACGTGGCGGTCGATGACTACAGCCGCATCGCCTACGTCGAGGAGCTGGCCGACGAGTCGCCGGCCACCACCACCGACTTCCTGCGCCGCGCGCTGGCCTTCTACGCCGTCCACGGCATCACCGTCGAACGCATCCTGACCGACAACGGCAATCCCTATCGCAGCCGCCACTTTCGGGACGCCTGCGTCGAGTTGGCTATCAGCCCGCGCCGCACGCGACCCTATCGGCCCCAGACCAACGGAAAGGCCGAGCGCTTCATCCGCACCCTACTCAACGAATGGGCCTACGCCGACACCTTCCACGACACGTCCCAGCGCGTCGCCAGCCTGCCCGGCTTTGTCGATTACTACAATCGATCCCGACCGCACTGGTCACTCAACGGCCAGCCGCCGATGAGTCGGGCTCCCGTCAACAACCTGAGTGGGAAGAACACCTAGCCAGCCGTTCGCCGGCGCCGGAGGCGCACCGCCAGGGCGAGGCCCAGCAGCACGACCTTGGCGGCCTGCCCGATCGCGAAGCCGACCGGGATGGCGAGGATCTCGAGCGACCCGAGCAGCGCCAGGGTGGCCACCACGGTGATGCCCAGCCCGCACAGCGAGGCGAGCACCTGGAGCAGCGTGTGACGCGTGGCGTAGATGGCGCGGCTCAGGAGGTGGGTCAGGCTCTCGAACGGGATCGAGACGGCGAACGCGCCGAGCACCAGCGTGGTGCGCGACACGTCATCGGCGTCGAACGCCCCGCCGCCGAGGAAGGCGCGGATGGCGAAGCCGCCCACCACCACCAGCGCGACCGCGGCCGCGGTGGTGAGGGCCGCGACCGACGCGAGGTTCGTCCCGAGCAGGCGCAGGAAGCCGCGCCGGTCACCGTCGGCATGCAACGTCGAGAGCGTCGGGAAGGCCGCCAGCGCAAAGGCGACGCCGATGACGCTCACCGGCACGCTCTGGAAGTTCCGCGCGAAGCTGATCGACGAGACGCTCCCCGCCGCCAGCCCGGTGGCCACCGCGGTGAAGAACAGGAAGGTCGTCGACTCGACCGGGTGCGAGGCCATCTTGGGCAGCATGAGGCGCACGAACTCGCGCACCGCCGGCATGCCGAACGACCGTCCCAGGCCGATGCGGAAGCGGCTCCCGCGCAGCCCCACCAGGCGGCTGGCGAGGTGCAGCGTCGCGCCGATGACCGCGCCGATGGCCGGCCCGTAGATGCCCATCCCCGGCGAGAGGAGCAGCGTGCCGGCGATGATCCCCGCGTTGTAGAGCAGCGGCGCGATGCCGTACCAGGCGAAGCGCTGCTCGGCGAGCAGGACGTTGCCCAGCGTCAGCGACGCGGCGAACAGGATCGGGGTGGCGAGCATGACCCTGAACAGCGACGCGTAGAGGTCGCGCTGCTCCCCGACGAACCCCGGGGCGATGAAGCCGGTGGTGGCCTCGGCGAAGACGAACATGACGACCGCCGCGACGCCCATCACGCCGATGGCGCCGGACAGGATGGTCCGCGCGAAGCGATCGGCCTCGCTCCCGGCACCCTGCCCGCGCAGCGCCAGCAGGATGGGGATGAACGGCGCCGCCAGGCCGCTCTCGACGAGGACGTCGAGCAGCAGCTCGGGCAGGACGAAGGCCGCGTTGTACGCGTCCAGCTCGGCGCCGGCGCCGAACGTCTGCGCGAAGGTGCGATCGCGGGCGAGGCCGGCGAGGTAGCTGCCGAAGGTCAGCGTCGCGAGCAGCACCGCGCCGCCCGGCAGAAAGCGGGCGACGAGGGACCGAATGCGGCTCAGCGGGGCGATGGCCGCCAGTCTAGGCGGCGGCGAGGGGCCTCAGTACTCGGTGGACCGCAACGGCGAGCCGAGAACGCGGCCGATCTCGGCGCGGTAGCGCGCGCCGGACGGATGGCGCGCCAGCCAGTGGAGGTAGTCGGGATCGATCTCGGCAAGCTCCTCGATGCTGCGGCCCGCGTAGTGGCCGAAATCGAGCCGCACCGGCACCGCGCCCGTCGCACCGGGACCCACCGGTACGGGGCCTTCACCGATCGGGAAGGCGGCACGCTGGTCGTCGTGCTCGGGGACGCTCATGACTCCTCCGTGGCCGTAGTGCTTGCCCGCCCGGCGGGCATGCTATCGCTCGCGGTGCCGATACGCAACGCGGCTTCGCCTCAGGACCGATGCACCTCGCGACCGTCGACCAGGGTGAGCTGCGAGGCCACCGTCGCCAGCCGCTCGTCGGCGGCCAGCAGCGTCGCGAGGTCGCAGTCGAGCACCGCAAGGTCGGCCCGCGCCCCGAGCCCCAGGTGCCCCTCCTCCGACGCGCCGATGCAGCGGGCCGGTCCCAGCGTCGCGGCGTGGAGGGCCGCCGGCACCTCGAGCGCCTCGTCCGGGCGCCACGGGTCACGGCCGTCGCCGGGCGCGTGGCGCCGGACCGCGGCGTGGAGGTTGGCCCATGGGTCCGCCGCCTCGATCGGTGCGTCGGTGCCGAGCGCCAGCCGCGCCCCGGCGCCGGCCAGGGAGCGCCAGGCGTAGGCATGCGACAGGCGGCCCGCCCAGCAGCGCTCGGCGATGTCCCGGTCCGAGACGAGGTGCACCGGCTGGAGGCTGGCGGTCACGTCGAGATCGGCGAAGCGCGCCCGATCGGCTGGGCGGAGCAGCTGCACGTGCTCGATGCGGTCCGGCGCCTGCCCGGCGGGGCGCGGCGCGGCGCGCTCGATGGCGTCCAGCAGGGCGGCCGCTGCGCGGTCCCCGATGGCGTGGCCGGCGATCCCGATCCCCGCCGCGCGCCCGGCCGCGAAGCGGTCGTCGAGCTCGTCGGGCGGCGTGCGCAGGATGCCGAGGTCGTCCGCGGCAGCGCCGTCGCACGAGCGCGGCGCGAAGAGGGCGGCGGTCCCCGAGCCGAGCGTGCCATCGGCGTACGCCTTGGCCCACCCGAAGCGCACGGTGGCCGTCCCGTCGAGCGGTCGCGCCGTGGCCAGGCCCAGCGACCTCGCCGCCTCGATGGCGGCCACCGGGATGTCGACCGTGCAGCGCAGCCGGCCGTCGATCGCGTCCCTGGCCTCCCAGACCCGCGAGAAGCTCTCCCCGAGCGCCGCGAAACGACCGATCCCCCGCTCCGCGTCGTAGTCGCCGGCGTCGGTGGCACCGGTGACCCCGCGGGCGAGCAGCCCGGCGACGACCTCGCCGAGCGCCTCGCGCAGCGGGGCTCCCTCCAGCCGCTCGGCGGCGTGGATGAGAGGCAGCATGGCCCGCTCGCGGACGACCCCGGTGAGGGCGCCGGCAGCATCGCGCTCAAGGCGGCCGCCCGGCGGATCCGGTGAGGCGCCGTCGAGGCCCGCGGCACGCAGGGCGGCCGGCGAGCCCCACGCCGAGTGGCCGTCGTGCGCCGTCAGGAGCACGGGATGGCCTTCGGAGGCGGCCACGAGCGGGGCCAGGTCGCCGTGGAGCAGCCCTTCGTGCCAGCGACCGCCGGTGACCCACGCGCCGTGCAGCAGGCGCCCGGCCGCGGCGTGCACCCGTGCGGCGACCTCGGCCACGTCCGCCGCGTCGTCGAGCGTCACGTCGCGCCGGGCGCGCGCCATCGCCACCAGGTGCAGGTGGAAGTCGTGGATGCCGGGGATCACCGCCGTCTCGCCGGCGTCGACGACGCGCGCGCCGGGCGCGGCTCCCTCCACCACGTCGCGGCGCTCCCCGACCGCCACCACGCGGCCGCCGGCGATCCCGATCGCCTCGGCGGTCACGAGCCGCTCGGGCAGGGCCGCGACCACGACCTGGCCGCTCACCACCAGGCTGGCGCGCGGCGCCGTCATCGGTCCATGCGCGGCGTCTTCGCGAAGCCGCGGGGCGCCGGCCCGAACGCGATGCGCAGCAGGGCGGCCGGGACCACCAGCAGCCAGTGCGAGAGGAAGAGCGACCCGCGCAGCGACCGTCCGAGCAGCTCCAGCCCGCGCACGCCGTGCGCGGCAAGGCCCGCGGCGGCCAGCAGGAAGGTCCCCAGCCCGTAGCCGATGAACAGCGAGACGGGCACCGTCCAGTCCGCGGCTATCGGCAGCGGGATGGTCGCCAGGCTGGCGACCAGCGCGGCGACGAACAGCGGCGGCAGGGCGAACTCGGCGGCGAACGAGACGAAGTCGAGCTTCATGGCGACCGGAAGCGAGCCACCGACCAGCCGCGGCCCGAGCTCCATGAGACGGCGCAGGCTGCCCTCGGCCCAGCGCATCCGCTGGCGCCACAGGTCCCCGAGCCGCTCGACCGCCTCCTCGCGCACGGTCACCTCCGGCGCGAGCGTGACGTGCCCGCCCAGGATCCCCAGCCGCGTCGACAGGTCGAGATCCTCGGTGAGCGCGCCGATCGGCCACCCGCCGCAGGCCTCGAGGCGCCGGCGACGGACGAACATGCCGTTGCCGCGCAGCTCGGCGGTGCCGTCGGTCGCCCAGCGGCCGCACTGGCTGGCCATGTCCATCAGCTGCTCCTCGTCCTGGGCGGCGGTGAGCCACGAGGCGCCGGCGTTCAGCGCGCGGCGCTGGACCTGGAGAGCGTCGGCGGCCGGGTCGCGGTCCCAGGCGGCCATCGCGCGGGCCACGAAGTCCGGCTCGACCCGCGCGTCGGCATCCAGGGCGCCCACCACGTCCCCCCGCACGTAGTCGTGGGCGTGGGCGAGGACCGCTCCCTTGGTCGCCATCCCCCGCGCCGGCTCGCGGCGGATGACCCGTACCGGGATCGGGCTCGCGGCAGCGGCCCGGCGCGCGGCCTCGCCCGTGCCGTCGGACGAGGCATCGTCCACCACCACCACGTCGAGCCGCGGGTCGGCGGGCGGCCCGTACCGCTGTGCGGCGAGGTCGCGCACCACGTCGCCGATGACGGGCGCCTCGTCACGGGCGGCGACGACGAGCGAGACGCGTGGCGGGGGGTCGTGCCGCGGCAGGCGGTCACGGTCCGGGCCGGCGGTGACCAGCGCGGCGTGCATCACGCGCCCGCCGCGCCAGCCGAGGTAGGCCACGTAGACCATCGACAGGGCGATGGCCACCTGGAGCAGGCGGGCGGCGAGGATGCTCGCGATGGCGAGCGCGGCCACGGCCGCCGATGCGACGAGGATCGCGAGCGCGAGGAGCCTAATCCCCATCCGTGGCGACGGACGGCGGGCGCCGCCGGCGTCGATGCCCACCGGTCGGCCCGGCAGCCTCGCGCGGGGCCGCCGGATCGGGATCGCCCGGCACCCCCGGGGCCGGGTCGCTTGCGCCCGCGGTCGGCGGCTCGAGGCCGCCCAGGTCGTGGTCGTGGAGCCCTTCCGCGCGGTTGCGGCGCCACGAGAAGATGCCCGCCACCAGCGTGCCGATCCCGAGCAGGCCCATGACCACCGGGATGCCGGTCCCCGGGAAGCCGAGGTTGATGACGTCGGCGACCGCCGGCGCCGCGATGACCGGCAGGAACGACGCGACGCTGAGCAGGGTGTTGAGGATGCCGAAGATCCGTCCGCGCACGTCGGCCGGCAGCTCCTCCTGGAGCGCGGTCTGCGACGGGATGGCCACGAAGGCGTACTCGACGCCGGCAGTGATGGCGATGACCACCACCACCGCGATGAGCGAGATGATCGGCGCCAGGAGGGTCGGCAGCGTCGACTCGATCGGCTCGACCGCGGGCGCCAGGAGCAGCGTCACCGGCTTCACGACCGCCAGGCCGATGAGGGTGATCCCCATGGCGACCAGGCCGAGGTCGATCACCAGGCGGCGCGGCAGGCCCTTCCCGTAGGCGTTGAGGAACAGGATCCCCAGCACCGCCCCCAGCCCGGCCGGCCCCATGATGAAGAAGAAGTCCTCCTCCGAGAGCCGCAGGATCTCCTTGGTGAAGCCGGGACCGATGGCGCCCATGACCCCGATCAGGCTCGCTGCGACGCCGAGGTACGAGAGGCTCCACGCGATGCGCGGCGTGCGCCGCACGAAGGCGACCCCCTCGGCGAGCTGCGACCCGAGCTCACGGAGCGCGCGACCCGCGGCCCCGCCGGCGGGGGCCGCGCTCCCCTCCGGCGGCACCGTGGCGAGCGGCACGATGGCCGCCGCGGCCAGGCCGAACATGACCGCCACGACCAGGTAGACCGCCACCGCGTTGCCGGTGGCGGTGAGCAGCAGCGGTCCCAGGAAGCCGAACCCGATGGCGAAGGTGGCGTTGATGGTCAGCACGAAGACCGAGTTGGCGACCATGAGATGCCGCTTCTCGACGATCCGCGGCAGCGCCGTCAGCTCGGCTGGCGCGAAGAACGCGGTGACGCTCGCCAGCACCAGGTTGATCACCAGGATGAGCGGCACGTTCGCCGTCGCCTTGTCGGCGCCGACGAAGATGAACAGGATCGTGCCGGCGGCGCGCAGGATGTTGCTGCCGAGCATGATGATCCGCGCGTCGGTGCGCTCGACGATGACGCCGGCGATGGCCGAGAAGATCACCGCCGGCACGAGGAAGGTCAGGATCAGCAGCGCGTTGGCGGTGTTCGATCCGGTCGCGCCGTAGACGATCGACATGAGCGCCGCGAGGACCATGTTGCTCGCCAGCTGGCTGAGCACCTGGGCCGACCACAGCGCGAGGAAGGCCCGATTGCGGAAGACGCCACCGGCGCCCGAGAGATCCTGGCTGCCGAGGTGGGTCGGGAGGTCGTGTGCCATCGGCGGCTAGGGTGCCCGTTCCGCGCCGGGCGCGTCGGCGCCGCGCGACACGTGGGCCAGGTAGCGCCGCTCCACGTCGAGGCGATCCATCAGGATCCGGTGCCCGCAGCCACCGCACAGCAGGCCGATGTCCGCCCCCAGGCGCACGACGCGCCACTCGTGGCTGCCGCATGGATGGGCCTTGCGCAGGCGCAGGACGTCATCGATCGCGAGGTCGACCGCGGCCATCGGTCAGGCGGGCTCCTCGCGCGGCGTGGTCCCGGTGAAGGTGAAGCCCGCGATGCGCACCGCCGGCACCCGGCAATGCACGCCGGTGTACTCCGCCCCGACGAGCCGCGTTTCGGCGCTGATCGCCTCGATGCGGCTGAACGCCTCGGGGATCGACTGCGTGAAACGCAGGTTGCGCACCGGGCCGACGATCTCGCCGTCCTCGATCAGGAAGGTGCCGTCCTTGGTCATGCCGGTCAGGATCGCCTTCTTGGGATGGACGATGTTGATGTAGTGGAAGCGGGTCACCAGCAGCCCGCGCCGGATTCCGGCCAGCAGCGCGTCGCGCGAGGAGGAGCCGGGGGCCATGAACAGGTTCCAGGCCACCGGCCCGGTGGTGTTGGGCTGGGGCAGCGCGTGACCGGTGGAGGCCACGCCCGCCCGGCGCGCCGTCGCCGAGTCGTGAACCAGCGCCGTCGCCACGCCGTCCCGGATCAGGTCGACGCGCTGCTTCGGGACACCCTCGAAGTCGATCGGCGAGGGCATGCCGGTCGGATCGGTACCGTCGTCCCAGATGCTGACGTTATCGCCCATCACCTGCTCGCCGAGCGTCATGAACGAGCGCCCCTCCTCCACCGCCAGCGCACCGAAGCTGTAGAGCGAGCTGTATTCCAGCAGGCCGGCGACGGCGTACTGGTCGAGGACCACGTCGTACTCGCCGGCGGGCAGGTCGATGGCGCCGGCGCTGCGGCGGCCACGGTCCGCCGCCTCCTCGCCCACTGCCGCGGCGTCGATCTCGCGGACGTCGCACCCGAACGCCTGGGCGTAGCCCGACGCGCCGCCGTCGCCCATCATCACCGTCAGCAGCTTGGCCGCGGTGTGCAGCTGGCGCGTGCGCACGCCCGCCGAGTTCGCCACCGCGAGCGTGCTGGCCTCGGTGGTGAAGGCGCCCGATGCCTCCAGCCCGGCATCGTCGGCGGCGGCGATCACCGCGCTGGCGCCGGCGGCGCGCAGCTCCGGGTCGGCCTCCGCGGTGGCCGCCGCGTACCCCGCCTCCGGCTCGACCACCCCGTCGGGGCGCGGGAGCGGCGGCTGGTCGGGGTTGGCCGCCGCGCGCTCGGCGATCTCGCCGGCGCGGGCGGCGGCGGCGCGGATCCCCTCCTCGTCGAGACGGTTGGTCCCCGCCACGCCGGTGCGCCCGTCACGGATCACACGCAGCCGGATCATGGCGTCGTGCTCGGCCACGTTCTGGTGGATGCGCGAGTTGGCGAAGCGCGTCAGCGCCGAGTCGGTGGCGTGATAGGTGGCTTCCACCTCTCCCCCGTCGCCGGCTGCGGCGACGGCCCGCTCGAGGAGCGCGTCGATGCGGGCCGGATCGTGGAGATCGCCGCGCCTGCTCATCACGACCCCACCCCGACCCGCACGTTGCGGAAGCGGGCCGGTGCCGCACCATGGCCGACGTGGCCGGTCTGCATCGGCTCACCCTTGCCGCAGTTCGGAATCCCCCACAGGGTGTACTCCGACGGGCCGCAGATGGCGTCGCAGCTGCCCCAGAACTGCGGGGTGATGCCGGTGTACGTGGCGTTCTTCACCAGCTCGGTGAGCCTCCCCTTGCGGATGCGCCACGCCGCCTGCGTCCCGAACTGGAAGTTCAGGCGCCGGTCGTCGATGCTCCAGCTCCGGTTCGTGTCGAAGTAGATGCCGTCATCGGTGTCGGCGATGAGGTCCTCGAGCGTGCCGGCGTCGCCGGGGCGCAGGTTGATGTTCGTCATCCGGATCAGCGGGATCCGGTTCCAGCCCCAGGCCCGGCTGGAGCCCATCGAGCGACGTCCGACGATGGGGGCCGTTTCGCGATTGGTCAGGTAGCCGACGAACTGCCCGGCGGTGACGATCGGGACGCGCTGCGCGGCGACCCCCTCGTCGTCGTACCCGAACGTGCCGAGCCCGCCGGCGGCGGTCGCATCGGCCTCGATGTTGACGATCTCGCTGCCGTAGCGCAGCGCGTCGAGCTTGTCGAGCGTCAGGAACGAGGTGCCGGCAAAGCTGGCCTCCATGCCCAGCACGCGGTCGAGCTCGATCGGATGGCCGCACGACTCGTGCACCTGGAGCCCCAGCTGGCTGGCGCCGATGATGACCGTCATCTCGCCGGACGGGCACTGCGGCGCGGAGAGCAGCGCGACCGCCTCCTCGGCGATGCGCTGGCCGTGCGACGCGAGGTCCATCTCGCGCACGACCTCGAACCCGCCGGTCTTGAACTGGCCGCCGAACGAGTTGGGATAGGAGCGCGTCTGCGAGTCGTGGTCGTCGGAGGCCGTGGCCTCGATCCCCGCTCCGGCCTCCACGATCTCCTGCTCGATCCGCG
The DNA here is from genome assembly GCA_035699665.1 of Candidatus Limnocylindria bacterium. GTDB lineage: Bacteria > Chloroflexota > Limnocylindria > QHBO01 > QHBO01 > JAICQM01. The sequence goes on from DASSPJ010000159.1 coordinate 10,305, forward strand.
CCCCCTCGGTCGAGGCGAACGTCTTGCGCTCGCGCCCCGACTCGATCATCCCCTCGCGCACCTGGATCCCGGGGACGCGTCCCATCGCCTCGTCGGCGGCGAACAGGATCGCCAGCTTCTCGTCCATGCCGATCCCGAACGGATCCTCGCGGAACGGGCTGGTCCAGCGGTCGACCACCGGCGGGCTGTCGTCGAGGCGGACCGGCTCGCGCGAGGCCAGTCGTGAGGCAGCCGCGATGGCCAGGGCCTCGCGCGTCACGCGCTCCACCTCGTCCGCGTCCAGGCGCGCGCTCGACGAGAAGCCCCACGCGCCGTCGCGCAGGATGCGCACCCCGAAACCGGCGCTCTCGCCGGCCGTGGCGCTCTCGAGCGCGCCGTTCTTGACGGTCAGCGTCTCGGACTCGCGCGACACCACGCGGATGTCGGCATACGACGCCCCACCGCGCGTGGCGGCATCCAGGGCTCGGTTCAGCAGGTCGTCCACGATCGATCCTGTCACTCCACTGGCTGTGCGACGTTGAAGGCGAGCTCGCGCGCGGTGGCGGGCACGACCACCAGGTCGACCTCGCGCAGGGTCATGGTGACCGATGTGACCTGCTCGAGCTGGTCCTTGATGCCACCGGGCCCGGTGATGGCGGCGTAGAGCTCCTCGGGGTCGCCGACCGCGCTCACCACGAAGCGCGCGCCGATGGTCGTCCCGTCGATCACCACCCCGTCGACGCCGGGAACGGCAACCGTGCGCCCGGTCACGCGCACCCCGTCGATGCCGATCGCCTCGGCGCGCGAGTTGCGCAGCTCGTTGACCAGGTCGTTGACCGCGATCCAGTCCAGGAAGCCGTCGACCTCGATGCGGATCCCCCGTCCCTGCACCGCCCCGACGCCGGAGAAGGCATTCAGGGCCAGCACCTCCTGCTGGCCGAGCTCGAGGCGGCTGCGCCCCTCGGCCTGCGCCCGCTGGTAGCCATCCAGCTGCTCGCGCTGCGCGGCAAGACCGGCCTGGAGCTCCCGGTTGCGGGTCGACAGGCTCTGGACCAGCGCCGAGAGCTCCTGGGGCGCCAGGGAGCGCAGCTCGACCGGGCGCTGCTGGCTGCGCAGCTGGCCGACCAGCAGCAGGCCGATGAGGATCGCCACGCCGAACAGGCTCAGCTGGGCCGTGCGCGCGCGCATCAGCCGCCTCCCTCCGGGCGCACCGGGACCCCCTCGCGGAATGTCGGCGTGCCGACGAAGGCAGGCAGGTCGAGCTGGTCCATGGTCGCCCACGCGTACTCCAGCCCGAAGGCATCGATGCGCCGCTGCACGGTCGACAGGAACGATGGGTGCGACTCGAAGGCGGCGAGTCCCTCGGGCGGGCCGATCGCCTGGATCACGAATGGCGGCTGCAGGTAGCTGTCGTTGACCAGCACCGGGTTGCCGACCGCGCGGATCGAGGTGGTCGACACGAGCCGCTCGCCGTTGATCGCGATCGCCTCGGCCCCGGACGCCCACAGCGCGACCACGATCGCCCGCAGGTCCTCGGCGAGGACCAGGTAGTTCGCCGCCGACTCGCCGGGCGGCACCTGGCGCAGCGAGTCGGCGATCTCGATCTGCACGCCGGGGCCGCGCAGCGGGGTCAGGCCTGCCGCCGCGCGGGCGGTGGCGAGGCGCGCGTTGAGCGCGGCGAGATCGGCCTCCGAGCCGGGAGCCGAGGCCTGGAAGGTCTCGATCTGGGCGTTCACCGCCGCGAGCTGGTCCTGGAGCGCCTGCTGCTCGGCCTCGAGCTGGCCGATCTGGATCGCCAGCACCTCCTGCGCCGAGGTGGTGAAGGCGGTGCGCTCGACCGATGAGTTGAACTGCGCCGCGCCGACGAAGCCGACCGTGGCGAGCGCCATGGCGACGCTGATGACCCATTGCGTGCGGGTCGACATCCGCCGCCGGGCGGGCGGGCGACCGAGCGCGTGGCCGCTCACGAGGTCCTCGTCCGGCGGTCGGCGCGCCGGCTGAGCCACACCCCGGTGCCGATGAGCGCGACCGCCAGCACGGCAATCGCGATGATCACGACGGCCCCGGCATCCGCGTCGTCGTCGGCTGCGCCGCCGCTGCCCGGGGTGGCATCGCCGCTGGCGCGGGGTGCGCCCGACGAGCCGGGGACGGTCACGTCCGATGGCGGGATGGGGCGCGGCGAGACCGGCTGCGGCTCGTCGACGCCGAACGCGGCGAAGAAGGCGGCGTACAGCTCGTCGGCCGGCGACCCGGCGGCCGCGGCGAGCGCCTCGTCGTCGGTCGCGCCGTCCCGGTACGCCGCGGTCAGGCGCGCGATCGATTCGGCGCCGTGCTCGTCGATGAGCATGTCGACCATCACCGCGCCCTGCGCGTAGGCCAGCCGCGCGCCGCGATCGCCGATCGGGAACTGCTCGGTAATGGCGGCAAAGGCGAACAGGCCGTCACCGGCCTCGAACTCGACGAGCGAGCGCTCCGCATCGGCGTTGCGCTGCTCCGACCAGCTGGCGAAGCCCTCGTTCAGCCAGCGCGCCGGCTCCCCGAACGGGTTGTCGGTGGCGTCGAAGAAGACGACGTGCGTCACCTCGTGCACGATCGCGGTCTCCAGGTAGGCGCTGTCGCCGCCACCGAGCCACATGAACACCGTGCGCAGCTCGGGATACGCTGCCGCACCGGTCCATTCGCGCGCGCCCGGCCCCAGCGCCCCGAAGAACTCCTCCTGGCTGTCGTAGACGAAGATGTCGATCGGCCCGGCCAGCTCATGCCCGAGCGTCTCCTCGGCCCGCGCCGCACCGTCGGCGGTGAGCTCGCCGAAGCGCCGCGCCTGGTCCTCGGCGTCCCCGTACCAGTGCACCGTCGCCTGGCCCATGCGGGCCGTCTCCCAGTCCAGACCGGCGCGATCGTCGTCGTAGAGCAGTTCGCCCGGCGCGCTGAGGGTGATCTGCGCGCCCTCCGTCGCGCGCCAGCGGTAGGTGATCGGCGTGTTGGGGGTCACGTGATCGCGCTCGGTGTCCCATCGGTACGTCGCGCTCGAGCCGTCGGGCTCGACGGGGGCGACGAACGTCGCGTCATCGTCGCCGAAGTCGAGGAGCACCTCGAGCCGCTCGGGCGCCCCGCCCTGGAGGGCGACGGTGAACACCATCTCGACCCCGTAGGTGGCATCGGCGCTGGTGGCACCGAAGCCGCTGAAGGCGGCCGCCGGGCGGGCGGGTGCCAGGGTCGACAGCGTGGCCAGCAGGGCGACGGCGGCGAGTGGTCGCCATCGGTTCAGTCGTCCCACGACAGCCTCCCGAAGTCGAGCAGGCCGATCGTGAGCTGCCCGGTGCCGCGCAGCCCGTCGCGCACGAGCCACCAGTTCTCGTCGTACGACCAGGGGACCAGCGGCGCCTCCTCCCGGACCCGAGCGTCCACCTCGGCGTACGCCGCGGCCTGCGCGTCGGGATCCTCCGCCTCCGCGGCGGCGCGGAGCAGCTCGACGAACGTCTCGTCCACCCAGCGGCCGTCGTTGTCCGGCGCGCCGCGCAGCAGCAGCAGCCCGTACAGCGCATGCGGCGACGGGTAATCGGCGATCCAGTTGATGGTGAACACCTGCGGCGGATTCGTGCGCAGCGTGGCGAGGTAGTCGGCGAAGTCCATCACCTCGACCTGGACGTCGACGCCAAGCTCCTCCTCCCACACCGCCACTGCCGGCGCGACGCCGAGGCCCGTCCCGTTGACCGTGATCGTGCCCAGCTCGCTGCGCACCGCGTAGCCCGCCTCGTCGAGGAGCCGGCGCGCCTCGTCGAGGTCGGCGGGATCCGGCGCGCCGAACGCGTCCGACGGCCACAGCGCCGGTGGCACCACGCTCCCCGCCCCGCGCGCTCCGCTGCCCGCGGACAGCTCGACCAGCCGATCCCGGTCGAGCGCCAGGGCGAACGCGCGGCGGACACGGGCGTCGTCGAACGGCGGCCGGGTGGTGTCGAACCCGAAGTACTGGGTCGAGAGCGCCGCGCCGCGCTGCAGGCTGGGGCCGAGGTCACGGTCGTAGCTGATCCACGAGGCATCGAACGAGCCGATCCCGCTGAGATCGATCTGACCGGCGCTGAAGGCCTCGACCGCATCGCCGTCGAGGCGGCCGATCCAGCGCACCTCCTCGATCGGCGGGCTCCCGCCCACGTAGCGCTCGTTGGCGCGCAGGACGAGGTCCTCGCCGTCCATCCGGTCGGCGACGTAGGGGCCGGAGCCGACGAAGCCGTCGACCGACTGCCACCCGTCGTCGGACCCGGCAGCCCGGGGGACCACGAACGTGGCCGGCGTGGCGGTGATGGCGGTGAAGTAGCCCGCCGGGTGGGCCAGCTCGACGACCAGCGTGCGGGCATCGGTGGCGGTGATCCCGACCCGGTCCTCATCGCCGCCGGCGAGACGCTCGGTCGCGCCGCGCACCACGGTGAGCATCCCCGGGGCGTACGCCCCGACCGCCGGGTCGAGCAGCCGCAGCCACGAGCGGCGCACGTCCTGCGCCTCGAGCGGCGCGCCGTCCGAGAAGGTGAGGCCGTCGCGCAGCGTGAACGTGTACGTCAGCCCGTCGTCGCTCAGCGTCCAGGACGCGGCGAGCGACGGGTAGACGTTCCCCTCCTCGTCGAGGCGGGTGAGGCCGGCGTACAGCTGCATGAGCAGCTGCACGTCGGACGCGTCGCCGATGAAGGCCGGGTCCAGCGTCCCGATCTCGCCGCCGAGGTAGCGCAGCGGCTCACCCGCCGCCTCGACGCTCCCCCGCCCCAGCAGCCCCGCCGCCACGAGCAGCGATGCAAGCCCCGCGACGAGGCCGAGGCGCCGGCTCAGGCGCCGCATCCCGGGGCCGATCGTGGGCAGGCGGCGGCGGTCGCGGGCGTGGTGGAGTGGGGCGCCGGCACACGGCATCCGGCATTCGTGGGGCGCACGGCCGGTAGTATAGGCGCCCTGTGCAGCCCGTCCACGAGCACCGATTTCAGCCGCAGCCGGCCGGATCGCTCACCCTTCGCCAGTTCGTCGAGTCGCTCCGCCGATGGACCCCCGAGATGCGCCACATCGTGCAGATCGCGCTGACGCGGACCGAGGACGAGCGGCGGCGCTACCTCCAGCAGTTCCACGCCAAGCACCACGACCGCACGCCGGGCCCGCTCGACAGCTTCGTGCGCTGGGCATACTCCGACCCGCGCCTCGACCACGTGCCGGCGCTGCTCGCCGAGATCGAGCGCCCGGAGACCGACTACGCCGGCGCGATGGAGCACGAGGCGGACGTCCTGGTGCGGATGCGCGGCGAGGGCAAGACGCCGGCGCGTCGTGTCGCGGACTACCTGTCGCTGCTGGGCATCGAGGGCGCTGAGCCGGTCCGCGCGGCGATCGCCGGGCTCCTGCCGGCCGGCACCCCGTCCGACGCGGTGGTCGCCACCATCCGCCTCATGCGTCGCCGCTGGCTCGACGTGTACGGCGACGACCCGTTCTTCGCCGAGGATTGAGACCGATGCGCATCCTTGCCCGAGCCGTCCTGGCGGCCGGCGTCGTCGGCCTGGTGGCGGCGATCCTCCTCGCCGTCCTGGCGGTGCCCGGGCTGGCGCGGGTCGATGCCCTCCTCGACCGGACCGAGACCACGCTGGCCACCGCGGCATCGGCAGCCCGGCGGTCGGCCGAGGCCTTCGACGGCTTCGATGCGTCGCTCGGCGAGGCGGTGGCCGCCACGAGCGACGCGGCGGCGCTGGCCGGCCGCAGCGCGCAGACCGCGCGCGACCTGGCCGCCGCGATGAGCATCAACGTCTTCGGCACGCAGCCGTTCGTGGCGCTGTCCGGCGGCTTCGAGGCCAGCGCGGCGGACCTCGAGGGCCTCGCGCAGACGCTGGCCACGATGGGCGGCGCGCTGGAGGGCAACGGCGAGGACCTCGACGCGATCCAGCGTGAGCTCGGGCGCCTCGCCGACCAGCTCGACGAGCTGGCCGAGCCGCGCAGCCTGCCGCCCCTGGTGCCGGCCATCGCCGGCCTGGTGGCGCTGCTCGCCGTCCAGGCGGCCGGGCTCGTGGCCGCGGGGTTGGCCCTCAGTCGACTCGGTGGACGATCCGCCGCAGACGCACCAGGGCTATGACGTACAGGGCCACCCCGATGCCGGCCAGCGTCGCCAGCATCCACAGCGACCGCACCTCGCCGCGCAGCATCGCCTCCTGGAGCGTGGCGATGCCGTGGGTCACCGGCAGCGCGTAGGCGACCGGCCGCACGGCGGGGATGAAGTCCTCGACCGGGAGCACGAAGCCGGAGAAGAAGACGCTCGCCAGCAGCACCAGCATCGAGAGCTGCACCGCCTGGCGCTCCGAGTCGGCGACCAGCGAGATCAGGATCCCGAGCCCGAGCGACGCGAACGTCAGCAGCATGACGATCCCGAGCATGAGCGGCCAGCCGCCCAGGTTCGGCACGCCGAGCCAGGCGACCATGGCTCCCGCCACCAGGGCGCTGATGATGAGGCTGAAGAAGGCGTATGCCACGTACTTGCCGATCAGCAGCTCCGAGGAGTTGAGGGGCGAGACGCGATAGCGGTCCATCTGGCCGCTCAGGCGCTCGCGGACCAGCGACAGGGCGGTGAGCGTGACCGCCAGGTGCTGGAGCACCAGGGCGAAGACCGCGGGGCCGAAGAAGGCGATCGTGGCGGGCGACGTCTCGGCCACGTTCAGCTCCTCGGCGCGCGTCGGCTCGGCGATGACGTTCGGATCGAGCTCCACCGGCTGGCCGAGCTCGGCATCGGCGACCTGGATCCCCTCGGCAACAGCGCGGCGGATGATCTCCTGGTTCAGCTCGCCGACCATGATCTGCATGGCCAGCCGGGCCAGCCCATCGTCGAGCGGGTCGACCTCGTTCCAGTAGACCTCGATCACCGACTGCTCGCCGGCGCGCAGGCGCGCCTCCGCGTCGGTGGGCGCGACCACCACCAGGCCGATCTCCTGGCGGCGCAGCCGCTCGACGGCGGCCTCCCGGTCGGTGCCGACCTGGGCCACCGTGATGCGGTCCTCGGCCATGTCCTGGTAGAAGGCCGGGTCGGTGGGCAGGCCCGAATCGGGGGGCAGCACGACGTCGGCGAGGAAGGGGGTGCGCTGCCCGGTGTAGCCGATTCCGAAGAGCATCATCACCAGCAGCGGCCCGAGGACCAGCGTGGCGATGACGCCGGGGCGGCGGCGCAGCTCGCGGAGCTCCTTGCCGATGAAGCTGGTGACGCGGATGAGGCTCTTGAGGACGCCGGTCATGCCACTGCCTCCGGGTGGACCGGCTGCCCGTCCTCACGCTCCGTGCGGCGGCGCTGCACGAGCGTGGTGAACATGTCGTCGTAGCTGGCCTGGTACTCGGAGATCTCACGCACCTCGACGCCCGCCTCCCGGAGCGCGTCCATGATCCGCGGCGCGGCGGTGCCGGCGTCGTCGGTCACCACGATGAGCTGCCGCGGCCCGGCCTGGCGCACCTCGCGCACGCCCTCCACGCCCCGCAGGCTGTCGTCGTCGACGACGTTGACGGTATTGATCTGGAGCAGCTCGCCGCCGAACGCGGAGCGCTTCAGCTCCTCCGGCTCCTGGAGGGCGATCAGCTCCCCTTCGGCGAGCAGCGCGACGCGGTCGCAGTACACCGCCTCGCCGACGTACTGGGTCGTGACCAGCAGCGTCGCCCCGTCGTCGCGCAGCGAGCGCAGCTCGTCCCAGATGCTCTGGCGCAGCAGCGGGTCGATCCCCGCCGTCGGCTCGTCGATGAAGAGCACGCGCGGGTTGTGAACGAGGGCACACGCCAGCTCGAGCCGGCGCTGCATGCCGCCGGACAGGTCGCGCGCGGGGCGGTGCCGTGCGTCCCACAGGTCGACGACGGAGAGCCAGCGCTTGATGAGCCGCGAGCGCTTCCACCACGGCACCCCGAACAGCGCAGCCACGAAGTTCATGTTCTCCGCAGCGGTGAGGTCGGGGTACAGGCTGAACAGCTGTGGCATGTAGGCGATCCGCTCGCGCGCCTGGCGCGTGAACTTGAGCGGCTCCTGGCCCAGCACGCTGAGCCGTCCGGCGGTCGGCCCGAGCGTCCCGGTGAGCATCCGGATGATCGTCGTCTTGCCCGAGCCGGACGGACCGATGAGCCCCAGGATCGTGCCCTGCGGAACGGTCAGGCTGACGTCATGGACGGCCACCAGGTCCCCGAAGTGCCGCGACACCCCGTCCATCTCGATGATCGGCGGGGCATCGGGGACCGGCGCGGAGGCCGCCGGGCGTTCGAGCGAGGGAGGGAGCGGCTGCATGCTCGCTCGGTAAGCAAGCGGCGTGCCCGGTCCGGCACGCCGCATGCCACCCCCATGGCAGAACACGCATGAGGCAAGACCGATGCCAGAGCTGAGCACCCGGGAGCGCGAGCGCCTCCGCAATGACCAGTTTGCCTACGTCGATCGGGACGGCGGCGAGCACCTCCCCATCCACGACGAGAGCCACGTCCGCAACGCCATGGCCCGCTTCAGCCAGACGCACTTCCACTCGAAGACGGCAAAGGAGGAGGCACGCCGCAAGATCGTCGCCGCCGCCCGACGCCACGGCATCGAGATCGGCGACGACAGCGCGGTCGCCCACCCGACGGACTAGGCCGATGCGCGCCATCTGGAGCGGTGCCATCAGCTTCGGGATGGTCACCATCCCGGTGAAGCTCTACTCCGCCACGCAGCCGCGGGACGTCCGCTTCCGCATGCTGCATCGTGCCGACGGTGCGCCCATCGAGGAGAAGCGCGTCTGCACGGCCGACGGCAAGGAGGTCGCCTGGGAGGATCTCGTCCGCGGCTACGAGGTGAGCAAGGGCGAGTTCGTCGTCCTGGAGCCCGAGGAGATCGAGGAGGCCAAGCCGCCGAGCAGCACGACCATCGAGATCGGTGACTTCGTGCCCGCCGACGAGATCGACCCGGTGTACTTCGAGAAGAGCTACTTCCTCGAACCGTCCGAAGTCGGTGCGAAGGCCTTCAGCCTGCTGCGCCGCGCGCTGGAGGAGACGAAGCGGCTGGCGCTGGCGCGGGTCACCATCCGCACCCGCGAGCGTCTGGCCACGCTGCGGCCGTACGAGGACGCGCTCATGCTGGAGACGATGTTCTGGCCGGACGAGATCCGCTCCACCGGGGCGCTCGACCTGCCCGCGGGCGCCGAGACAGCGGTGCGTCCCAAGCAGCTGAAGATGGCGGAGTCGCTGGTGGCCAGCCTGGCGGACCGTTTCGATCCGACCGCGTACCGGGACACCTACCGCGCCTCGCTGGAGGCGCTCATCCAGCGCAAGCTGAAGGGCGAGGCGCGGAACGCGAAGCGTCGCAAGCCCTCACCGAAGGTGATCGACCTGATGGAGGCGCTCCAGGCCAGCGTCGAGGCGTCGAAGCGCGGCAGCCGGGCCGCGCCAAAGGCGAAACGCAGGGCGAGGTCCACGCGCCGGCGACGGTCGGCCGCCTGACGGATCAGTAGCGGTCGGCCGCCGGGTCGATGCGCTCGTCGCTGCCACTGACCGGGTCCACCGGCGGGCTGGCCGGCTCGGGGTAGGTGGCCTCGCTCATGGCGTAGTTCGGGTCGTCCGGTGCCAGGCCGTGGCTGCCGCCGTAGCCCCCACCGGCCGTGGCCGCGTCGGCGCCCTGGCGCAGCTCGTCCGCCTGGCGATGCATCGAGCCCGAGACCGCGACCTGCTGGGCGTCGTCCTCGATCGCGCGCCGCTCGGCGGGGACGAACGCCTCGTCCGCCTCGGGCGGCAGCAGGTCGCCGGTCGCGCCGGTCAGCGCGCCGTCGACACGGTCGCGCGGTTCATCGGTCATGGAGTGACCTCCTTCCGTTCGGACGTGGCCGGCGGCGCCGCGGCCGCCGGCCCGCCCCGTCTAGCGCTGCGCGGCGGCCTCGACGTCACCGCGCCAGGCCCCCGTCTCGGTCCCGCGGCTCTCGATGAACTCCTTGAAGCGCTCGAGGTCGCCCTTGACACGGCGATCCAGGAAGCCGAGCGCCGTCCCGACGTTCTCGACCATGCCCTCGGGGTCGACGTCCATCTGGAGCGTGACCTTGGTGGTCTCGTCGTCGAGGCGGTGGAAGGTCACGACGCCGGCGTTCTCGGCGCCGGACGTGTTGGTCCAGGCGACGCGCTCATCCGGCTTCTGCTCGGTGATCTTGGCGTCCCACTCCTTCTCCTTGCCGCCGACCTCGGCGACCCAGTGGAGGTTCGTGTCGCCCATCTGCGTGACGGACTTCACGCCCTCCATGAAGCGCGGGAACTCCTCGAATTGGGTCCACTGGTCATAGGCCGTGCGGACCGGAACCTTGACGTCGATGCTTTCGACAACGGAAGCCATCGAACTCCTCCTTCGCGTTGGTGGTGTGATGCCCACCATGGATGCAAGCGGTGGGCCAGTCCTGCGACCGACGCGGCGCTCTGCGACGCCGGACGTATACTCGGCACCGCCCCGTCGCCGCCGCGCCACGCCGCGGTGCCCTCCGGAGTCCGCGTTGCCGACCATCGCTCATCGCACCACGTTTCACCTCCGCCGGCTCCTGGCGGCGACGCTCCTCGTGGTCATCGGCACGGTCGCTCGCCCGGCCGGCGCATGGGCCCATGCCGAGCTGCTCTCATCCGATCCGGCAGCCAACGCGACGCTGACCGAGTCACCGGCGGCCGTGGTCCTGACCTTCACGGAGGCCGTCGACCCCGCCACCGTGTCGGTCGAGCTGCTGGACGAGGCCCAGGATGCCGTGGCGGGGGTCGGCGACCCGACGGTCGACGGTGGCGTGACCGTCCGCGCATCCCTCCCCACGCTGGATCCCGGCGTGTACACCGTCAGCTACCAGGTGGTGTCGAGCGTCGATGGCCACGCCACAGCGGGCATCTTCGCGTTCCTGGTGGATCCGACGGGCACGGAGGCGGCACCCACCGGCAGCGGGTCGGAGACCTCACCGTCCGTCGACGTCACGACGATTCTTGCCCGTTGGCTCGGCCTGCTGGGATCGCTCATCGCCCTCGGCAGCCTGCTGCTGTGGTGGACGGCCGGCGGCCGCGCGCTCACGGACCT
>DASSPJ010000160.1:0-13198 GCA_035699665.1 Candidatus Limnocylindria bacterium
CTCTGTCCACTGCTCGATACCTCGCACCCCAGATTGTGGATAACCCGCATTGGCAACCGGGGACGCGTCGCGTACCGTCAACGGATTGTTCATTCCCACGGCGTGGGGGAAGATCTCCGGAAGGAACCGTGCCTCGACCCCCTGCTGATCGCCACCTCCTGACCGCCCGTGAACGCGACGTGCTGCAGCACGCCGCGTTCGGCATGAGCAACCGCCTCATCGGGGAGCGCCTGGGGATCGCCGAGCAGACAGTCAAGAACCACATCGGCAACGCGATGCGCAAGCTCGAGATCCACGACCGCACGCATGCGGTGGTCGTTGCCATCGGCCAGGGCTGGATCGGTCTGCCGGTTCATGCTGCCGAATCCGATACCGAGATGGACGTGGTCGGGCACGCTGCGGCGCCGAGGCTGCTGCTGCGCCGCGATCCCTAGAGAATTCCCCAGAAAACTCTTGACGTCCTAGTACTCGAGTACTAGGTTGTGCACTCCGGGGGATCCCCGAGCTGCCCCCTCCCGGCCAACCGCATAGTGCCCGAGCCCCGCGTAGTTGGCCGCCTCGCCGTCTGCCCAGACGTTGCGTCCCTCCCGAGCCGCCACGTGCGCCATCTTTTCGGTGGTGTTGCGGTGTCCCGTGTCGCGCGCGCCCGAGCCGGAGTGAGACGACGCTACGGAGGGCGACGACCAACGAGCCACGGACCTGACTTCCTGATTGATGCCCGAGCTGGACATCGTCCGTCTACATCTGCAGGAGCGACCCAATGACTCTCAGACCCGGCGCCCAGCGCGCCAAGCAGCGATGGCTCGTGTTGGCGTTTGTCGCCTCAGCGGCCCTGTTTGCGTTTGGACCGATTGCACTCGCGACACTGGACGGGAGTGGCTTCGATGCCGCCGACGGCAACCTGACCTTCGAGGCGGGTGGCGAAACAAAGGACTGGGCCACCGTAGGGATTGACTGTCCGCCGACGCCCGTCCTCGGTTGTGCAATCGACCTCCCAACCGGAGCGGATGACGATTCGTTCGGTAACGGGACCAAGGAGGACAGCCCGATCCCCAGTGTTGTCGACGGTTCCATCCCGAACAACAAGAGCGATCTGACCCGCTTCTACGTTTATAACGAGAAGGTAGGCCAAACCGATTTCTTGTATCTCGCATGGGAGCGCGTGCAGGAGCCGTCGGGCACGACGAACATGGACTTTGAGTTCAACCAGTCCGCGGCACTCAGCGCCAACGGGGTGACCCCCGTCCGTACCGCGTACGATGTCCTCATCAAGTACGACCTGGCTCAGGGTGGCACCACCCCAGTTCTGGGTTATCACGTGTGGGTGACTGCCGCATCGGCGGCGGCCGATGACGACATTCCGAACACAGCCGGCGCTGCCTGTGAGGCCTCCCACAGCTTCCCGTGCTGGGGCACGGTGAAGAGCCTGAGCGGGTTTTTCGAAGGGTCGATCAACACGGCGTCCACGACCGATCCGATCCCCCCAGATGCCGACCGCACACTGTCCGCGCGCACGTTCGGCGAGGCGGCGATCAACCTGACCGACTCCGATATCCTCCCTGGCGGTGGAGCGTGCACTGGCTTCGGATCCGCCTACCTTAAGAGCCGGTCGTCCGATGCCTTCACCGCCGCGGTGAAGGACTTCATCGCCCCGATCTCGGTAAATATCTCGAACTGCGGACACATCATCGTCGACAAGGTCACGCAGCCAGCAGGGCATGCCCAGAGCTTCGCCTTCTCGCTCACAGGCCCAGGCTCCACAAATGAGTCTTTCAGTCTCACCGATGCCGCTACCCCGGCCGACTACGAGGTCCAAGCAGGGACGGGCTACAGCGTCACCGAAACGGTGCCCTCGGGGTGGACCCAGGTTAGTGCCATTTGCAGTGACGGAAGCGCCCCCACCAACATCTCGGTGAGCGTTGGTGAAACGGTTACCTGCACAATCACCAACCGTCAAGAACCGACGTTGACGGTCGTCAAGCACCTAAATCCCACGACGGACACTGGCAAGTTCAACTTGCAGATAGATGGCTCGACGGCAGGAACGGGTAGCAACGTCGGACACAATGGAACCACAGGTGCCGTCCAGGTCTCGGTCGGGGCGCACACCGTCAGTGAGGCGGCCGGAACGGGTACGGACCTGGCCGACTACACGTCCGCCATCACTGGTGATTGCGCGTCCGACGGAACTATCACCCTGGCAGCTGGCGACAACAAGACCTGCACGATTACCAATACGCGGCGACCCACGCTGACGATCATCAAGCTGCTCAATCCGACGACCGATTCCGGCGTGTTCAACCTGTTCATCAACGGCACGCAAAGGGCAACGGATGTCGGCCACAACGGAACAACCGGCACGGTCTACGGCGTAATCGGAGCCAATACCTTCTCTGAGTCAGCCGGCACCGGGACCACCCTGCTCGACTACACGTCAGCGGTCAGCGGCACGGGATGCGGCGGCACCGCAGCTGCCGGAACCGTGACGCTGGCAGCCGGCGAGAACAAGACATGCACCATCACCAACACGCGTCGACCGAAGCTGACGATCGTGAAGGTCCTCGACCCGACGAACGACAGCGGTAAGTTCAACCTGTCGATCAATGGGACAACGTGGGCGACCGATGTCGGGCATAACGGCACGACCGGCTCGCAGTACGCCACCATCGGAGCCAACTCGTTTGCTGAGGCTGCCGGAACCGGCACCAGCCTGAGCAGCTACATCTCGACCGTGAGCGGAACCGGATGCGGAGGCTCAGCCACTGCTGGGACGGTCACTCTCGCGGCTGGCGATAACAAGACCTGCACCATCACGAACACTCGCAAGCCCACGCTGACGGTCATCAAGGATCTGAACCCATCCGAGGATTCGGGCAAGTTCAACCTCCAGATCGACAACGTCACTGCGGGCACAGGTGCCAACGTCGGCGATGGCGGGACCACCGGTGCGCAGGTGGTGTCAATCGGAGCCCATTCCGTTCGGGAGACCGCCGGGACGGGGACGAATCTGAATGACTACACGACGACCATCGGTGGCGATTGTGCGGCTGATGGGTCCGTGACGCTCGCCGCGGGCCAGAACAAGACGTGCACCATCACCAACACGCGCCGGACCTTTACGGTCATCGTCCTGGTGTGCGAGGGCAGCGACCTGTACAAGAGCAACGTGACGGTGGACGGGGTGACCAAGTCGTCATTTGGGTCGGCGCCCTCCGGGTTCACCGATGCTCAGCTCTGTGCGCTCACGGCGGCGAGATACACCGGCCTCTACACCGGTGATCACCCTGCAAACGTGAACGTGGGATTTACGGAACTGCCCTAACCACTACTGAACGCTGCACTCATGGGAAAGGGCCTGGCGATGCCAGGCCCTTTCGGCATCTCAGTCTCCTACTGGACGGGAAGCGTGTAGGTCGCCATGGTCCGCCAGTGGTTGCGAATCATCTGGCGGGTGCTCACGTAGTACATCCCCGGCTCGTCGGTCGTGAAGCTGAGACTTATGCAGCCATCTGCATCCGGTGTGGTACCCATGAACGCGAGCGCGGCCGGCTTCTGAACATCGAGATACACCTCGCCAGGTGAGTATCCGCATCCGGTCGCCGTGGCCATCCCCCACGCAGGCGCTGCGTTGGGCTCGATACGGAGGGTCGCTCCAGACCCAGGTTTGGCGGCAAGCACCATGGTAGCCATGAGGATCGCGAGGGCCGGAATCAGGGCGACCATCGCGAACGTGGCCGTCCAGTCGGTGATGCGCTGTCGCACGATAGGGACTCCTTCGGGCGACGAAGGCAGGCTCGCTTGCGAGCATCCATTCGGCAACCCGGCTAACTGGGCGGGCTCCCCTCGCCCCAGTCCCGTGGCTTTGCGTCCCCGGCTCGCGCCGGGTTTGCCGTTGTCGAACCGCGCGCAGGGCGCGGCGGTACGACGAAGGCTAGTCGTGCTCGGGGGTCCGTCGCCACTCCCCGGAGGTACCGAGCATCGTGGGAAGGCGTACGGACCCCAACCCTACCAGACTTGGCCGATCCCGACCGGACCTATCCGGGGCGGACGGTGGTCTGCTGGCCGTCGGGCGTGTCGCGCACCTCGACGCCGAGCGCGGCGAGCTCATCGCGCAGGGCGTCCGACGCGGCGAAGTCACGCGCCGCCCGGGCGGCGGCCCGGCGCTCGAGCAGCTCGGCGGCGCCGGCGGGCAGCTCCACCACCGCGGCATCGCCGCCGGCGGTCACGTCCACCCCCAGCACGCGGTCGAAGTCGACCAGCAGCGCCCGCTTCTGGGCGGGGGTCAGGTCACCGGCCGCGGCGACCTCGTGGGCCACCGCCACCGCGCGCGGGGTGCCCAGGTCGTCGGCGATCGCATCGGTGAATCGCTCGCGGTAGGCGGCCACCGGAGGGGCGGCCAGGTCGACCGCGGCGGCATCGGTCTCGGACGCGGCGGAGGCCGCACGGCGCAGCCGGGCCAGGCCCGCGGTGGCGGCCCGCATGGCGTCCTCGGTGAAGTCGAGCTTCGAGCGGTAGTGCGCCTGGAGCGCCAGGTAGCGGAACGCGAGCGGCTCGAAGCCCTTCTCGGGCAGCTCGGTGACGCGGATGATGTTGCCCGTCGACTTGGCCATCTTGGCCTCGTTGAGGGTCAGGAACTCGCCGTGCATCCAGTGCCGCACGACCTGGTGGCCCAGGGCGCCCTCCGACTGGGCGATCTCGTCCTCGTGGTGCGGGAACTTGTTGTCGATCCCGCCGGTGTGGATGTCGACCCACTCCCCGAGGTGCTCGAGGCTCATCGCCGAGCACTCGATGTGCCACCCGGGAAAGCCCAGCCCCCACGGCGACTCCCAGCGCATGAGCCGATGCTCCCCGGCGTGCTTCCACAGCGCGAAGTCGGCCTGGTCGTGCTTGTCCGCCTCGGCCTCCACGCGATGGCCGGTCCGGATCTGGTCGAGCCGCTGCCCGGACAGCTTCCCGTAGCTCGGGAACGCGCTGACGTCGAAGTACACGTTGCCGCCGGTCTCGTAGGCGAGCCCCTTGTCGAGCAGGGTCTGCGTCATGGCGATCATCTGACCGATGTGCTCGGTCGCCTTCGGGTACACGTGCACCGGCAGGATGTTGATGGCCGCCTCATCGGTCAGCCAGGCGTCGGTGTAGAAGTCGGCGATCTCGTACGGCGACTTGCCCTCCGTCTCGGCCGCGAGCTCCATGCGGTCCTCGTCGGTGTCGTCGCGCATGTGCCCCACGTCGGTGATGTTCTTGACGTGACGCACCTCGTAGCCGAGGTACTCAAGGGCCCGGCGCAGGATGTCGGCGAACAGGAAGCTCCGCACGTTCCCGATGTGCGCGTACCGATACACCGTCGGCCCGCAGGTGTAGATCCCGACCCGCCCCGGCTCGTGTGGCGCGAGCGGCTCGATGCGGCGGGTGAGCGAGTTGTAGAGCTGGACGGGGCGCGGGTCGGACATGGGCCCCGCATTGTACCGATGCCTCTCCGGCGTGCCGGCCACGGGTGGCTTGCCGTGGGGCGGGCGTAACGGCTGATGAGTGTCCGAACGTGCGTGGTGCGGCAACCCTGGCGACGCTGGCGGCCGGCTGCGTGGCCGGAGCTCCCGCGGGATGCACGAACGGCCACTGAGTGTCCGTTAGGCCCGTGGGGCGGCAGCGCGTCCGTCGGTACGCTCGGGCCGGCCCACGTACCATGGCGCCGATGGACCACCAGTATCCGCTCACCCTGGGCCCGGACCCGGCCTTCTGCCCGGCCTGCGGCGAGCCGGTGACGGCGCGGACGCTGGAGGAGGACCACCGGCCGCGGCTGGTCTGCCCGCACGGCCACGTCACGTGGCGCAACCCGCGACTGGTGGTCGGCACGCTGCCGGTGCGGGCCGGCCGCGTCCACCTGGCGCGACGGGGCATCGAGCCTGGGCTGGGACGCTGGAGCTACCCAGGCGGCTTCCTCGAGCTCGGCGAGTCGGCGGCGGAGGGGGCGCGGCGCGAGACCGAGGAGGAGACGCAGCTGCGCGTCCAGGTTGGTCGGCTCATCGGCGCCTACAGCCGCCCGCATGCCGGCGTGGTGACGCTGGTCTACGAGGCGGACGTGGTCGGCGGCGAGGTGGCGCCGGGCGCCGAGACGACCGAGGTGCGCGCCTTCGGGCCGGACGAGATCCCGTGGGACGAGCTGGCCTTCTCGACCACCGAGAGCGCGCTGCGCGACTGGGTGGCGTCGCTGCCGGGTCGCGGCCCGCGCTGGGAGCCGGAGCTCTACGTGGAGGGCGATCCGCCGGTCTAGGCGGCGCCGAGGCGCGACGCGCGGGTCACGTCGCGGCGGACCGGGATGCCGGTGCCGAGCAGGATGCCGTAGGCCAGCGTGGCCAGGATGGGCGCCAGCTGGAGCCCGAGCGCATCGGTCTCGGTGAGCGCGGCGACGCCGGTGGCGAGCAGGGCCCAGGCGAGGATGGCGAACGCCGGCGCGGCGGCGTTCATGGTGCTGCGCACGGTGAAGAAGCGGCCGAAGAAGTAGGCGAAGCACATCCCGACCACCGCGCCGGACGCCTGGACCAGGGCGAAGCCGAGGACGAAGGCGAGCGACGCGGTCACGTGCTGCGCCTCGACCAGGGTGAGGGCCAGGGGCCGCAGCGGAGCGAGCGGGTCGCCGGTGAGCAGCGCGGCGACGACCATCGCCACGGCGAGCCACACGTACGAGGCGGCTAGGCCGGTGACGAAGCCGCGGTAGGCGAGTCGGAGCCCATTGACCTCGGTCATCGGTCCCATCGTGGGCCGCGCGGCTGCGCCGGGCACCGGACCGATGGTCATGCCGCGAGGCGTACTCGCGGCGAGCGATGGCGCCTGCGCGCTACTCGGGGCGGCGGAAGACCGCCACCGCGTTCTGGCCGCCGAAGCCGAAGCCGTTGATGATCGCCACGCTCACCGGGGAGTGGCGCGCCACGTTGGGCACGTAGTCCAGGTCGCACGCCGGATCTGGCGTCTCGTAGTTGATGGTCGGCGGGATGACCCCGTCGCGGATGCTGAGCACCGCGGCCAGCGCCGACACCGCCCCGGCGGCCCCGAGCGTGTGGCCGACCATCGACTTGTTGCTGCTCACCGCCAGGTGATCGGCGTGGTCGCCGAACGCGGCGCGGATGGCCTTGGTCTCGGTGGCGTCGTTCAGCGGCGTCGAGGTTCCGTGGGCCACCACGTAGTCGACCTGCTCGGGCTCGAGGTGCGCGTCGCGCAGCGCGCGCTGCATGGCCAGCGTGGCGCCGTAGCCGGACGGGTCCGGCGCGCTGATGTGGAACGCGTCGCCGGTGAGCGCCCCGCCACCGACCTCGGCCAGGATCGTCGCGCCGCGCGCCTCGGCGTGCTCAAGCGCCTCGACCACCAGCACGCCCGCCGCCTCGCCGAACACAAACCCGTCGCGGTCCGCCTCGAAGGGGCGCGAGGCGCGCTCCGGGTCGTCGTTGCGCTTGCTCAGGGCGCCCATGTTGGCCAGGGCGGCGAACGCGACCGGCAGGATCGCCGACTCGGTGCCGCCGGCGATCACCACGTCCACGTCCCCGTGCTCGATCATGCGCTGCGCCTCGACGAACGCCTGCACGCCGGAGGCGCAGGCCGCCACGCTGGTGACCACCGGCCCGCGGGTCCCGTTCTGAATGCTGATCTGGCAGGCTGCCATGGACGGCGAGAGCATCGGCACCATGAACGGGCTGACGCGCTTGCCGCCCTGCTCGAGGAACGTCTGCTCGCCGAGCGCCACGTCGCCGATCCCGCCGCCGCCGGTGTTGACGACCACCGCGATGTCGTCGCGGTTGTGGTCGCCGATCTCGAGTCCCGAGCCGTCGATCGCCTGCCGCGCGGCCGCCACGGCCAGCTGGCTGAAGCGGCTCATCCGCCGGGCCGCCTTGAAGTCGATCCAGTCCCGCGGGTCGAAGCCCTTGACCTCGGCCGCGATCTGCACCTCCTCCGCCGAGGGGTCGTACTGGGAGATGCGCGCCACGCCGCTCACCCCGGCGACCAGGTTCGACCAGAACGCCTCGACGTCGTTGCCGATCGGCGTCACGGCGCCGAGCCCGGTGACGACGGCTCGACGGGCAGGGTCACGCGGCGGCGGGGTGCGGGTCATGGGCGGGGTCAGGCCTCGTAGCGGCTAAGGATCAGGGTCGAGTTGTGACCGCCCAGGCCCATCGAGTTGGAGAGGGCGACCTTCACGTCGGCAGCGCGGGCCTCGTTGGGCACGTAGTCGAGGGTCAGCTCCGGATCGGGGTGGCGCAGGTTGATGGTCGGCGGGATGCAGCCGGTGGCGATCACCTTGGCGCACACGAATGCCTCGATTGCGCCGGCGGCGCCCATCGCGTGGCCGGTCATCGACTTGGAGCTGCTGACGGCGATCCGGTCGGCGTGCTCACCGAAGACCGCGCGGATGGCGACCGTCTCCCACTTGTCGCCGATGGGCGTGCCGGTCCCGTGCGGGTTGATGTAGTCGACCGCCTCCGGACCGATGCCGGCGCGCGCCAGGGCCGCGCGCATGGCGCGCTGGTTGCCCTCGCCGCGGTCCGCCGGTGCGGCCATGTGGTAGGCATCCGCCGCCGAGCCGTAGCCGATCACCTCGGCGATCGGGGTCGCGCCGCGGGCCTTCGCATGCTCGAGCTCCTCGAGGACCAGCACCGCCGAGCCCTCGGCGACCACGAAGCCGTCGCGGGTCGCGTCGAAGGGGCGCGAGGCGACGGTCGGGTCGTACGCGCCGGTGTCGGGGTCGATCGGCGAGGCGAGGGCCCGCATCTGCTGGAAGCCGGCGAAGGCGAGCGGCACGATGACCGCCTCGGTGCCGGCGCCCAGCATCAGGTCGGCCTGGCCGCGCACGATCGCCTCCATCGCCTCACCGATGGCGTGGCCGCCGGTCGCGCAGGCGCTCACCACCGCCATGTTCGGCCCGCGGATGCCGTACTGGATGGCGACCATGCCCGAGGCGGCGTCGGGGATCATGTGCGGCAGCAGGAACGGCGAGACGCGCCCCGGCCCGCGCTCCAGGATCGTCTTCACCCCATCGCTGACCATCCCGATCCCGCCGATGCCGGTGCCCACCACCATGCCGAAGCGGTCCGCGTCCACCTCCGCGGTAACCTGCCCGTTGTCGCCGAGCAGGCCGGCGTCGCGGAGCGCCTCGCCGGTGGCGGCGACCGCGAAGTGCGTGTTGCGGTCGTGGCGCCGCACGTCGGGCCCGTCCATGTAGTCGCGGGCATCGAAGCCCTTCACCTCGCCGGCGACGTGGATCGGGTAGTCGGTGGTGTCGAACAGGGTGACGTCGGCGATGCCGCTCTTGCCCGCGACGAGCGCCTCCCACGACGCCTCGGCGCCGATGCCCACCGGTGAGACGATCCCGAGCCCCGTGACGACCGCGCGGCGCTCGGTCATGCGGCCGATCCGTCGGGGTCGGGGCGGCCGGGGAGCCACAGCGCGGCGCCGCCGGGCGCATCGACGGCGTGCGTCTCGGCGTCGGGGCTGATGCGCCGGATGAGGCCCGACAGCACGCGTCCGGGGCCGATCTCGACGAAGTCGGTGACGCCGTCGGCGACCATGCGACGCACGGTGGCGGTCCATTGCACGCCGTGCACGAGGTGCTCGGTGAGCTCGGTGCGCAGCCCCTCGGCGGTGTGGATGACCGTGGCGTGGACGTTGCCGAGCATCGGCACCTGCGGGTCGCGGAAGGGGATCCTGGCCAGGATGCGCCCGAACTCGTCGCGCGCGCGGCGCATCAGCGGGGAGTGGGAGGCGACGCTCACCGTGAGGCGCACCGCCTTGCGGGCACCCACGGTCCGCGACAGCTCGAGCGCGAAGGCGAGTGCCGGGATGACGCCGGAGAGCACGATCTGTCCCGGCGCGTTGGCGTTGGCGACGCTGATCTCGCCATGCTCGCGCGCGGCGTCCACGACCTCGCGCACCTGTGCGTCGGTCAGGCCGATGACGGCCCCCATGCCGCCCTCGATGCCGCGCTCCTGCATGATCCGGCCGCGTTCCCGCACCAGGTGCATGGCGGTCTCGAAGTCGATCGCCCCGGCCGCCACCGCGGCCGCGTACTGGCCGGCGGAGTGGCCGGCCACCGCCCGCGGCGCCAGCTCGACGCCCTCGCGGGCCGCCTCCTCGCGGAGCGCCTCGAGAAAGGCGACGCTGGTGGCCAGGATCGCCGGCTGCGCGTTGATCGTCTCGTTGAGCTCGTCGGCCGGTCCCTCGAGGATCAGCTTCGAGATCGGGAAGCCGAGCGCGGCATCGGCGCGATCGAGGACCGCGGCGGCGGCGTCGGAGCGCGCCACCAGCTCGGCCCCCATGCCGACGTACTGCGAGCCCTGGCCCGGGAAGACGAACGCATGGCTGCGCGCGGCGGAGGGCGCGGGAACGGCGGAATCGGTCGAATCGGTCATGAAATCGTGCGTGCGGGGAACCCCGGACGGAGTATATCGGTCAGGTGCGAGCACGTCGCGTGCCCGCTCGGCGAGCAAGCGAATCAGTCGGCGACCACGAAGCGCCCGATCACCTCGGCCAGCACCGGCAGCCCGAAGGCCAGGGCGCTCACCGGGACGCGCTCGTCGTGCGCGTGGAAGAGCGACAGGAAGGGCATGTCGGGCTCGAGGCGCAGGGGCGCGAAGCCGTAGGTCGGCGTACCCAGCAGCGCCAGCGCCTTGGCGTCGGTGCCGGGGGTGATCATCATCGGCAGCGGCGTGCCATCGGGATCGGCGCGGCGGAGGGCGTCGGCCATGTGGCCGACGATCTCGGCGTCGGACGGCGCCTCGACCGGTGGCATGGTCATCACCGCGCTGACCGTCACCTCGTCGCCGGCCAGCGCCTGGAGGTGCGCCAGGAAGGCCGCCTGGTCCGTGCCGGGGAGCGTGCGCACGTCGATCTCGGCCTCGCCACTCCCCGGGATGACGTTCATCTTCTTCCCCGAGCGCACGACGTTGGGGGTGATCGTGTCGCGCAGCATGGCGTCCAGGGAGCGGCGCATGACCGGGTCCGCCACGCGCTCGGCGAGGAGCCGCGCCACCGTCGCCTCGTCCCCGCCCGCCGCGGCGGCGGCCACCTCGCCCAGCCCCAGCCCGTCGAGGAAGCGGCGCACCACCGGGGTGAGGCGCATCGGCTTGTCGGCGTCAGCCAGGCGGGTGATGGCGCGTGCCAGCTTGACGGTCGGGTTGTCGGCGTGCGGCATGCTGCCGTGGCCCGGCGTCCCGGTGGCCTCGAGGCGCGTCCAGACGATGCCCTTCTCGGCGACCTGGATGGCGTAGAAGCGCCTGCCCCCCAGGTGGATCGGGTAGCCGCCCACCTCGTTGAGGGCCGCCGCGGCGGGCCGTCCATCGGTCCCGGCGAACAGGTCGGGCCGCGTGCGGACCCAGTGCAGCGCCCCGAACTCGCCGCCCGCCTCCTCGTCGGCGACCGCGGCCAGGATGACGTCGCGCCGCCGCTCAGCACCGGACCGATGGAGCGCCAGCAGCGCGGACAGCTCCATGGCCAGCATGTCCTTCATGTCGACCGCCCCACGACCCCAGATGACGCCGTCGAGCAGCTCCCCGGCGAACGGGTCGTGGGACCACGACTCGGCGTCGACCGGCACCACGTCCACGTGGGAGAGGAGCACCAGCGGCGGCTCCGGGTCGCGCACCGTGGCCGGCAGGCGGGCGAAGCAGCTGCCCCGCCCGGGCGCCGCCTCCAGCACTTCGGCGTCGATCCCGGCCCCGGTGAGCAGCTCCGCGCAGTAGGTCGCGGCGGCCGTCTCGCCGCCCCGTGGGTCCCGACCGGCGGCCACGTCACCCCCGCCGTCGGGCGGGTTCACGCTCGGAATGCGGATCAGGTCGCGCAGCCGCTCGACGCACGCGTCGACGTCGGCGGGGGAGATGGGGATGGCAGCGCTCATCCGCCCCACCATAGCGCCGCCCTGGATGCGGCGGTGCGTGTGACGCACGAACCGGAGAAGCGCAGGCCGCGCTGCCGACTGCATTGGCTGGGGCGGTGCGTGGGACGCACGAACCGGCGAAGCAAGGCGGCGCGGCGCCTATTCCGCCTCTGAACTGTGCGTGGGACGCACGGGATGGAGGCCGCGGCGGCATCACGGTGCGTGGGACGCACGAACGGGCGAAGCACGGACCGCTCGAGCCCCTCTGGAACCTACTCCGCCTCCATTCGGTGCGTGGGACGCACCGGGTCGCCTCCTCCGCGCAGCTCGGCCGCTGGTTCGTGCGTAGGGCGCACCGGGTGGCGGCCTCCGCCCAGCCCGGCCGCTGGTTCGTGCGTACCGCGCAACGCGCCGCGCGGCGCCACGCTCGCCACGCTCGCTGGGGTCTGCCCGCGTTGACCGGCCCCACGCCACCGATACATCGTCGAAATCCCGCCGGAACGGGCCGTGGGGCCGCGTTCCGACGATCCATCGTCGGACGGTGAGCTCGAGCGCCGCCCCGGCGCGCCGCTCACGCTCATGGATCGTCGATCTGTCGTCGAAACGCCGCCCGCCACGCGGATCGCGCGCGAATCCGCCGATGGATCGTCCGAAGCAGCCAGCTCGCCGCCTGCTGAGGCCGCGGCGGCATCACGGTGCGTGGGACGCACGAACGGGCGAAGCACGGACCGCTCGAGCCCCTCTGGAACCTACTCCGCCTCCATTCGGTGCGTGGGACGCACCGGGTCGCGGCCTCCGCCCAGCCAGGCCGCTGGTTCGTGCGTGGGACGCACCAGGTGGCGGCCTCCGCCCAGCCGGGCCTCTGGTTCGTGCGTACCGCGCAACGCGCCGCGCGGCGCCACGCTCGCCACGCTCGCCAAGCTCGCCAGGCGGCGACGGACGAGCCACGCGAGCGGCCACTCGAGGGCCAGCATGGCCAGCGCCACGGCCAGCAGCACCGGCGCGGCCGTGGCGAGCCCCAGGGCGAGGAGCGCGACCAGGAAGACGGCATGAATGGCGAGGCGGACGAGAAACGCGGCTCGCACGTCGAGGATCGCCGTCCGGTGGCCGTCGGGCGCCGCGCGATCCGGCCCCCAGACGCCGTGGGCGCTCACCGCGCCGAACGCGGCCAGCGCAACACCGAACAGCCACAGCCCGCCGCCAGGCGCGGAGTCGAACCGGGGCTTGAGGAGGATGAACGGCACCAGTCCCGCAAGCAGCACCGCGAAGGCCGGCAGCGGGACGAGCAGCTGTGCCCAGGCGAGCGACGGGCGCCCGCGGGCCGCATCGCGGAGCCATCGGGTC
>DASSPJ010000161.1:0-2334 GCA_035699665.1 Candidatus Limnocylindria bacterium
GACCCGCCAGGCCGCGCAACGCCGACCCGTTGGTGGTCAGCGTCAGGTCCACGTCACCGCCGTCGGGCCGCCGGATCGCCGCCAGCATCGCGACCAGGTCGGGGAGGTCGCGCCGGACCAGCGGCTCGCCGCCGGTGATCCGCAGCTTCTCCACGCCCAGCCCTACGAAGACTCGGGCCAGCCGCTCGATCTCCTCGAACCGCAGGACCTGGTCCCGGGGCAGGAACGCGAAGTCCCGCCCGAAGATCTCCTTGGGCATGCAGTAGGTGCACCGGAAGTTGCAGCGGTCGGTGACCGAGATCCGCAGGTCGTGGAGCGCCCGCCCCAGCGTGTCGGTGAGCCGGGGCGCTGACTCGATCGTCGGCTGCAGGGCCTGCATGCGTGCATGGTAGCCGCGTCGCACGAGGGACCCTTCCGGTACCACCGGCCCAGACCGCTGGTACCTCTAGCCAAGTGCACCGCACCCACCAGGCTGACACGATGGCCGAGCGTTTCCTGGGGGAGCGGACGGCAGTCCGTTGGCCCCGCCAATTGAGGTTCTCGCCGACCATGATCGAGGCCACCGACCCCACCCTCGCCACCGAACCCGCCGACGCCGACGCTCCCGAGGAGCCGGTTGCGGCCGCGCCCGAGCGCGCTGCGCCCGAGCCCGCTGCGCCCGAGCCCGCTGCGCCCGAGCCCGCTGCGCCCGAGTCGGCAGCCCCCGCGCAGCCGGTCCGCCGCGCGAGCAAGTTCCTGGCCGACCTCAGCCGGGCAATGCTGGCAGCCGCCGAGACCGCTCGCGCCGAGACCATGGCCCGCTTCGATGCCGAGGCCAAGGCCGTCGTCGAGGACATCCGCGCGCGCGCCACTGAGGAGGCCGCCGACCTGCGCCGCAAGGCCGATGACGACGTGGCTGCCATCCGCGAATGGTCGAAGGCCGAGATCGCGCGCATCCGCGAGGAAACCGAGGCCCGCATCGCCGACCGCAAGCAGGCCCTCGAAGGTGAAGTCGAGCAGCACGCGGCCGTCGTGGACACCCGCGTCGAGCGCGTGGGCGCCGTGGTCACGGCGTTCGAGACCCAGATGGCGGCGTTCTTCGACCACCTGGCCGAGGAAGAGGACCCCACGCGAATCGCCACGATGGCCGAGGCGATGCCCGAGCCGCCCAGCCTGGCCGACGTGGCCGCCTCGGTCGTGGATGTGCCCGAGCCTGCGCCGTGGGCGCCGTCCGCCGACGAGCCCGCCTCGCCGTTCGAGGCCGGCAGCCTCGAATTCGATGCCGCCGCCGCGGAGGCCGCCTCGTTCAGCGGCGACCTCGAGTCCGAAGAGCTCCCGGAGCCGAACCCCGAGGCGCTCGAAGCCGAAGTCGCCGAGACCGCGCCCGCCCTCGACGAAGAACCGCTCGGGAGCAACGACCTCGCCACCAGCCGGGTCATCGTGACCGGTCTGGTCAGCGTCGCCAACATCGCCAACTTCAAGCGCAGCCTTGGGCGCACGCCGGGCGTCTCGAACATCGCAGTCGCGTCCGGGCCGGACGGCGACTTCATCTTCACCGTGGGGCACACCCTCGGGACGCATCTCTCGTCGTCCGTGCGGGGCCTCCCCGGCTTCGACATCCAGATCACCGACGAGTCCGACGACGCGATCCATGTCGCGGCGCGGGACCGCGACGCCGCCGACTGACCACATCGCCCAGCAGACCCCAAGGAGCAATCAGTGGCTCGTCCCGCCATCGTCGTCGCCCTCCCCGCGAGCGAATCGGAGCCCGTGCGCGCGGAGCTCATGGCGGCCGGGTTCGAGGCGATCGCGATCGAGGCGCCCTTCCAGCTGGAGGCCCTGCTGGAGAGCCGGCGGGACGTCGCGCTCGCCATCATCGACGGCGAGACCGACCCCGATGAAGTAGCGGTCTATCGGGCCACCCTGCGCGACGGCGCGCGCGCCATCCCCGCGCTGATGGTCGTCTCGCCGGCCGAGTTCGAGCGCCACCTGCTCGAGGTCGAGACCGGCGACGAATACTTCACCCGTCCCTACTCGGCCGATTCGATCCGCTGGCGCGCCGAGGCCATGTGCATCCGCCGCGAGACCGTGGACGACGGCAGTGGCCCCGTGCTGCAGGCCGACGCGAACGGCCACGAGGCGTGGAGCCATCGCGCGCCGGTGATCGCGGTGTTCAACCCCAAGGGCGGCGTCGGCAAGACGACGATCGCCACGAACCTCGCGTCCGCGATGCAGGCGCGCCGCGGCAAGGCGGTCCTGCTGATCGACGCCGACACCGTCACCGGGCACGTCACCACGTCCTTCGGGATCGAGGCCGTGCGCACCGTGGCCGACGCCTGGCGCGACGAGGCCGAG
>DASSPJ010000162.1:0-12467 GCA_035699665.1 Candidatus Limnocylindria bacterium
GTGCCGACCGGGGAGTTCTACCGGATCGACACCAAGCTGCTGGTCCCGCGCATCGACGCCTCGACGTGGTCGCTCACCATCGACGGGCTGGTGGACCGCCCGCTGACCCTCCGCTACGACGAGCTGCTGGCGCGGCCGCTGGTCGAGCGCTACGTGACCATCGCCTGTGTCAGCAACGAGGTCGGCGGCGACCTGGTCGGGAACGCGCGCTGGACCGGCGTGCCGCTCGTCGACCTGCTCGACGAGGTCGGCGTGCACGACGCCGCCTCGCAGGTCATCGGCCGGTCGTTCGACGGCTGGACCGCCGGCTTCCCGACCCTCTGGCTGGCCGGCGAGGGCGCCGGCGCGCTGGTGGCGGTGGGCATGAACGGCGAGCCGCTGACCGCCGACCACGGTTTCCCGGCGCGCCTCATCGTCCCGGGCCTCTTCGGCTATGTGTCGGCCACCAAGTGGCTGACCCAGGTCGAGCTGACCACGCTCGACGTCGACGGCTACTGGATCCCGCTCGGCTGGGCCAAGAACGGCCCGATCCTGCTCCAGTCGCGGATCGACGTGCCGCGCGGAGGAACGGTGCCGGTGGGGCAGGTCGCGGTGGCCGGCGTGGCCTGGGCGCCGACGCGGGGCATCGGGGCGGTCGAGGTACAGGTCGACGACGGGGCGTGGGAGCCCGCGGGGCTGGGGCCGGCGATCAGCGACGAGACCTGGGTGCAGTGGATCTACCGCTGGGACGCGGCGCCGGGCGATCACGTCCTGCGCGTGCGGGCCACCGATGCCGACGGCACGCTCCAGGAGGAACGAAGGACGTCACCCGCGCCGGACGGGGCGCGCGGGTATCACGAGCGCCGGGTGCGGGTGGGCTGACGCCCCTCAGTCAGGAGCGTTGGCGACCTGCGGGCGGGCCGGGGCAGCCGGCGCGGGCATCTCGACCGGCGCGGCCGCCGGGCGGCCGTCGAAGGCCTCGACGGCCGGGGCGGGCAGCTCGACGGTCGGCGCCGTGACCGCGACCGACTGCACGGCCGCGACCGCGGTCTCGGCGAGCATGCCGCTGGCCGGCGAGGCCAGCGGATCGCCGGCGAAGGCGTACCAGTAGTCGACCTTGCCGTCGAAGTAGCTGGACTGGTGCAGCCAGACCTCGCCGGGTCCGCCGGCCGGATCGGCCAGGCGGGTGAGCCCGTTGGGGTCGAAGGTCTGCTCGCCGGCGAAGATGTCGCCGTAGGTTGCCGTCGGATCGCCCAGCATGCGGTCGATGAGGTGGGCGGCCCCCTCGAAGAAATCGGTCGCGAAGTAGGCGCTGGCACCGAGCTCGGCGAGTGGAGCGCGGCTGTAGGCACGCACGCGCGCCTCGGCCTCCGCCGCGGTTGCGGGCGCCATGTGGGGCTCCGCGGCGCCGGCCGCGTAGCAGGCGTTCGAATAGATCATCGCGAAGCCTGGCGCGGGGCGGGCATGCTGGACGATCCAGGCCTCGCCGAAGTACTTCAGCGTGCCGTCCTTCCACGAGTCGCTGTGGTCGCCCCGGCGACCCGGGCCGTTGAGGCCCCAGCCGTTGGTCGTCTCCGGGTTGGGCTGCGCGCTGTACGGGTTGGGGCTGCCGACGCCGTGGCCCAGGTAGACCACGATGTTCGCGCCCGCGACCGCGGCGATGACGTTCTGCGCGTGGGCGTACGGCGAGTAGGCGCGCGACACGGTGGCCCCATGCGCCTCCGCGGCATGCGCCGCGGCCTCCGCGATCTGGATGTAGACCGGGGTCAGCTCGGCCCCGACG
This sequence comes from Candidatus Limnocylindria bacterium, assembly GCA_035699665.1. Classification (GTDB taxonomy): domain Bacteria; phylum Chloroflexota; class Limnocylindria; order QHBO01; family QHBO01; genus JAICQM01. The sequence goes on from DASSPJ010000162.1 coordinate 1,763, forward strand.
GGGCCGACGATGATGGCCACCTTGACCGGCTGCCCGGCGCCGAGCGCAGGCGTCGCCTGCCCGGCCAGGCCGACGGCCAGGGCCAGGGCGACGAGGGCCACCAGGGGTCGCCGCACGAGCACGCTCCACTCAGGCACGCGGTGGGTCGAGGGGGCGAGGGCACGCCGTCCCGCGTGGGCCGTCAGGATGCCAGATCACCGCCCGATCCGACAAGGCCGTGGTGTCCGCTGGCACCACCTTCGGTACGGGGTCTCCCGGTACGGGGGTCGGATGGGACAAATGGGCCATCGCCGCGTGGTCCCCATCCACGGCTCAATGCACTCCGTGATCGACGTCCGCTCTCTTCGCCTGCCGCCGCGCGAGGCGCCCGGCCGACTCTTCCTGACCCGATTCATCGCCATCGTGGCGCTGGCGGTGACGGTCGCCTACCTCGTGTGGCGCGCCACTGCCACCGTCAACTGGGACGGGTGGTACGTCGGGGTGCCGATGCTGCTGCTGGAGGTGCATGCCGCCGTCGGCCTGGCACTCTTCGCCTTCAGCCTGTGGGATATCGACCGTCGCCCGCCGCTGCTCGAGCCGAACCCCGACCTGACGGTCGCGGTCCTCATCCCGACCTACAACGAGGGGCGCGAGATCCTGCTGCCGACCATCGCCGCCGCGGTGGCCCTCGAGCCGGCTCACGAGACCTGGGTCCTCGACGACGGCGATCGCCCCGAGGTGCGCCGCATGGCCGAGTCACTCGGGGCGCGCTACCTGGCCCGTCCGACCCACGAGCACGCGAAGGCCGGCAACGTCAACCATGCCCTCGGTGTGGTGCAGGCCGACCTGCTGGCGATCCTCGACGCCGACCACGTCGCCCGCGCCGATTTCCTGCGCAACACGCTCGGCTACTTCCGCGACCCGCGCGTGGCGGTCGTCCAGACCCCCCAGGAGTTCTACAACGTCACCAGCTTCGAGCACGGCCGCGGGCGGACGTTCGGCGAGCACTTCCACGAGCAGACGCTCTTCTATCGGCTCATCCAGCCGGGCAAGAACCGCTGGAACGCGGCGTTCTGGTGCGGCACCAACGCGGTCGTCCGCGCGGCTGCGGTCCGCGAGGTCGGCGGCTGCGCGGTCGAGACGATCACCGAGGACATCCACACCACCATCCGCCTCCACCGTGCGGGGTGGAAGAGCGTGTACCACAACGAGGTGCTGGCCCGCGGCCTGGCTGCCGACAACGCGGCCCAGTACCAGCTTCAGCGCAACCGGTGGGGGACCGGCGCCATGCAGGTGCTCAAGGTCGAGAACCCGCTGATCGTGCCGGGCCTGTCCTTCAGGCAGCGCCTCGCCTACGCCTCCACGCTGCTCGGCTGGTTCGACGCCTGGCGCACGCTCGGCTTCCTCCTGCTGCCGGCGGCGGTGCTGCTGACCGGCCAGATCCCGATCCTGGCCGACGGCCTCACCTTCGCGCTCTTCTTCGGCGCCACCTACGCCCTCCAGCAGCTGGCGCTCTACCGATTGGGGCGCGGGGCGTACCGTCCGGTGCTCTCGATCCTGTTCGAGCTGGTGCGCATGACCCCCAACCTGCGCGCGACGCTCACCCTGATCACCACCCGCGTGCCGCGCTTCGCGGTCACGCCCAAGGGCCGCACCGGGGAGGCACGGGGCCGCGTGCCCGCGCCCGCGCCACTGCGCGCCGTCCTGGCCATCTCGTTCGTCGCGCTGGTCGTCTTCGCGCTGTCGCTGCTCGGCGCGCTGCCGATCACGTATCCCGAGCCCTGGGCGGCGTGGGGCGCCTGCGCGTGGCTGGTCGTGAACGCCGGGCTGGTCTGGCTGGCCATTCGCCGCGTGCGATCGCTGCGCTTCGCCGGGGAGCGGCGCGCCGGCGTGCGCTTTGCCGTCGACACGCCCGGATCCGTCGATGGCATCCCGGCCGGCGTCCAGGACATCTCGGTCGGCGGGACGCTGCTGGCGACGCGCGAGCGCCTCGTCGAGCGCGACCGTCACCTCGTCACCTTCGGCCTGCCCGAGGATCCGATCTCGCTGTGGGCCACGGTGCGCTCGGTGCGCGAGGCGCCGAGCGGCGAGCTGCACTACGCCTTCGAGTTCGTCCCCGGCCAGGACGCCGCCGCCGGCGACCTCGCCCGCGCGATCTTCGGCGCCGACTTCCCGGTGGCGGGCACCAGCCGCGTGCGTCTCACCGACCTCCTCCGCTCGGACCTGGCGGGGCTCAGCCGCCGCTTCCGTCACCAGGAGCGCGAGACGCTGGCGGAGCCGGTGCGCCGGCCGCTGACGGCACCGCCGGAAGGGGCGTAGGCACCCCCAGCGCCTCGGCGATCACATCGCCCCAGGCCGCGTAGACCTGCGGTCCGGGATGGAAGCGGTCCGCTGAGAGCGCCGTGGCAGGATCGATCCGGCCGCGCAGGCGCGGCAGGACGTCGCGCGCCAGGTCGGCGTAGGCGGCACCGGCCCGCTCGGCCTCCTGGCGCTGGATCCGTCGCAGCGTCGACGCGTAGGCGTCCGCCAGGGCGATGAGCGGCTCGAGGTCGCGCAGCGCGCCGCGCAGGCGGGGGACCCCGGCGATGACCACCCGGGCCGACGGCGCCGCCTGCCGTACGGCGCCGAGCGCCTCGCGCAGGCTCCGCCGGAACCGCGCCGGCCGGGTGCGATGGGTGGCGTCGTTCGCGCCGACCACGATGACCACGACGTCGGCGATGCGCAGTGGGGCGTGGCCCGCGTCGCGCGTCCGGCGCGGCAGGAGCGCGCGTGCGACCTGGTCGCGAGCCACGTCCGCCATGCGCGCGCCGGCCCAGCCATAGCTCAGCACGTCGACGGGGCGATCCTCGGCGTCGGCGACCAGCTGCGCGACGCGATAGGGGAGCGAGTCCTCCGCCACGTCGACCCCCACGCCGGCGGTCGTCGAGTCGCCGAAGACGACCATTCGCAGCCGGTCGCCGGTCACGCGGCCATGTGCCGGCACCACCACGTGCGCGATCCAGAAGCCCGGGTGGCCGGGCAGCAGCCGCAGGCGGCGCAGGCGCGCCACCTGCACCGCCACGACCGCGCCGAAGGCGGCGAGCGCCAGCACGGCGGCGGTGGCGAGGCCTCGGAGGATGCGCATCGGTCAAGGATAGGTCGTTGACAGGCGGGCCCAGAATCGGCGGCAATGCCGAATGTGGTGGTGATCGTCAACCCGGTGGCCGGATCGGGCCGCGCGGTGCGCGCCGCCGCGCGGCTTCGGGATGCGGCGGTGGCCGCCGGCGCCGAGATGCGGATGAGCGCGGCGCGCGGCGACGTCGAACGGCTGGCGAGCGAGGCGGCCGCCTCCGGCGCCGAGCGGATCGTGGCGGTCGGCGGCGAGGGGACCGTCCAGGAGGTCGCGAACGGGCTGGCCGACGCGCCACGGGCGGTGGTCGGCATCGTGCCGGGCGGCAACGGCAACGACCTCGCCCGCGCCCTGGGGCTGCCGCGCGAGCCACTCGCCGCGCTGGCGGTGGCGCTCCACGGAGCGCCGCGCGCGATCGACCTGGGGCTGGCTCGCACGGCCGTGGGCGCACGGCGCTTCGTTGCCGCCGGCGGGACCGGGTTCGATGCGGGCGTGGCGACCCGCATGGCCGGCCTCCGGGCGTGGTGGCAGCGCGGCCAGCCGGGGTACCTGCTCACCACGCTCGACGAGCTGCGGCGCCATCGCAACGCGGCGGTGCGCATGTCCCTCGATGGGGACGGGGTCGGAATCGACGGTCCGATCCTGTTCGCCGCCTTTGCCAACGGCGCCTACTACGGCGGCGGGATGCAGATCGCCCCCGCGGCGCGCCTCGACGACGGACTGCTCGACCTGTGCCTGGTCGGTGACCTCACGCGGCTCGAGGCGCTGCGGCAGCTGCCGGGCCTGTACCGCGGCGCTCACGTGACGCACCCGGCGGTGACCATGCGGCGCTTCCGCTCGCTGGCCATCGAGGGCGATGCGGCACCGGTGCACCTCGACGGCGAGCCATGGGGACGCCTGCCGCTGCACGTCGAGGTGCTTCCCGGCGCGCTGCGCGTTGCCATGCCGACCGGATCCGCTACCGTGGCGCGGTGAGCGACAGCCAGCCCGCCGTGGGGGCCCGCGTCGAGGGCCCCGGCCGTGCCCGGATCGGCGTCGTGGACGCCGTGTTCGCCGACTACCTGCTCGTGCGGACCGCGGGGCTGCTCCCGGTCGACCTCTACGTGCCGCGCAGCGAGGTCACCGTCGAGGCGGACGGGCGCGTCCGCCTGGAGACCGATCGCGATGCCGCGTACGCGCGCTGGCATCGCCCCCTCAAGCGCGCGCCGCACGACTGACCGGGGGCGGCGTCCGGCCCGCGGGCGCTACGACCGGTGGAGCTGAACGTTGCCGCCGCCGAGGGTCCCAGCGCGGTCGTACCCGGTCTCCAGGATCTGGAGCCGGAGCGTGTCGGTGCCCCTGCCGGGCTCGCCGCGGTCGCCGGCGGTGAGGACGAACGACACTGAGCGGCCGTCCGCGAGGCGTCCGGTGCCCGAGAGCGTGGCGTCGGTGCCGCTGACGGTGAGGCTGCGGTAGGCGACGAGCGTCAGGTCAACGCCCGCCTGGCGGTCGAGCCAGCGGAGCTCGCCGCTGGGCGCAGGAAGGTCCGAGGTCGCGTGGAAGGCGGCGTGGACGCGGTCCGCGGACGCGCCGCTTGGGGCGGCGAGCCAGCCGCCGGCGGTGACGCGGCCACCCCCGCCGGGGAGCGGCGGCAGCGACGCACCGACCACCACCGCCGGGACGCGCTCCGTGGCCGCCTGCCAATGCGCGTCGCCGGCGAACGTGGCGCTCACCTCGGTCAGGCCGGCGGGAGTGGCGATCGGATCGGTCGCGACCATGGCCCGGCCGGCGTAGTCGGTGACCGCCGAGCAGCCACCGGGGCAGGGTGCGCCATCGGCGAGGGTGAAGGTCACGGTGCGGCCGGCGATGGGGGCACCGGCAGCGTCCACCAGGGTCGCGGCGAGGATGCCCGTCTCGCCCTGGACAAAGATGCGGTCACCGTCGTAGGTGAGCGCCGTCGCGGCGGGGGAAGTGGCGCCGCGGACCTCGTCGACGGCCAGGACGAAGGCACCCATGTCGCCCGTCGTCGTGCCGCCGATCCGCGCGCGGTTGACCACCAGGTAGTGGCGACCCGCGGCCGGCGTGCGGACGGTCAGCGCCTGGGGCGCCGCGGCCGTCGACGGCCCGCGCGACCCGTTGGCGACCTGGTCGGTGACCCCGGGGGCGGCAAACGGATGGGTGCTGGCCGCGAGGTCGAGATCGGCGTCGTAGAGGTACAGGTCGTAGGTCTCGTCGCCTGCGGCGGCGTCGTGGGCGCGGAAGGTGACCGCGCTCAGGTCGGCGGCCAGGTCCACGGGGTAGACGAGCCAGTCCGCGCTCGCTCCCGTGCCGGCGGCGCCGACCGCCGAGGGCCAGGTGGTGTCGCCCTTGCCGTAGACGTCGCGCGCACTGGCAACGGTGGCCTGCGGGCCTGGCGCGTTGCCGGCCGCCGGATCGGGATCGTGGAGCGCCACCGAGGCCAGGACGGGGATGCGCAGGACCTGGCCGTCGGACGTGGTCGCGCGCACGATCCCGGTGTACGCGCCGGCCGGGGCGCCGGAGGGAATCGAGAGGCCGAACGAGACGACGGCGTCGCCGCCGCCCGGCACGACCGTCGGCCCGGGGAGCGTCACGGCCCAGGCCTCGGTCCCCGCGACCGGGATGGCGTGGCTCCCGTCGGAGGGGTTGCCCGGTTCGAAGGCGAACGACACGCTCGTGCCCGCCCCGGGTGCCGCGTGCACCACGAACTGCTGCGTGACGCCCGTGCCGGCCGTCGCGGCGCCGATCTGCCAGCTCCCCTGGAAGTCGCGGTGGCCGGTGCCGGCCGCCGTGCCGGCGGTTGCCGCGCTGTAGATGACGATGCCATCGCGCAGGGCGCTCGCCGCCCGTTCGACCTGGATCTTCCCCGCCCCCTCGCCGAGCGGACCGACGTACGGGTCGTCGGCGCCGTTGCGCACCTCGTACAGGACCAGCGAGCCGTTGGCGAAGTCGGTGAAGATGGTCACGATCCGGCACAGGCCGAAGAGCGGATCGGGGTCCGGGCACTCCACGCGCGTCCCCGAGTCGGTGGTCAGGATCCAGCGGCTCTCGGCGAGGTCGCCGCCGGCGCTGTTCATCAGCGCCGCGCGGAGCAGGACATAGGCGGGCGCCGCGAGGTCGCTGACACCCGACGCCCCGGACGGGTCGGCCCCGTGGGCGTCCCGGTAGGCCTCGAGCAGCAGCGCGGCGCTGCCGGCGGTGGCCGGCGCCGCCATGGACGTGCCGCTGGCGGTCGCGTACAGCGGGTCCGCGCGCGTGCCGCGGTTCAGGTCGTTCTGGGCGAGCGCGGCGCCGGTCGACGCCTGCGCGGACACGATGTTGTAGCCCGGCGCCGCGACGTCCGGCCGCAGCCACACGTCGCCCGACGGGCCACGTGACGAGAAGGCGGACAGCGACGGGCCCTGGTCGCCGGTGCCGAGGTCGCACGGATTGCCCGGCGAGCTCGACGCGGGGTGGCGGTAGCCGGCGCACGTGTCGCCCGACGCGGTGTCGTCGTGGTCGACGTCCCAGTCCTTGGCCGCCGCCGCCACGCTGAGCGCCTGCGCCGCCGAGCCGGGTGCCTCGAGGACGCTCCCGATGAACGGGCCGCTGTTCCCGGCGGCGGCGGTGAAGAGCGTCCCATAGCGCACCGCCAGCCGGTTGAGGACCAGGCTGACCAGGTCGACGTCGCTGTCGGAGTTGAGGCGTCCCGGTCGCGCCTCGGAGCCCAGGCTGAGGTTGACGATGTCGGCACCGATGGCGCAGCCGGCCGGGTCGGCCGGCATGGCGGCCCACTCCATCGCCGCGATCAGATCCGAGTTGATGCCGGCACCGGCATCGGTCAGGACCTTGCCGATGGCGAGCTCGGCACCCGGCGCGATGCCGGCATGGCGGCCATCGTCGTCGGTGAGCGGGGTCCCCTCGCCCGTCCCGGCGGCGATCGCCGCAACGTGGGTCCCGTGCCCGTGCCCATCGGCGAGCATCGGGTTGCAGCCACCGCCGTTGAAGTCGCGCGCGTCGACGACCTTGGCCGCACCGAGCGGCGCCGACCAGTGGCGGAAGTCAAGATCGTCGACGTCCGGATGGGCACGGTCGAGGCCGGTGTCGAGGATCGCGATGCGCACGCCGTCGCCCGTGATCCCGTCCTCCCAGAGCGCGTCGGCGCCGACGTCGCCGGGGGTGCCGCGTTGCTGGTCGGCGAGCGGCTCGTCGGCGAGCGCCACCACCAGCTCGACCGGCGCCAGCCAGGCGACCTCCGGCAGGGCGGCGATGCGCAGGACGGTGACCGGCTCGGAGACGACGGCGAAGGCGGTCACCGACCGGTAGCTGCGCAGCACGCGCGCGCCGAGCCCCTCGAGGGTGGCCCGTCGGGCCGCGTCGTTCGGCGCGTCGAGGACGACGAAGTAGGGGAGCTCGCCCTCGCGCAGGCCGGGGACGAGGGCCCCGATGCGGGGATCGAGCGTGGCGGCGCCGGCGACCAGGTCGGCCAGGTCGGCGCGCAGCTTCAGCGAGGGACTGGCGGCGGTCGCGGTGCCGGCCGGCGAGGCCGGCGTCGCATGCGGGGCGGCCAGCACCGGCGACGCGGTGGCCAGCAGGACCGTCAGGGCCAGCGTCGCGGTGCGGAGGAGCGGCGTCGTTCGCCGGCTCAACGTCAGGCGCTCCTGTCCTTCCTGACCGATGCGCGGTCCTCGGCCTCGTCGATGGTCACCCCCGATTCCCACGTGGCGAGAAAGGCCGTCTTCAAGGTTCGTGCCAGCGCCGGGTGCTCGACGACCATGATCGTCAGATCGCTGCTGCGCCGCGGCACGCCGCCGGCCACCGGGTCCTCCATCCCGAACATCACGATCGTCTCGTCGATGATCACCAGCTTCAGTGGCAGCTCCTCCACGAAGCGGGCCTCCTCGCCCTCGGCGATGAACCGGCGGATGCCGGCGGCGACCGCCGGGTCGTCGAGGGCGGAGAGCTCGTACACGCTGCGCGCGACGTGCGTGCGCGTGACCTCGAGCCCCTCCACGTTCTCCTGCGGTGGGGTGGCGTACGGCGGCTTGGTGAAGACCAGGATCTCGTCGCGGATCTGCGCCTGGAGCTCGGTGAAGCGCTCGTTGATGGCGCCGGGGTCGCGCAGCACCTCGATGTACTCGAGCGGGTCGGTGTGCTCCTGCCCGGCCCTGAAGGTCGGGGCGAGCTCGGCCACCATCTCGGTGGCGCTGCGCTCGATCTCGGCCAGCTCCCGCCGATGGTCGTCCACCAGCCGCTCCAGCGCTGCCTCGGGCGACACGGCCGCGTACTTCACCACGCTCCCCGGACGGGTCGAGGCGAGCCCCTTGTCGACCAGCGTGCTCAGGACGTCGTAGATGCGCTGGCGTGGCAGGTTGGCCTGGCGGGCGACCTGCGCGGCAGTGAACGAGTCACGCGTGACCAGCGCGACGTAGGCGCGGGCCTCGTAGGTGGTGAGGCCGAGGCGCGTCAGCTGGCCGATCAGGCGAGGCTGGTCGTGCATGGTGCCAATCTAGGGCACCACGTTTCGTGGTGTCAATGCTCGCGCGCGCACGCGCATCGGTCTTGCAGTATGGTGACCCACCATGGACGCGACCGATACCATCCAGCCGCTCGGCGGACGCCCGCCCTACGAGCCAGGCGACGCCGACGCGTTCTACGCCCATGTCGGGTCGGGCGGCAAGGTCGAGGCGGACGACTGGATGCCCGACGACTACCGCGCCGCCGTGCTCAAGTTCGTCGAGATGCACGCCAACAGCGAGCTGATGGGGGTCCTGCCCGAGCGCGACTGGCTGCTCCGCGCGCCGAACCTGCGGCGCAAGCTCGCCCTGACGAGCAAGATCCAGGACGAGGTCGGACACGCCCAGCTGCTCTACCGCGTGGCCGAGGACCTCGGAAAGCCGCGCGAGGCGATGCTCGCCGATCTGCTGGCCGGCAAGACCAAGTTCCACAACGTCTTCCACTACCCGACGCGGTCGTGGGGCGACGTGGGGATCATCGCCTGGCTGGTGGACGCGGCGGCGATCGTGTCGCAGCAGGCGCTCCGCGACTCCTCGTATGCGCCGTACGCGCGCACGATGAAGAAGATCTGCTGGGAGGAGTCGGTCCACATCATGCACGGGCGCGACGTCGTCCTGACGCTCATGAACGGGACCGATGCACAGCGCGCCCTGGTCCAGGAGGCGCTCGACCGCTGGTGGGGGCCGCTCATGCAGATGCACGGTCCGCCCACCGATCCCGCGAAGGATCGCGACCTGCACTGGCGCATCAAGGCCAAGAACAACGAGCAGCTGCGCCAGGAGTTCCTCTCCATCTACGTGCCGCGCATCCGGGAGCTCGGCCTGGTGATCCCGGATCCGGCACTCGCCTACGACGAGGCGGAAGGGCGATGGCACTACACCGAGCCCGACTGGGACGAGCTGCGCGCGGTGGTGACCGGCCACGGCCCGGCGTCGCAGTCGCGCCTCGAGTTCCGGCGCACGAGCTTCGCGGCCACCCAGTGGGTCCGCGATGCCATCCTCGGCGGAGCCGCCGCGGCCGCCTGACAGGGGTCGCCTCCGCTCCGCTCCGCTGCAGCGAGTTCTCAGCTGCTGGGCGTTATGCGGCGGAGGAACGCGCGCCGGCTGGCCCACCCCTCAGCTGCTGGGCGTTATGCGGCCGGGGACGCGCGCCGGCTGGCCTACCCCTCAGCCGGTGAGCATTACGCGGCGGCGGACGCGCGCCGGCCCGCATGCGCCTCACCAGATGAGCGTTACGCGGCGGGGGACGCGCGCCGGCCCGCATACGCCTCACCAGGTGAGGGTTACTCGGGCACGTTCGGCTCGCCATGCTGCGCGCACGCAGCCGGGCCGCGGGGTACGCTTGCGTCGATGAGCACCGCACCCACCGAGTCGCGCATCTGGGAGGTCTTCCGCCAGGAGGCGGAGGGTGATCCGATGATTCACGGCGGGAGTGTCAATGCTCCCGACGCCGAGCTGGCCCTGCACTACGCGCGTGAGTTCTACGGGCGCCGCCAGGAGAGCCATCGCCTGTGGGTCGTGCCGCGCGACGCGATTGCCGAGCTCGACGACCCCGATCTCCTCAAGCCACCGTTCGACCGGTCGTTCAAGCGTCCCGGCGGCTACATCATCAAGCACAAGCTCGAGGCGGCCAAGGCGCGCGCCGGCACCTCGGACAAGGCATGAGCGAGCTCGATCCGGCGACCCGCGACGCGCTCGCCGAGCTGCTCCTGGCCATGGCCGATGACGAGCTGGTGGTCGGCTACTGGGACTCCGAGTGGACCGGCATCGCGCCGATGCTCGAGGAGGACGTGGCGATGAGCTCGGTCAGCCAGGACGAGATCGGGCACGCCGCCGCCCTCTACGGGATGCTGGCCGAGCTGACCGGGGACGACGCCGACGCGATCGCGTACGGCCGCGAGCCCGACGCGTACCGCCACGCCGCGCTGCTCGACCACCCGCGGACCGATTGGGCCTTCAGCATCGCGCGTCGTTACCTGTACGAAACGGCCGACGCGGCGCGCCTCGAGTCGCTCGCCGTGTCATCGTACGAGCCGCTCGCCCAGCTGGCCGGCAAGATGCGCCGCGAGGAGCGCTACCACCTCATGCACGTCGACGCCTGGGTCCGCCGGCTGGCCGCGGCCGA
>DASSPJ010000163.1:0-22948 GCA_035699665.1 Candidatus Limnocylindria bacterium
GCCCCACGCACCCACCGTCTCGAGGCGGTGCGCCACGCCCCGGAAGTCGCGGATCGCGCCGGCGATCGCCTCGCGCGGGGCGCCCACCCGCGCGGCGGCCAGGGCGGCGGCGAGGACGTTGTGGAGCATCGGCCGGCCCGGAAGGCGCACCTCTCCGACCGGCATGAGGGGCGCGCCGTCGAGGACCAGCAGGCCGTCGCGCACGGTGGCCGCGGCATCGGCCTCGGTCGAGTACCACGCCACGTGGGGCGCCGCCGGCAGGCGAGCCGCGAGCTCGCGGCACCCCGGATCGTCGGCGTTGAGGACCAGCGTCCCGCTCGCGGCCGACAGCTCGGCCAGGCGCGCCTTCACGGCCCGGTAGGCGGCCACGCTGCCGTGGCGGTCGATATGGTCGGCGCCGACGTTGGTGTAGACCGCCACCTCGGCACCGCGCGAGATCGTCGGGAGCTGGAGCTCGGAGAGCTCCAGCACGGCCCACGTGTCGGCGTCCAGCTCGTCGGCGCGCTCCACCAGCGGCGTCCCGATGTTGCCGCCCAGCACGCTCGGCACACCGCCGCGCTCGAGCATCGCGGCGAGCAGCGTGGCGGTCGTCGTCTTGCCCTTGGTACCGGTCACCGCCGCGATGCGGGCGCGGGTCAGGCGCAGGAACAGCTCGACCTCGCTGAGCAGCTCCAGGCCGCGCCGCTCGGCGTCGGCGAGCAGGTCGCGCAGCCACGGGTCGGTGGTCGGGAAGCGCGGCGAGACGGAGGGGCTGGTGACGAGCAGGTCGGCCTCCGCGACCGCGGCCGCCAGCGCGGCCGAGTCGACCCCCAGCAGGCGCCGCACCCGTCGGTCGCCGAGCGCGGCCACCGCATCGGTCAGCTCGGCCGCCGCACGCCGGTCGTAGACGGTCACCTCGGCGCCGGCGTCCACCAGGAAGCGGGCGGCGGCGATCCCCGAGCGGGCGAGGCCGAGCACCACCACGCGCCGGCCATGCAGGTCGGCCAGGGTGCGCACCGGGGGCAGCGAGGCGGTCATCGGCATCGGCTCAGATGCCGCCGACGCCGGCGAGGAAGACGCTGAAGCCGAGCAGCCCGGCCAGGGCGGCCACGATCCAGAAGCGGGTGGTGATCTTCTCCTCGGCCCACCCGATCAGCTCGAAGTGGTGCTGGAGCGGCGTCATGCGGAAGACGCGCCTCCCCCGCAGCCGGAACGACGCGACCTGGATGATCACGCTGAGCGTCACCGCCACGAACACGATCCCGATCAGCGCCAGCAGCGGCAGCTGGCCGGTGATGGTGGCCACCACCGCCAGCGTGGCGCCCAGCCCCAGGGCGCCGGAGTCGCCCATGAACAGCTGCGCGGGGTGGACGTTGAACCACAGGAAGCCCATCAGCGCCCCGATCACCAGCGCGCAGAAGACGGCCAGCTGCGGCTGCTCGCGGACCGAGGCGATGAGCAGGTAGGCCACGAAGCTGAAGATCAGGACCCCGCCCGCCAGCCCGTCGAGCCCATCGGTCAGGTTGGTGGCGTTGCTGGCGCCGACGATGACGAAGGCGATGAACGCGACCGCCAGGATCGGACCGATCTCGATGCGGTCGACGAGTGGCAGGTTGATGAAGGTGATGTCGAAGTGGCGCTGCATGTAGAACGCCGCCAGGATCGCGACGGCCGTCTGCCACACCAGCTTCCAGCGCCCCCGGATGCCGATCCCGGTGCGGGCGTTGATGTAGTCGTCGATCGCGCCGAGCACTCCCACGCCGACCAGCGCCAGCATCGGCGTGAGGGTGGTGGCGTCCTCGATGCGCATCGCCATGGCCAGGAACATGACCACGATCACCAGCAGCATCCCGCCCATGGTCGGCGTGCCGGCCTTGCCCTGGTGCTCGGGGCCCTCGGCGCGGATCGCCTTGCCGTAGCCGAGCCGCTGGAGCAGGCCGATGTAGACCGGGCCCAGCACCACCACGCCGGTGAAGGCCAGCAGCAGGCCGGTGACGATGGGCAGCATGCCGCTCATGCCGGCGTCCCGCGCTGACCGATGGAGGGGCCGGCCGCGGCGAGCGCGGCCACCGCGCGGTCCAGCTCGATGCCGCGGGAGGCCTTGAGCAGCACCACGTCGCCGACCCCCGGTGCCAGCTCACGCTCGACGGCCAGCGCGGCGTCGTCGGCGTCGCGGGCGGTCGCGACCCGCGAGAGGCCCGCGGCGCGCGCCGCGTCGGCGATCCACGCGCCCCGCTCCCCCACCGCCACGAGCCCGTCGACGATCCGCGCGGCGTGCGCGCCGATCTCGCGGTGCAGGCGCTCCTCGTCCGGCCCCAGCTCGAGCATGTCGCCGAGCACCGCGTAGCGCCGTCGCCCGGCGGGAAGCGGCGTCTCGGCCAGGAAGTCGAGCGCCGCCGCGACGCTCCACGGCGCGGCGTTGTAGGTGTCGTCGACCAGCGTCGCCCCCGAGGCGGCCTCGAGCGGGGCCATGCGGTGGGGTGCGTGGCTGCCGGCCGCGAGCGCCGCCGCCACCTCGTCGAGCGGCGTGCCGAACCGCTCGGCCACGGCCGCGGCGGCGAGGGCATGCGGCACCAGGTGGCGCCCCGGGGTGGCGCTCCGCACGCGGCGCTCGCCCCACGGCGTGACCAGGGTGAACTCGGTGCCCGCCAGCCCGCGCGTCACGATCGCCTCCGCCCGCACGTCGGCGCCGGCGCCGAGGCCGAAGGTGCGGACCTCGGCCGCAGTGGCGCCACGCATCGCCGCCACGCGCGGGTCGTCGGCGTTGAGGACCGCCAGCCCGCCGCGGCCCAGCGCGGCGGGGAGCTCCCCCTTGGCCCGCGCGATGGCCTCGATGCTCCCGGCGCGCAGGAGGTGCATCGGCTGCACGTTGAGCACGACCCCCACCTCGGGACGCGCGATCTCGGCCAGCCGCGCGATCTCGCCCTCGGTGTACATGCTCATCTCGAGCACCGCCACGCGGTGCGCATCGGTCAGGCGCAGCAGGGTGATCGGCAGCCCGGTCTCCGAGTTGAGGTTGCCCTCGTTGCGCAGCACCGGCTCGGTGCGCGCCACGACGTCGGCGACGGCCTCCTTGGCGAGCGTCTTCCCGGTCGACCCGGTGATCCCGACGACGCGCACGGCGTGCCGATCGCGCCACCACGCGGCGAGATCCTGCAGCGCGCGGAGCGGGTCGGGGACCTGGACCAGCGCCGCGTGGCTGCCCGCGGGAAGCTGCACCGGGCGCTCGACCAGCGCCGCGACGGCGCCATGGGCCACGGCCTCGGCGACGAACCGGTGACCGTCCACCCGCTCGCCGCGGAGCGCAACGAAGAGACAGCCGGGAGCGACGGTTCGGGAGTCGACCGCGGCCCCCTCGACCGACGAGACGGAGGTGGGGGCGATGAGGCGGCCACGGGTGGCGGCCAGCAGGTCATCGAGGCGGATCGACGGAGGCACGCACGGCCCTGTGCTGGTTCGCCGGGAGTCTAGCAGCCTCATCTGGTGGCGACCGTCGCGTCGGCCCGGTCGGGCGGGATGGCGAGGTAGTCGAGGATCTGCGGCGCGAGGTCGCCGAACACGTCGTCCGGCCGCTCGGCGAGCTGGTAGCGGCCCCACGTGGCGGGCCGGTGCAGCAGGATCAGCGTCGCCAGGCGCGGGTTGCTGGCCGGGTAGACGCCCACGAACGAGCTGTCGATCCAGCCGTCGATGTACTCGTTCACGGTCACCTTGCGGTAGATCGGGTTGCCGGCGGCGTCGCGGCCGTCGACGATGGTGCGCTCCACCGGTCCGGCGATCTGCGCGGTGCCGGTCTTGCCGGCGATGGCGTAGCCGGGCACCTGGGCCGCCTTGGCGATGCCGTTGTCGATGGCACCGGTGAGGAGCGAGAGCACCGTGTCCGCGGTCTCCTGGCGCATGATCCGGCCGGCCGGCTGCGGGGTGGCATCGTGGTACGCGCCGGCCGGATCGGTCCAGCCGGCCACCACGTGCGGCGTGACGAGCGTCCCGCCGTTGGCGATCGCCGCGTAGCCCGCCACCAGCTGCACGGCAGTCACGCTCAGCCCCTGCCCGAACGCGTTCTGCGCGGCGGTCAGGTCGCCCGAGCCGTTGGGCCCGTGCGGGTTCCAGATCGTCCCCGACGCCTCGCCGGCGATGTCGATCCCGGTCGGGCTGCCGAAGCCGAAGCGGCGGAATGCCTCGTACAGCCGGTCGGCGCCCAGCGCGAGCCCGATGCGCGCCGCGCCGACGTTGTTCGACAGCTCGAGCACCTCGGCGGCGCGGATCGGTCCGTGCCCGTACGGCCAGTCGTAGCGATCGGCGTTCTGGATGCGCACCTTGCCGATGCGCAGGTTGTTGTCGTCGACGAACGTGTCGCGGGTGGTGATCGCGCCCGCGTCCAGCGCGGCGGCGATGGTGAACGCCTTCATCACCGACCCCGGCTCGTACTGGCGGCTGACCGCGGGGTTGGTGTAGAGGGCCGGGTCGGCGGTGGCGAAGGCGTTGGCGTCGTACGACGGGTAGCTCGCCAGGGCCAGGATGGCGCCGGTGTGGACGTCCATCACCAGGCCCACGGCGCCCCGCGCCTGGTTGGTCTGGAACGTCTCCCAGATCCGCGCCTCCAGGATGTGCTGGAGGCCGCTGTCGATCGTCAGGCGCAGCCGCGAGCCGTCGGTCGGCTGGCGCAGCTCGCTGACCGAGTCCGCGATCCGGCGGCCGGCGACGTCCTCCTGTGCCGACACGATCCCCGGCACGCCGGCCAGCACGTCGTTCTCGGCGAACTCGACCCCGGCCTGGCCCGTGCCGTCGGAGTCGACGAAGCCGATCACCTGGGCGGCCATGGTGGTGCCCGGCGAGACGCCCTGCATCGGGTAGACCCGCTTCGGCTCGGCGAGCATGCCGATCCCCGGGATGTCGAGGGCGGCCACCCGCTCGGCGACCTGGGGGGTGACGCGGCGGCGCAGCCACGTCCATTCGGCGTCGCCGGTGAGCGTGGCGTGCAGCGTCTCGGCGTCGATCGACAGGATCGGGGCCAGCAGCAGGGCGGCGCGGCGCGGGTCACCCTCGCGCGTGACCGGCGGGATGGCGAAGACCGACTGGAGCTCCACGCTGGTCGCCATCAGCACGCCATTGGTGTCGGTGATCTCGCCGCGCTCGGCGGGGATGGCGTGCCGCTGGTTCAGCTGGGCCAGCGCCATGGCGGTCAGCTGGTCGCGGTCCAGCACGTGCCACCACACCAGGCGCGCGCCGATGCCGGTGGCGATCAGCGAGACGAGGACCAGGAGGACCAGGGCGCGGGCACGGCTATCGGTCCTGGCGAGCATGGGCTACTCCGTGGCCGCCTGGGCGGGCGGCCGTTGCTGTGGCTACTTGGTCGATGGGCTCGTGAGCGGAGCGAAGCGGACCTGGTCGTCGGGCAGCGGCTGGAGGCCGAGCTCCGAGCGGGCGCGGGACTCGATGTTGGCGGGCGAGCGCGCCTCACCGATGGCCAGGACCAGCTGCTGCTGCTCCTGGCGCACCGCCGCGATCTCGGCCTCCAGGGCGTCGATCTCGTAGCCGGTCGCCGCGACGTGGCTCGACTGCGAGAGGTAGAAGAAGCACAGGCAGGCGGCCGCCAGGACGGTCATCACCAGTCCGGAGACGTTCGCCCGGCGAGCGGCGCGACGCCCCGCGCCCACGCGTCGCACGCGAGGGCGCTGCACCGGGCGGGGACGCGGCCGCGAGCGGCGGCCGAGGATGCCGATCCCGGTGGCTGGGCGAGCGCCGATGACCGCCATGGGTACCTAGGCGGCGCTGGCGCGGCCGGCGATGCGGACGCCCCACGAGGTCGGTGCCTCGAAATCGAGCCCCTCCTCGACCTCGATGGCGGCGACGCGGTCGGAGAGCCAGTGCTGCTCCTCGTGGGCGGCCTGCACGCGGCGCTCGCGGAGCTCGCGCTGCCGGGCGCTGTACATGCGCCGCCGGCTGGCCTGATGGCGTGATCGACCTCGACTCATGAGCGGGACCCTCCTCGTCTGGACGCGGTCAGCTCGCCGAACCGGCGAGCTTCTCGGCGACGCGCAGCTTTGCGCTGCGCGCTCGGCGGTTCCGACGCACCTCGGCGGCCGTCGGCGTGATGACACCCCTGGTGATCGGGCGCAGCTGCGCCCGGTGGCCGCACATGCAGACCGGCGGCTTGGGATCCTCGACGCAGTCGCGGCTCTCACGGGCCACGAAGCGCTTCACGATGCGGTCCTCCCCGGAGTGGTAGCTGATGACGGCCAGGCGCCCGCCCGGCCGCAGGGCGGCGAGGGCCCCGGCGAGGCCCGCGGAGAGCACCTCCATCTCGCGGTTCACCGCGATGCGCAGGGCCTGGAAGGTGCGCGTGGCCGGGTGGATGCGCCCCTGGTCACCCGGCCCGCGCGAGCCGACGGCGCCCGCCACCACGGCGGCGAGGTCGGCGGCGGTCACGATCCGGCCCTCCGCACGCGCCGCCACGATCGCCTTCGCGATGCGGCCTGCACGGCGCTCTTCACCAAACGTCGCGAGGATTCCGGCGAGCTCTCGGTCCGATGTGCGGTCGATGAGCTCGAGGGCCGATACACCGTGTTCTTCATCGAATCTCATGTCCGGCGGCGCGTCGGCCGCGAAGGAGAAGCCGCGCCGTGGGTCGGCGAGCTGGTAGCTGGACAGGCCGAGGTCGAAGAGGCATGCGTCGAGCGGCACGAAGCCGGCATCGGTCGCGACCTCGAAGATCGATTCGAAATTGGCCTGTCGCAGGACCGCGCGGTCGCCGAAGCGGGCGAGAACGCGGGTCGCCTCCGTGATGGCCGCCCGATCGGCATCAAGACCGAGCAGGCGGCCATCCGGAGACGTGGCCTCCA
Source organism: Candidatus Limnocylindria bacterium (assembly GCA_035699665.1). Classification (GTDB taxonomy): domain Bacteria; phylum Chloroflexota; class Limnocylindria; order QHBO01; family QHBO01; genus JAICQM01. Next base: position 6,819 of record DASSPJ010000163.1, read on the forward strand.
GGAGCCGTTCGGCGTGCCCTCCGCCCCCGACCGTGCCGTCAGCCACGGAGCTGCCCGTCCCGAGATCGAGCGAGGCGAGAACCTCGTCGACGAGGACCGGCAGGTGCCCTTCTCCCATCGGCTGACGAACCTTTCTGGTCGGTTGGCGGGCCGAACGACCCGGAGACGCATGAATGGCGGGGAGGCGACGTGCGTCATCGCGTCGCTCCCCCTAGATCCCGAGGTCGGACAGGTGCTCGGCGAGCGCCTCCGGCTGCTCCTCGATCTGGCTGCGGTACGGCGTCCACCGCGCCGGTGACCAGAGCTCGAGCCGGTTGAGGGCGCCCACGACGACCACCTCGCCGCTCTCGATCGCCGCGTACTCGCGCAGGTATGACGGCACCAGCACGCGGCCCTGCCGGTCGAGGTCCACCTCGACCGCCCCCGATGACATGAAGCGGGCGAACTCGCGGGCTCGCGGGTTCGTCAGCGGCAGCGCGCGGATCTTCCCCGCCAGGTCGTCCCATTCGGGCCCCGGGAAGATCGCCAGGCAGCCATCCAGCCAGCGGGCCAGGGTGGCCCCCTCGGCGAGGCGCGGGCGGAAGCGGACCGGGACGGCGATCCGTCCTCGGTCGTCGAGCGCATGACGGTACTCGCCCGTCAGGAAGGTCGACCGCTCCATGCCCTACGCTGCCCTGCACTGCTGTTCCCCACTGTCCCCCACAATCCCCCATCTGTCACCACAGGGCGCCACTATACAGGGCGTCCGCGCCCCGTCAAGGGGTTTTGCGCGCGGTGGACCGATGGAGCGGCAGTACCTTGGTCCTGGGCAGCGCGAAACGGCGGCCGTCCCCGTGGGGACGACCGCCGTCGGCCAGGTGCCGGAGAGGGCCCGATCAGCTCGCCGGCGCGTCCTCGGTGCCCCATGGGGCGTGGTGGCCACGACCCGGGCGCTCGGGCCAGGTGCCGTCGGCGAGCGCGTCGGCGACGCGCTCCGCGATCTCGTCGGCACGCTCCTGGGTCAGGTCGCCGGCCGCGACCGCCTCGTCGAGCGCCGTGCCGAGGGCGTCGGTGATGGCCGTCGTGACGGTCGCCACGTCGACCCCCTGTGCCTCGGCGATCTCGGCGAGGGTCGCCCCGTCGCGGAGCCGCTGTGCCAGGTCCGCCTCCTCGATCCCCAGGCTCGTGGCGGCCGCTCCCAGCAGGTCGCCGAGCGGCAGGTGGCCCCGCAGGCCGCCGTGCCCGCCGAAGCCGAAGCGGCCGCCGATCATGGCGCAGCCGTTGCCCTCTGCCTCGGCGAGGCGCTCCTTGAGGGCCGCGGCCCGCTCCTCGGTCAGGTCGCCGGCAGCGACCGCGGCGTCGATCGTCGCCGCCGCGGCGGCGCGCGCCGCCGTGGCGAGCTCATCGGTGGTGATCCCCAGCTCGGAGGCGAGGGCGTCGACGTAGGCCTGGCAATACGCGCCGCGGGTGCCGTCGCCATCGTGGGCCAGGGCGGTGGTGTCCGTGGACGTGCCGGATGGGGCGGCGAGCACGGAGCTGATCAGGGTGCCGCCGACGATCGCGGCGACCAGCAGGGCGCCGGCGCCGCCGAGCGCCTTCAGGGTTCGCATCGGTCTCGTGGCTACCTCGTTGTGGGATGCAGTCATGCCACGAGGATGGAGCCGCATCCTTGGAGGATCATGAGAGCCCCCCAGGTCAGGTCTGCTCGGGCTCCAGGACGATGGCGCGGCGGGAGCCGTCCGGGGCGCGGTACACCTCGCGGATGACGAAGGCGCCGGACTGGTCGCGGATGTAGGAGAAGCCGTCGTAGTCGCCCCCGACCGTCCGCCAGTGGAGCAGGCCGTTGGGCGCCTCGACCCTCTCGACGTCGCCGCGCGACTCGGCGTCGAACGCCGCGGGGCGCGACTCGACGATCTCGCCGGCATCGTCGACCAGGAACACCCGGAAGTCGTCACCGGGGCCGACCGCCACCTCGTACCCGACGAAGATGTCGCCGGCCGTGGGGGTCGGCTCGGGCGTCGGCGTGGGGCTTCCGGCCACCGGCGTCGGTGACGGTGCGACGCTCGGCGTGGGAATCGGCGTGGGGACCGTGGTGGGGCTCGGCGTGGCGGTCCCCGAGGCGATGCCGGGGAGGCCCCCGCCGAAGTACAGGACCCCCGCCGTGCCGCCCACCAGGACCAGCAGCAGGAGGCCGATCAGCCAGGCCGCCACCGGTCGGCGACGGCGCTCCGCGCGGGACGGCGGGGGCGGGGCGGTCGACGCCGCCGAGGGGGCCGGGCGGCGCAGCGCCTCGAGCTCCTCGGTGGGAATCACCAGCACGCCGCGCAGATAGCGTGGACAGGTCCCGTAGCCGCGGTCCAGGCAGACCCTGGTCTGCTGCTCGTCGGAGAGCGCCGCCGGGTCGCCGAACGCGTAGCAGCGGTGCTCGGGGCTCGACCCGTCGACGTAGCCGACGCGGTCGTCGGCGAGGCCGAGGAACGGGCACACGTCGTCGGGGCGCGTGGCGAGCTGGGCGAAGAGCGCCCGCCGGTCGCTCTCGCGAGCCGCCTCCGCGGCCTCCTCCTGCTGCCTGCGCCTGCGTCCGAACACGTCGCTCCATGATGCGCATGCCGGGCACGGGCGTCGCGAGCGCGACCCTGGGCCTCCGGCGGCCCAGAGTCTAGCGCGGCCCGGCGCTCGCGCGTGAGCAGTACGAATGCGTCATTGAGGTCGCGTCCGGCGCGCGCCTAGGCTGGACGCCGGCAGGGCCATGGTCGCGACCGACCTGCTGGGACCATGCCTGAGGCAACGATCCGTGGCGCTCGAACCGCTCGACGAGGGGGCACGCACGCCGATCCCCCGCAAGGGTCGGATCCGGCGCTGCTCGGTGCGCCACGTGGCGATCGTGGCCGGCGCCGAGCTGCCGACCGTCGAGGTCAGCTGCCTGCTCGGCGGGATGGAGCACCCGCTCCCCCTCGGCACGATGGACGACGCGCGCCCCATCTGCAACGCCTGCACGGCGCGCTCCGTCTGGCGGGCCGACGAGGACTGAGCCCCCGGCGGCCGCGGCAGAAACCTCTATCTGGCGGCTCCGGCCGCGAGTTCCTCTTCGGTCAACGTGTAGCTGCCGTCCAGGTTGACCCAATCGCCGGACGAATCCTGAGTGAAAACAACCTGGCCGGGTCCCCCGATGAGCGACACGGCGGGAGTGCTTCCCTCCTTCTCGGGCGCCATCCAGTCGGCCAAGAAGAGAAGGTAGGTGACCCCCACCTCAAGATACGTCTCGCCAGAATTGACGTGGCGGAACCCGTTGACCTCCCCACCGGTCTGCAGGATGGAGACAGGCGGCTCGCCCTTGATGACACGCTCGACCCTGACAAGCGCTTCGCGATACACGGCGCTGGCCTCACCCCAATATCTGTTGTCCGCCGCGTTGATTCGTTCGGTGACCGACTGCACCGTGACAACGGCAACCCGCGACGAGTGCTCGAAGAGTTGGTCTTCCCGGTGACCCGCGATGGCGCCCTGCTCAATCTTCACAACCGGTCCACACCCGGCGAGGGCCAATCCGGAAACGGCGACTACCAGTACAGCGGCTCGACGCACAGCGTCCTCCCTAATCCAACCAGCCATAGCTCTTGTAGAGCCAGTTGATCTCCCGACTCGTTGGATACTTGTTTTCGCCGGTGTTGATGTACTGATACATGACATCGACTGCGTAGGCCGAGTGCTTCCCATCACTCTCGACCAGATCACCTTCGCAGCAACCGGACGCATACCCCTCGTCAACGAGGATCGCGCCGTGCCCAGCCTCGTGGGCCGCGATGGACGAGACGTGATAGCGCGGGTCACTCGATCCTTGCCACGCGGGACAACAGCCGCCATAGAAGATGTCAGAGCGAGCGGCGATCACCAGGAGTCCGTGGAGGAGGTGCCCAGACCCATCAAGATCAATCAGCGCAAGGTACTGGAACTTGCCGAGTCGGTTGGGTTCCATCGCCTCGTATCTGACGTCGACATCCTCTGCGATCTGATCGCAATTGCCAGCCGCGCGACCGTATCGGAAATCGATCGTGCCACCGCCATATGTTCGATCGTTCCACCGGCCAATGCCATTGGCGACGTTGTTCGCGCTCGTCCCTGTAATCCCGTTGGGCCAATTCGGGGCGAAGCAATACGTTTCGTAGTAGTCCCAGATGGATGAGCCGCCGCTGACTGACCAATGGCGATTGGGCTGGCCGACGTGCCCAGATGCGGGCCCGATTGCAATCAGAACGCCCATGGCTGACAAGACAACGGCGCGAAACCGCACGGCTGTTCCCTCCCTGTTCTGCTGCTCACCGTACGCCCCCCCGCCCGAACAGTTGTCAACAGTAACTTTGAGAGCCCCTGGAGGGCGGCCTGTAAGCCGAGTTCTGTCCCGGTACCGATTCGCATCGGTCCGGGGACGGCCATCCATCTGTGCGACCTACCCGAGGGCTCGGCGAGCAGCGTCCTCGCGACCTCGCGGCCGCGGTTGCGCCCTCCTATTCGGTCTTGCTCCGGCTCGAGCTTGCCCGTTTCACTCCCGCTTGCGCGGGCATCGTCACTGTGGCGCTGGTCCTCGCCTCACGGCGGACGGGTGTTACCCGCGAGCCTGCTCTGTGGAGCTCGGACTTTCCTCGGACACCGCCTTTCGGCGATCGTGCCCGCGGCCGTCCGGCCGTCCTCCAGGGAGCCTCATTCTACCCCTGGTCACGCTCCGATGCGCCATCAGCGCATTCCGTGAGCGCGGCCCGCGTGACGAGGCCAACGCACGTTTGCGGTGGCGGCAATCATTCGCGCCCCAAGCGTTCGCACCGGCAGCCCGGTGCGCATTCCTTGCCGCGGCGACAAGATTGGCGGCGTGGCCGGCGCCTTGGCCCCCGCACGGTGGCCAAACGTTGCCGTGGCGGCAAGAACGGCGGCGCGAAGCCCCGCAGGGTGGTCAAGCTTTGCCGTGGCGACAAGAACGGCGGCGGGAAGCCGCGCAGGATCGCCAATCTTTGCCGTGGCGGCAAGAACGGCGGCGCGTCAGGGTGCCGGCGGCGCCGGTGGTGTCACGGGTTGCGGCTCGCCGGCTCCACCGCTGGTGTCGCCGCAGCTGCCGGCGGTGAGCGGCGCGGCACACTGGTAGCGGGTCTCGATGGCGGCCAGCCCCCACGTCCCATCGCTGGCGCGCGCGAGCGTGAGGCGGGCCTCGTTGGCCACCACGGAGCCTCCCGGCGCGTCCGGCGGGAGGACCTGGAGGTAGGCGAGGGCCGTGCCGCCGGACTGCGAGAGCATCCCCTCGCGCACCTCGCCGCCGCCGGGCGCCTGGCGCCGGATGGCGACGGCGAGCGCCTGGAGGTAGGCCTCGGGGGTGGTGCCCGAGATCTCCGCCAGGTCGGGTGGCAGCTCCAGCTCCTGGGCCTGCCACTCGGTGGCTGCCACCGCGCCGGGCAGCGACGGGATCGCGCGGTCCTCGACCTGCATCAGGCCGCACCCCGCGAGCAGGGACGCCAGGAGCAGGAGTGACGTCGCGGGTCGCATCAGCGCGGCCCGTCGATGGCGACGTTGGAGAGCCGGTCGGCGTCGAGGTTCCGCTCGCGCGGGACGTGGCCGACGGTGTAGCCACCCAGCCGCTCGAGCATCGACATCACGCGGCGGTGGATGGGCTGCAGGTCCGGATGCTTGACGCGGTACATCCCGATGATCTGGCGCGCGACCAGCTGGGAGTCCATGCGCAGGTCGACGTGGGTCGCCCCCTCGGCCAGCGCACGCTCCAGGGCCAGCTCCACCGCGGTCCACTCCGCCACGTTGTTGGTGGCGCGACCGAGGAACTGCGCGATCTCGGCGACCACGCGTCCGGAGTCGGGGTCGACGAGGATCGCGCCGGCGCCGGCGGGGCCGGGGTTGCCGCGCGCGGCGCCATCGGTGTGGATCAGCAGGCGCATCGGTCCGGTCAGGAGATGCCGGCCTTCTGGATCTCCTGCGTCACCTCGAGGATGGCACGGGTGATGTTGATGCCGCGCGGGCAGGCCTCGACGCAGTTGAACACGGTGCGGCAGCGCCACACGCCGTCGGCGTCGGCCATGATCTGCAGCCGCTCCTCGTGGGCGTGGTCGCGCGAGTCCTTGATGAAGCGGTGCGCGTTCACGATCGCCGCCGGGCCGACGTAGTCGGGGTTCGTCCAGAAGACCGGGCAGCCGGTGGTGCAGGCCGCGCACAGGATGCACTTGGACGTGTCCTCGTACAGCTCCCGGTCGGCCGGCGACTGGCGCCGCTCCTTGCCGTCGTCGGGGATCTCGTCGTTGACGAGGAACGGCATCACCGAGCGGTACTTCTCCCAGAAGCCGTCCATGTCGACCAGCAGGTCCTTGACGACCGGCATGCCGCGGATCGCCTCCACGGTGATCGAGCTGCCGGCGTCCTTGACGAGCATCTCGCAGGCGAGCCGGTTGCGACCGTTGATGAGCATCGCGTCGGAGCCGCACACGCCGTGCGCGCACGAGCGACGGAAGGTCAGCGTCCCGTCCTGGAACCACTTCACCTCGTGCAGCAGGTCGAGGACGCGATCGGTCGGCTCCGCCTCGACCGTGTACGTCTCCCAGTGGGGCTCCTCGTCCAGCTCCGGGTTGTAGCGCCGGATGCGCAGCTCGACCTGCATCGGTCAGTACACCCGCGCCTTCGGCTCGAACTGGCCCAGCGTGACCGGCTTGTAGTCGAGGCTGGGCTGCGCTCCGTCGGCGCCGCGGAAGGCGAGGGAGTGGCGCATCCAGTTGACGTCGTCGCGGTCCGGGAAGTCCTCGCGCGCGTGCGCGCCGCGGCTCTCCGTGCGGGCGAGGGCGGAGGCCACGGTCGCCTCGGCGCAGTCGAGCAGGTAGCCGAGCTCGAGCGCATCGGCCAGGTCGGTGTTGTAGCGGCAGCCCTTGTCCTCGACCAGGAGGCGGGACGCGCGCTCCCGCAGCGCGGCCACCTCGTCGCGGCACTCGGTGAGCAGCTGCTCGGTGCGGAACACGCCGCACTTGGTGAACATCACCTCCTGGAGCTCGCGGCGGATGGCGGCCGGCCGCTCCCCGGCCTGCGAGCCCAGCAGCCCCGACACCATCTGCTGGACCGATGCCTCGCGCGCGAGGTCCGGCGCGGCCGGAGCCGCGTCGCGCAGGTAGCGCGCCATGTCCTTCCCGGCGCGGCGCCCGAAGACCAGGATGTCGAGCAGCGAGTTGGTACCGAGCCGGTTGGCCCCGTGGACGCTGACGCAGGCGCACTCCCCCGCCGCATAGAAGCCCGGCGTAACGCTGGCGCGCCCGTCGGCCAGGACGCGGCCGTCGATATCGGTCGGGATGCCGCCCATGGCGTAGTGCGCGGTCGGCTGGATCGGCACCAGGTCGGTGAGCGGCTCCAGGCCGAAGTAGGTGCGGATGAAGCCGCTCATGTCGGGCAGCTTGCGGTTGAGCACGTCGGCGCCGAGATGGCGCACGTCGAGGTGCACGTAATCCTTGCCGCCGATCCCCCGCCCCTCGGCGATCTCGAGGTAGATGGAGCGCGAGACCACGTCCCGGCTGGCGAGGTCCTTCATGGTCGGCGCGTAGCGCTCCATGAACCGCTCGCCCACATCGTTGACCAGGAAGCCGCCCTCGCCGCGCATCGCCTCGGAGAGCAGGAAGCCGAGCTTGTACATCCCGGTCGGATGGAACTGGAACATCTCCATGTCCTCGAGCGGGATGCCGCGCCGGTACGCGATCGCCACTCCGTCGCCGGTGAGGGTGTGCGCGTTCGAGGTGACCTTGAAGATCTTGCCGAAGCCGCCGGTGGCGAACAGCACGCTGCGGGCGCGGAACGAGTGCAGCTCGCTCGTCGCCAGCTCGAGCGCCACGACCCCACCGATCGGCCCGGTCGGGCCTCCGGGCAGGAGCAGGTCGAGGACCTGGTACTCGTCGAAGAAGGTGACCTCGCGCGCGATGCACTGCTGGTAGAGGGTCTGGAGGATGGCGTGCCCGGTCCGGTCGGCGGCGAAGCAGCTGCGGCGCACCGGGCCCTCGCCCTGGTTGCGGGTGTGGCCACCGAAGCGGCGCTGGTCGATCAGCCCCTCCGGCGTGCGGTTGAAGGGCAGGCCCAGGTGCTCGAGGTCGATGATCGTCTCGACCGCGTCGTGGCACATCACCCGCGCCGCGTCCTGGTCGACGAGGTAGTCGCCGCCCTTGACGGTGTCGAACCAGTGCCACTCCCAGTGGTCCTCCTCCGTGTTGCCGAGCGCGGCGCACACCCCGCCCTGCGCGGCGCCGGTATGGGAGCGGGACGGGTAGAGCTTGCTGATGACCCCGATGCGCGCTTCCGGGCCGAGCTCCTTCTTGAGCTCCAGGGCGGCGTACAGGCCGGCGCCGCCGGCGCCCACCACGACGCCGTCGAGCTCGTGGACGCGCACGCCCGGGGTGCGGGCCAGGGGTCCGGTGGCGGGCAGCATCGGTCCGGTCACGAGAAGGGCCCGACCGCGGGTGCCGTGTCGGGGTTGAAGAAGACGACCACCAGCAGGCCCAGGATGACCCACGCCACGGCGACCGCGCCGAGCAGGATGACGAGCAGTCCGCGGGCGGTGCGGTTGGCCACGTAGTCACCGATCACGATCCGCGCGCCGTTCACGCCGTGCGCCATGGCCAGCAGCAGCAGCACCGCGTCGTAGATGCGCCAGAAGGGGCTCCCCCAGCGGCTGGTGACGAAGGCGAAGTTGATCTCCTCGCCGCGCAGCTGCACCAGGATGTGCATGATGAACACGTGGCCCAGCGCCATGAGCACCAGCGCCAGGCCGGAGATGCGCATGAACCACCACCAGGCGCGCTCGCGCCCCGGCTCCTCCGGCATCGGGCGTGCGGCCCGCGACGGGTTGCGGCGGTAGATGGTGCGGGCGGTGCTCATGCGGCCCCCCACGGGGTGTACGGGCCGATCATCAGCAGCCCGATCGGCACCATCGAGACGACCGTCGCCGCGATGACGCCGTAGGTCAGCGGCCGGTAGTAGACCGTCAGCCCCGGCCAGAGGTCCATGGCGATGACGCGCAGCCCGTTGAGCGCGTGGTAGACCAGCGCGGCCACCAGGAGCACCTCGCCCAGCTTGGCGGGCAGGTTCCGGTAGAAGCCCTGCGTGAAGTCGTAGACCTCCGGCCCGGCCAGCACGGTCGAGGTCTCGACGACGTGGAGGAAGAGGAAGAGGAGCACGCCCAGCCCGGAGGCGCGGTGGCCGAACCAGGCGAGCTGCGCCCAGCTGACCCGGTACCCGAAGAGGCTGATCATCGCGCGGGCTTCTCTGCCGACCTCTGGTGCGAATGGACCGATGGACACCGCCGCGCCGCGGGTCGTCCGGGGAGCGGCCGCTCGATTCTAGCCCATCGTCCCTCCCGGTTCGGCGTGCGGGGGCGGTTCCCGAGGGTCGCGGTCGCGGACGGCGCGGGGTGGGCCATCCCCGGGGTCCGCTCCGAGGCGAGCGGTCCCTGGCGTCGGAGATCGGCTGGGGACCGTGGCTCTGCGGCCGTGCCGAGCACCAGTAGTGTTAGCAATCGCGCTTCCGGGACCCGACGGCGCCCGCGGGGCGTGTGAAGGGGCTCGGGACAGCGCTCCAGGGAACTGCGGGCGCGCTTCTGCGCCCCGTCGGCCCGGTCACGCCCATCCGGCGCCCACGCCCAACGACGCGGTAGCACTACTGGTGCTACCGGTGGGCGAGATCGGCCGCCGGTCGGCGCGACGGGCGCCGGTGGGCGCCCTGCGCGCGGCGGCCTAGCAGTACTGCTGCTGCGGGTGGCCGAGATTCGGGCCGGGTGGCTCGCTGGCGCCCGGTCAGCGCTCCCCAGCACTACAACTGCTACCGACACGCCGCATCGGGTCGTCGCGCGGCCCAAGAGAGGCTCCCTACTCGTCGATGGCGCCCATCTCGGGGTGCGGCGCGTCCGGCATGGGGGCGATGAGTCCGGTGCGCATCAGCTCGGCCGTCCCGCGGCCGGCGCGCTCGACGTGGGCGCGCGCGAGCTGCATCAGCTCGTCCCGGGTGAGCGGCCGCCGCGCGATCCCCTGCTCCACCGCCTTGGCGCCCACCGCCGCGGCCACGTGGGGCACGACCTCGCGCTCGTCCATCGTCGGCAGCAGGTGATCGGCGCGCAGGCCGCCCCGCGCCGGATCGGCCGCGTAGTCGGCCAGCTCGTAGGCCCCGGCGATGGCCATCTCGTCGGTGATGCTGGTGGCGCGCACGTCGAGCGCGCCGCGGAAGATGCCGGGAAAGGCGAGCGAGTTGTTGATCTGGTTCTCGAGGTCGCTGCGCCCCGTGGCCACCACCGCCGCGCCGGCCTCGCGCGCCTCCCACGGCCAGATCTCGGGGGTCGGATTGGCGCAGGCGAAGACGATCGGGTCAGCGGCCATGCCCGCGATCCAGGCCGGGTCGATGATCCCCGGCCCCGGCGTGGTGTAGGCGATCACGGCATCCATGCCGCGCATCGCGTCGGCGATCCCGCCCGCGCGGCCCTCGCCGTTGGTGAGCAGGGCGAGCTCCCACGCGACGCGGCTCTTGTCGCGCAGGTCGCGGCGTCGCTTGTTGAGGATGCCGGTCGAATCGGTCAGCACCACGTTGTCGGGGTCCACCCCCGCGGCGATGATGAAGCGCGCGCAGGCGATGCTCGCCGCACCGGCGCCCAGCACCGCGACGCGCGCCGACGCGAGCGGCTTGCCGACCACCCGCAGCGCGTTGATCAGTCCGGCGAGCGTCACCGCGGCGGTCCCCTGCTGGTCGTCGTGCCAGACCGGGATGCGCATGATCTCGCGCAGCTTGTCGAGCAGCTCGAAGCACTTGGGGTGCTCGATGTCCTCGAGGTTGATCCCGCCGAAGCTCGGCTCGAGCTGCTTCACGGCGCGGATGAGGCGCCCGATGTCCTGCGTGCCGAGGCAGATCGGCACGGCGTCGACCCCGCCCAGGAGCTTGTAGATGAGCGCCTTGCCCTCCATGACCGGCATGGCGCCCTCGGGACCGATGTTGCCCAGGCCCAGCACCCGGCTGCCGTCGCTGACGATGGCGATCGTGTTGCCACGGCCGGTGAGCTCGTAGCTGAGCTCGCGGTCCGCCGCGATGGCCAGGCACGGCTCGGCGACGCCGGGCGTGTACCAGTACGCGAAGTCGTCGACGTCGCGGACGGCGGCCTTGGGCCAGACCTCGATCTTGCCGGCGTAGAACTGGTGGAGCCGGATCGCCTCGCGGGCGGGCTGCTCGGCCTTGGCGAGCAGCTCCTCGCGGGTCGTGTCGTCGAGCATCTAGGCGCGCAGCCGCGCCGCGACCGCCTCGGCGAACTCGCGCGTGCCGGCGCTGCCGCCCAGGTCGTAGGTGACCGTGGTGCCCTCGGCGATGACGGCGCGGACGGCCGTCTCCACCGCGTCGGCGGCATCGGTCTCGCCAAGATGACGGAGCATGAGGGCGCCGGACAGGATGAGGGCCGTCGGATTGGCCCGATTCTGCCCGGCGTACTTGGGCGCCGACCCATGGACCGGCTCGAAGACCGCCGCCCTCTCGCCGATGTTGGCGCCCGGCGCCACCCCGAGCCCGCCGACGAGGCCCGCCGCCAGGTCGCTGACGATGTCGCCGTACAGGTTGGGCAGGACCAGCACGTCGTACTGCTCCGGCTTCTGGACCAGCTGCATGCACATGTTGTCGACGATGCGGTCCTCGAACTCGACCCGACCGGCGTACTCCGCGGCGACCTGCTGGCAGCTCTCGAGGAAGAGGCCGTCCGAGAGCTTCATGATGTTCGCCTTGTGGACCGCGGTGACCTTGTGGCGGCGATTCCGCACCGCGTACTCGAACGCGTAGCGGGCGATCCGCTGGCTGGCGGCCCGGGTGATGATCTTGATGCTCTCCGCGGCGTCGGGGCCGACGCGATGCTCGATCCCGGCGTACAGGTCCTCGGTGTTCTCACGAACGATGATCAGGTCGATCCCCTCGTAGCGCGACGCGACGCCCTCCATGCTGCGCGCGGGGCGCACGTTGGCGTAGAGCTCGAGCGCCTGGCGCAGCCCGACGTTGACCGATCGGAAGCCGGACCCGACGGGCGTGGTGATGGGCCCCTTGATCGCGACCCCGTTGGCGCGGATCGAGTCGACGACCCGCTCGGGAAGCGGCGTGCCCTCGGACGCGATAGTGGCCTCGCCGGCCTGCTGGACGTCCCAGTCGAAGGTGATCCCGGTCGCCTCCAGCACCCCGCGGGTGGCGTCGGCGAGCTCCGGTCCGATCCCGTCGCCGGGGATGAGCGTGACGGCGTAGGTCACGGTGCGAACTTCCTTTCCGTGGCTGCCGGTCAAAGCGCCGGCCGTGCGGCGGTCCAGTCTACCGGGCAGGGCCGGCTCAGTGGGCGAGGTGCGCCTCGGCGACGTGGTGGGCCTCGCTGGCGCTCGCCGGCGTGCCGAGGACGGCGTCGAGGAAGTCGACCCGGTCGAGGCGCCGCAGCTCGGCCGGCTCGATGGCGCGGACCGTCGCGGTGCGCGGCACGTCGCGGAGCAGCGCCGTCTCGCCGAACGCCTCGCCCGGCCCGAGCTCGCGCAGGCGGGCGCCGCCGCGCGTCACCTCCACGCGTCCGGCGGCGATGATGAAGTACGCCTCCCCCGGCTCGCCCTCGACGACGATCGCCTCACCGGCGGCCACGCGCAGGGGCTGCATCGCCGCGGCCAGGCGCTCCTGCGCCGCCAGGGAGAGCGGGGCGAAGAGCGAGATGCCGCGCACGAGGGCCAGCTCGCGGTCGGGCACGGCCGTCGCGGCCTGCGTCCTGGCGACCCACACGCTGGTGAGCAGCGCCAGCGTCGGGAGCAGCAGGCCCACCGCCACCAGCGCCGTCGGCAGGCCCAGGATCACCACCAGCAGCGGCGCGGCCAGCGAGCCGAGGGTCACCGAGAGGCCGACCAGCGCCTCGAGGACGCCGAACAGCCTGCCGCGCAGCACGTTCGGCACCGACCGCAGCATGAGCGTGAAGCCCGCCACGTCGAGGAGCGCATTGGCGGCGCCGATGACCGCCAGTCCGCCGAAGGCGAACGCCACGGCCGGGACGGCCCCGATCAGCGCGATCGGCAGGCCCCACAAAGCAAGGCAGATGCTGAAGGTGACCGCCAGGCGGCGGCCGCCGACGAGCCCGAAGGCGAGCACCGCACCGGCGACGGCGCCGGCGCCTTGCGCGGCGGTGAGGAAGCCCAGGCCGGACCGCCCCAGGCCGAGCAGCTCGACCGAGGCGGCCACGAGCAGGACGGTGAAGGCGCCGCGAACCAGCGTCTGCGCGGTGAACAGGGCCAGCACCAAGCCCGCCGCCGGATAGCGCAACAGGTCGGTGTACGCGGCGGCAGACCGGTCGGCAGGTCCGCTGACACTGGCGGGACGGGCGGCGGCAGGGGCGTTCAGCGGCCGGACGGCGAGGGCGGCGACGACGAAGCCGGCCGCCCCGACCGCCATGGCCAGCGTCGCCCCGCTGAGCGCCATGAGGACCCCGCCCAGCGCCGGACCCACCAGCACACCGATCGCCTCGCCGCTGCTGGTCACCGCGTTGGCCGCGATGAGCTCGCCCGGCGAGCGCGACAGCTCCGGCTGGAGGGCGAGGGTGGTCGGGCGGTTGAGGGCGGCGACGATGCCCTCGGCGACCGCCGCGGCCACGATCAGGGCGGGCACGCCGGCCGCCTGGGCGGCTGCCGCCAGGCCGATGCAGACCGCACGAGCGGCATGCACCCCGACCAGCACCCTGGCGCGCGGATGCCGGTCGGCGAGGGCGGCCAGCGCGGGCGCGAGCAGCGCGGCGGGCAGCATGCGTGCGGTGGTGACGACCGCCACGCCGACCACGCCGCCGAACTCGTGGGCGATGACCAGCAGCGCCACGACGAAGGTCCACTCCGCCGCGATCGACGCGAGCCAGCCCGCCGCGACGCGCCGCAGCGACGGGTTCGCCGCGACCTGCCGCATGGCGCCGATGATTGCGTTCACCCCGTCCCCTCACCTCCGTCTCGCGCGCAGCCTACCCGCGTCGGCCGGCATCGACCACGGTCTCCGCCGCTACAATCGTCCCCGTCCCCGTCAAGGCCGCGCCCACATCCCGAGCGCGTGCGCGGCCGCGCGGCGGCACCGATCGACGTCACGCAGGAGAAGCGAGTGAAGCTCCAGGAATACCGGAGTAAGGAGATCCTCGCCCGCCACCACGTTCCGCTCCTCGCCGGCGAGACGGCGACCACGCCCGAGGAGGCGCGCGCCGCGGCGGAGCGGATCGGCGGGCCGGTGGTGGTGAAGGCCCAGGTGCTGGTCGGCGGCCGCGGCAAGGCCGGCGGCGTCAAGCTCGCCGCCACGCCCGACGAGGCGGAGGCGAGGGCCAGGGACATCCTCGGCATGGACATCAAGGGCATCACCGTCCGCACCGTGCTCGTCGCTCCGGCCGCCGAGATCGCCAAGGAGTTCTACCTGGGGCTGATCCTCGACCGCGCGGCCAAGGCGATCACCATCATCGCCAGCGCCGAGGGCGGGGTGGAGATCGAGGAGACGGCCAGGACCAACCCCGAGGCGATCCTGCGCCTCTCGCTGCACCCGCTCATCGGCCTCCAGGAGCACGACGTCCGCCGCACCTCCTTCTTCCTCGGCATCCCCGCCGAGCTGCGGAAGGACTTCGCGACCGTGCTGCGCGGCCTGTACGAGGCCTTCGTCGGCTCCGACGCCGACCTCGCCGAGGTCAACCCGCTGGTCATCACCGCGGACGGCCAGCTGCTCGCCCTCGACGCCAAGATCGTGCTCGACGACTCGGCCCTCGCCCGCCATCCCGATCTCGAGGAGATGCGCGACCTCAACGAGGAGGAGCCTGCCGAGACCGCGGCCCGCGAGGCGGGGATCAGCTTCATCAAGCTGGACGGCACCATCGGCTGCATGGTCAACGGCGCCGGCCTGGCGATGACCACCATGGACCTCGTCAAGCTCGCCGGCGGCGAGCCGGCCAACTTCCTCGACATCGGCGGCGGCGCCAAGGCGGACAAGGTGACCGCGGCGTTCCGCATCATCCTCGGCGACCCGAACGTGAAGGCGATCCTGATCAACATCTTCGGCGGCATCACCCGCGGCGACGAGGTCGCCCGGGGGATCGTGGAGGCTCGCGCGAACATCGAGCGCACGGTACCGATGGTGGTGCGCATCGTCGGCACCAACAGCGAGGAGGCCAAGCCGATCCTCGCCGAGGCCAGCCTCATCACCGCCGACTCGCTCGACGACGCGGCGGCCAAGGCGGTCGCGGCCGCCAGCGGAGCGGGCGCATGAGCATCCTGGTCAACGCCGACACCCGGCTCCTGGTGCAGGGCATCACCGGACGCGAGGGCGAGTTCCACTCCCGCGCCATGCTCGAGTACGGGACCAACATCGTGGCCGGCGTCACCCCGGGCAAGGGCGGGCAGACGGCCCTCGACGGCGCGGTGCCGGTCTTCGACACGGTGGCCGAGGCGGTCCGCGAGACGGGCGCCAACGCGTCGTGCATCTTCGTGCCGGCGGCCTTCGCGCCCGACGCCGTCCTGGAGGCGGCGGCGGGCGGCATCGGTCTGGTCTTCTGCATTACCGAGGGGATCCCCGCGCTCGACATGCTGCGCGTGTACCACGTGCTCAGGACGCAGGGCGTGCGGCTCATCGGCCCGAACTGCCCGGGCGCCACCTCGCCGGGCCAGGCCAAGGTCGGGATCATTCCCGGCAACATCCACGCCACAGGATCGGTGGGACTGGTGAGCCGCAGCGGCACGCTCACCTACGAGGTCGTGCAGGCCATGACCGATGCCGGGATGGGCCAGTCGACCTGCGTCGGGATCGGGGGCGACCCGATCATCGGCACCAACTTCATCGACGTACTCGACCTGTTCAACCAGGACCCCGACACCGAGGCGATCGTGCTGATCGGCGAGATCGGCGGCGAGGAGGAGGAGAAGGCCGCGGCGTTCGTGCAGCGCGAGGTGCGCAAGCCGATGGCCGCGTTCATCGCCGGCCGCACCGCCCCGCCAGGACGCCGCATGGGCCACGCCGGGGCGATCATCTCCGGGGGCGCGGGCACCGCCGAGTCCAAGCGCGCCGCGCTGGAGGACGCCGGGATCGCGGTGGCCGACTCGCCGAGCCACATCCCCCAGCTGCTGCGCGACGCCGGCGTCGGCTGACGGCGT
>DASSPJ010000164.1:0-12722 GCA_035699665.1 Candidatus Limnocylindria bacterium
ATTCACGGAGCCAGAAGCCACGGGCGACGGCCGCCGCCGTCGCGTACCGGTCCGGCCCGGCGAGACGGATCACCGGACCGGCGGTGTACGCGTCGAGCTGCGTGGCCACGGCGGCACTGACCGCACCGGTGCCACCCAGGACGTAGATCCGCGCAGGCTGAAGCCGCGCCAGTTCCGCAGCCGTGGATGGCGGGACTTCGTTCGGCCGCACCAGCAACAGGGGGGCGGATTCCTGCGCCGCGGCCGGGCCACCGGAAAGGGCGTCCGCGAACCCGGTTCCCGTCGCGACAAACGCGGCCGGTGGGCTTGCGGCGTACCAGGTGGCGCTAACCTGCGCAGCCGTCTCGTACCGATCAGCCCCGGCGATACGGATGGCGAGCCCGCTCGAGGCGTAGGTTGCCAGTTGTGCGCGCATCGCTTCAGAGATGACGCCCTGGCCGCCGAGCACGTAGACCGTGTCGGGGTTGAGGCGGTCCAGCTCGGCGGCGGTAGACCCGGGGATATCGCCGGCCCGGACGAGCAGTACCGGCCACTCGAATCGCCCGGCGACGGCGCTGCCCGCCAGGGCGTCCGGGTAGTTCGTCCCGGTAGCGACGATGACGTACGGCGAACCAGCTGGGAACGACGCCGCGCTGAGCGCCGCGGCGGTGGCGTAGCGATCGGTTCCCGAGACGCGACCGGTGGCTGGCGCAGCAGCGCTGATGCGCACCACGCGGTCCACTGCATTCGAGTTGGAACCGTTCGAAGTGGTGACGTACAGCTGCCCCCCCGGCCCCGACACCATCGCGCGCAGGCGACCCCAGGTGCCGTTGAAGAGGGTCGTCGGACCGCCCAGGCTGGTCCCCGCGGGATTCACCGAGAACCGCCGGACGTCGCTCTCCTTCAGCGTTGCCACGAAGAGGTTGCCGTCGTAGTCCTGCCATTGCGGCCCGGTCGCGAACGCTGCGCCGGACGTCGCGAGGGTGGGAACCCCCGACGCCCACAGCGGATTGAGGTACGCGCTCGCGGACTGGCAGCCGGGAATCGTCTGATAGACGCGGCCGGCACCGGTGAAGCAGGGCCACCCGTAATTGCCGCCCGGCACGATGAGGTTGACCTCGTCGTCACCATGAGACGGCTCCGGTCCGTGCTCGGCGGCGTACACCTGGTCCGTGCCCGGTCGAATCGCGATGCCCTGCGGGTTGCGGTGCCCCATGGAGTACACCGCGTTTCGGGTCCCGTTGAGCACCGGATTGTCCGAGGGAATCGACCCGTCGCGATTCACCCTCAGGATCTTCCCGTTGAGGCTGTTGCGGTCCTGCGCGCGCGACGAGACGTTGGCATCCCCCATCGACATCCAGACATGGCCAAAGCGATCCGTCTCCACCGCACAACCGTTGTGGATGGTGTTCGCCCGGATGCCGGCCAGGTTCGGCACCACCGTCGGTCCGACCCAGACATCGCTCGAGTTGATCGTGTATCGGAGCAGCTGGTTGACCCATCCCCCGGATCCGGCGTACTCCCGCGAGGCGCAGACGTACACGTACCCGTTGGACGCAAAGTCGGGATCCACGGCGATCCCCATCAAGCCGGCCTCACCCTCCGCGCGGACGTTTGGGACGCCGACCGTCCTGATGAGCGTGGTGTCCGTGCCGGTCGTCGAATAGACGCGGATGCGACCGATGCGCTCCGTCACCAGCATGTTGCCGTTGGGAAGAAACGCCACGTCCCACGGGATGGCCAGGGCCTCGGCCACCACGGCCGTCGTGAGCGACGGAGGAGCCGCCGCCACGGAACCGGTGCTGCCGCCAAACAGCGGGAGTGCCAATAGAACCGACATACCCGCCACCCGCAGACGCCTCAAGCGCATCATGCCCTCCTGCTCCCGAAATGGTCAGCCGGAGTGTAGGCGCCGGGCAACCGCCCGCGCATGGCCCGATCGTCGTGGTGGACCGATGACCTGCGCACGGCCACGGCACGCTAGGGTGAGCCCGTGCATCCGTTCCGCTTCGGGATCACCGCCGCGCGCGCCGCGGACGGCGCCGCGTGGGCACGCCTCGCGCGCCGCGCCGAGGAGCTCGGCTACGCGACCCTCGTGATGCCCGACCACCTGACCGATCAGCTGGCACCGATGCCTGCGCTGGCTGCGGCCGCCGCAGCCACGACCAGGCTTCACCTCGGCCCGTTCGTGCTGGCCAACGACTACCGGTACCCGCTCGTCATGGCCCGCGAGGCGGCGACGCTGCAGGCGCTCTCCGGTGGCCGGTTCGAGCTGGGGCTCGGCGCGGGCTGGATGCGCTCCGACTACCGCCAGCTGGGTCTGCCGTACGACCGTCCCGGCGCACGCGTCGACCGCCTCGTTGCGACGCTCGAGATCACGCGACGCCTCTTCGCGGGGGAGACGGTGACCCGCGAGGGCCCGCTCTATCCCCTCGCCGGCGCGCGGCTGGACCCACCGCCGCACCCGATCCCGCCGATCATGGTCGGCGGCGGCGGGCCGCGGATCCTGCGCATCGCGGCACGCCACGCCTCGATCGTGGGGCTGCTGGCCCAGTTCGACGCCCGTGGCCGCCCGATGCTGCAGCAGGGCACCGAGGCCGCCACGGCGGCGAAGGTCGAGACGCTGCGCCGGGCGGCCGGCGCGCGCGTCGATGCCCTCGAGCTCAACGTCCTCGTCGTCGACGCGGCGCTCGCCGGTGGCGAGCGCTCGCTGGGCGCCTCCGCGCTGGCCCTGCTCAAGGGAGCTGGCGCCGGCGCCGTGGGTGGATCGCCGTACGTGCTGTACGGCACCGTCGATCGGCTGCGCGAGACGCTGCTGCGCCGCCGCGAGCGGCTGGGGATCAGCTACTACATCTGGTCGTCGCGCCACGTCGAGGCCATGGCGCCCCTGGTCGAGGCGATCGCCGGGCGCTGATCAGTCGCGGACGTAGACCGGCTGGAGCGTCACGCCGCCGCCCTCGGTGTCGAGCGAGGGCCACTCGGAGGCGATGCTCAGCGCCTCGTCGAGGTCGGCTACCTCGAGCACGATGAACCCGCCGAGCATCTCCTTGGCCTCGATGAACGGCCCGTCGCTGACGACCACCCGGCCGCCGCGCCGGCGCAGGTTGCGGGCCTCGCGTGGGAAGCCGAGCTCCTCGCCACCCGCGATGTGCGACCGATGCTTCTCGAACCAGGCGACGTGACGCGCCACGTCCGCCTTCATCTCGTCGGTCGAGAGGTGCTCGTAGCGAGCGACCAGCTCCGGGGCGGGGTAGGTGAACATCACGTAGCGCATCGTCGTGTCGTCTCCATCGCGCGGACGCCGTGGTCGGCGCCCCTCGACCTTGCGACGTTCGAGCAGGGCGGCGGCTCGACAATCCGGGGTGGGCGTCGGCGCGGCGTTCGGCGCCGACGCGCCCACACTGGACGGTCAGTCGCGATGCCAGAGCACCGAGCCGTCCCACAGGGTGTCGTCGGCCGGCGTGGCCGTCCCCTGGTTGTCGAGCTCCCACGCGCCGAAGGCGCCCCGCAGGAAGCCGATCGTCGTGGCGCCGCAGCGTGAGCTCCGGAACACCGCCCACAGGGTCGCTCCGTCGACATACCCGGACAGGTTGGCCTCGAACCGCGTGTCGGACGCGCCGGCGTTCTCGCAGATCGTGCCGAACTCATCGACGAAGTAGATGGCCGGCCGTGGGCCGGGACCGACCAGCAGATGAACGGCGCTGCCGTCCCCGTCGGGTGGCGCCGGGTCGGTGCCGCTCCAGGCGCCGACATAGGGTGTCGTTGCCGCGCCTTCCACGGCGAGCACGGCAGGGGCGGACAGCAGCCCCGCGAGGACAACGAGCGCGACCAGGATGACGAAGCGCCTCATTGCTCGGGTTCCTCCACGTGGCTCGGGCCACTTCCGGACGAATGCCGGAGGACCGGCTGACGGCGAGCCTAGACCCGCGCGCGGGCTCGTGACAACCCCGCGACGCGACGAGGGCCCCGGCCGAAGCCGGGGCCCTCGCATCGGTGTGTGCGAGCGTGGACTAGTAGTCCATGCCGCCGCCCAT
Source organism: Candidatus Limnocylindria bacterium (assembly GCA_035699665.1). Classification (GTDB taxonomy): domain Bacteria; phylum Chloroflexota; class Limnocylindria; order QHBO01; family QHBO01; genus JAICQM01. Next base: position 4,014 of record DASSPJ010000164.1, read on the forward strand.
GCCGGGCATGGGGGCCTTCTCCTTCTCGGGGATGTCGGTGACGATCGTCTCCGTGGTGAGCAGCAGGCTCGCCACCGAGGCAGCGTTCTCGAGCGCCGAGCGAGTCACCTTGGCCGGGTCGATGATCCCGGTCGCGAACAGGTCGCCGTACTCGCCCTTGGCCGCGTCGTAGCCGCTGCCGGGGCTGAGCTTGCGGACCGCCTCGACGACCACCGAGCCCTCCTGGCCGGCATTGATCGCGATCTGGCGCAGCGGCTCCTCGAGCGCACGGCGCAGGATGCTGACCCCGATCGCCTCGTCACCGAGGACCTCGAGCTTGTCGAGGGCCGGGGTGGCGTGGATGAGGACCGAGCCGCCACCGGCGACCATCCCCTCCTCGACACCGGCGCGCGCCGCCGACAGGGCGTCCTCGATGCGGTGCTTCTTCTCCTTGAGCTCGGTCTCGGTGGCCGCGCCGACCTTCAGCACCGCCACGCCGCCGGACAGCTTGGCGAGGCGCTCCTGGAGCTTCTCGCGGTCGAAGTCGCTGGTGGTGTCCTCGACCTGGAGCTTGATCTGGGAGATGCGGGCCTTGATGGCCTCCTCGGAGCCCTTGCCCTCGACGATGGTGGTGGTGTCCTTGTTGGCGGTGACGCGGCGCGCCTCGCCCAGGTCCTCCAGCTGCACGCTGTCGAGCTTGCGGCCGACCTCCTCGGAGATGACCCGCGCACCGGTGAGGGTCGCGATGTCCTCCAGCATGGCCTTGCGGCGGTCGCCGAAGCCGGGCGCCTTCACGGCGAGCACGTTGACCGTGCCGCGCATCTTGTTGACGACCAGGGTCGCCAGCGCCTCGCCGTCGACGTCCTCGGCGATGATCAGGAGCGGCTTGCCGGTCGAGACGGTCTTCTCGAGCGTCGGCAGGATGTCGGCCACCGCGCTGATCTTCTTGTCGGTGACCAGCACGTACGGGTTGTCGAGCACGGCCTCCATGCGGCCCGCGTCGTTGCTCGTCACGAAGTAGGCGCTGACGTAGCCGCGGTCGAGCTGCATCCCCTCGACGTACTCCTTGTCGAGCTTGAGCCCCTGGCTCTCCTCGACGGTGACCACGCCGTCCTTGCCAACCTTCTCCATCACCTCGGCGATGAGGTTGCCGATCTCGGTGTCGCGGGCGCTGATCGCGGCGATGTGCGCGATGTCGTCCTTGGTTTCGACCGGCTTGGAGAGGTTCTTGATCTCGGCCACGATGGCCTCGACGCCCTTCTCGATGCCGCGCTTGATGCCCATCGGGCTGGCGCCGGAGGTGACGTTCTTGAGGCCCTCGGTGATGATCGCCTGCGCGAGCACGATGCTCGTCGTGGTGCCGTCACCGGCGATGTCGTTGGTCTTGGCCGCGACCTCCTCGAGGAGCTGCGCGCCCATGTTCTCGAACGGGTCCTCGATCTCGATGTCGCGGGCGATGGTCACGCCGTCATTGGTGATGGTCGGCGAGCCGAACTTCTTGTCGAGGACGGCGTAGCGACCGCGCGGCCCGAGCGTGACCTTGACGGCCTCGGCCATCTTGTCCACGCCCCGCTTGAGCGCACGTCGCGCCTCCTCGTTGAACAGGAGCTGCTTCGACACGGTGTTCTGATTCCTCCTTGAGTCCGCCGGCCGCAGGCGGCGGGCGGCGAGATCGGTGTTGCGCTATGCGTAGCCGGGGCGGCTACTCGATGATCGCCAGCACGTCCTTCTGGGAGAGGATCAACAGCTCCTCCTCGTCCAGCTTGAACTCGGTGCCGGCGTACTTCTGGAAGAGAATCTTCTGCCCGACGGCGACATCCATCGCCTCGCGCGAGCCGTCGTCGAGGGTCCGACCGGGCCCGGCAGCCATGACGGTGCCCTCCTGTGGCCGCTCCTTGGCGGTGTCGGGAAGGACGATGCCGCTCTTGGTCATCTCCTCGCGCGGGGTGGGCTTGACGACCAGCCGGTCCCCGAGGGGCTTGAGCTGCGTCGCGGTGGCGCTGACCGAGGTGGTCATGGGATGGGATTGCCTCCTTGAATCGAGACTGTGCCGCTGATGCGAAGATCGGCCTCCCAGCGGGAGCTCCAGACGGCCTGGCCGATGTGACCTGGCGGCCGTTGGCACTCGACCGATGAGAGTGCCAACGGATGGTACTGCCCCGCTCGGCGGGGTGTCAAGACGATGCGGGGCACAGAAGAGCCCCGGCCGCGGGGCCGGGGCTGTGGGGTGCGAGGTTGCCGGAGACGGCTACATCAGGCCGAAGCGCTGCAGCCAGCCACTCGCGTCGGGGACGACGTTGTTGTTGGTCGTGTTGCCGCCGCCACCGCCCGGATTCAGGACGAAGAAGTAGACGAGCAGCGCGATCACCACGATGGCGACCAGGATGCCGACGATGAAGCCATAGCCTGAGCCGTCAGAGGTGCCGTCGCCACCTGGCGTGTTGACGTTGACCTGTCCCACTCTCGGGTCTCTCCTTCTTGCGTGTGGTGCCAGCCGGAGTGCCGGCGGCTCCCCGCATCCGTAGCAATAGGCGTGCCAGCCTGAGACCGCTCGGCCACTCAGCGAGCGAGCGCCCGCTCGAGGTTGGCCGATGCGAGGGCGGCGACCGCCTCGGGCGTGGTGCCGCGCAGGCGCGCGAGCTCCGCGGCCACGCGCAGCGTCGTGGTCGGCTCGTTGCGCTGCCCGCGCGCGAACCCGAGGTAGGGCGCATCGGTCTCGACCAGCAGCGCCGCATCAGGGATCTCGAGCGCCGCGGCGCGCGGGCCGCGCGCCGAGGAGAAGGTGACCGGCAGGGCGAAGCTGATCAGGAAGCCGGCGCCGGCCAGCATGGACGCCATCGCCGCGTCGCCGCTGAAGCAGTGCAGGATGCCGGGGACCGCGCGCCCGGGACCGGCCCAGGCAAGGAGGCGCCCCGTCACCGCCTCGTGCGCCAGCCGATCGTGGACCAGCACCGGCTTGGCGACGCGTGCCGCCAGCGCCAGCATCCGCTCGAGCGTCGCCTCCTGCACCGCCGGAGAGGCGTGGCCGTGGTGGTTGTCCAGGCCGATCTCCCCCACCGCCACCACGCTCTCCTCCGCGGCGAGCGCCTCCACCCGGCGCAGGTCGTCCTCGCTCGACTGGGCCGACCAGTTGGGATGGATCCCCACCGCCGCCACCAGCAGGTCCGGGTGGCGCGTGGCGAGCTCCAGGGCCGCCTCGGACGAGGCGGCGTCCCAGCCCGGGACCACGATCCGCTCGATCCCCGCCGCGCGGGCGCGCTCCAGCACGGCGGGGAGGTCGGCCGCGAAGGCCGGGTCCTGGAGGTGGCAGTGCGAGTCGACGAGGCCGGGGAGGCGTTCCGGCGCGCGGCGGCGGCTCAGCTCGCGGCCACCTCGTCGGGCAGCTCGACGCGCGGGAAGATCGGCGTGGCCGTGCCGCTGCGCCGCGCTCCCGCCTCGTCGCCGCCCCACGCGAGCAGGGTGTCGAGCCCCGGGCCGCCGGCGCCGCGGTGATCGTAGGGCGCGGCGATGCCCAGCTGGCGCAGGATCTCGCCGGCGGCGGTCGGGGTAAACGGCGCCATGAGGTGCGCCAGGTGCCGGCACGCCTCGGCCATGCTGGCCAGCACGTGCCCGACCCGTGCCGTCTCCCCCGCCTTGTTGAGCGTCCACGGCGCCTGCGACTCGGCGTAGCCGTTGGCGGCGCGGGTGAGGTCCATCACCGCGCCGAGCGCCTCCTCGAAGGCGAGCCGGTCCATCGCCGCACGGTAGCGGGCGGTCGCCGCGGCGGCGGCCTCGCGCAGCGCGAGGTCGGCGGGGGTCGCCTCCCCCAGCGCGGGCAGCTCGCCGCCGAGATAGCGGGCGCTCATGCTCACCGTGCGGTTGACGAGGTTGCCCAGGTCGTGGGCCAGCTCGCTGTTGTAGCGGCGCACGAGGCCGTCCTCGGTCATGTCGCCGCCGCGGTCGAACGGGATCTCGCGCAGCACCAGGTAGCGCGTCCCATCGACACCGAACGAGCCGATCGCGTCATCGGGGTCGATGACGTTGCCGCGCGTCTTGCTCATCTTCTCGCCGCGCAGGGTCATGAAGCCATGCGCGAAGACCTGCCGCGGCAGCTCGATCCCGGCGCTCATCAGCATCGCCGGCCAGTAGAGGCAGTGGAAGCGGGTGATGTTCATGCCGATGACGTGGACGTCGGCCGGCCACCATCGGTCGAAGGCGGCCTGGTCGTCCGGGAACCCGGCCCCGGTCAGGTAGTTGGTGAGCGCGTCGAACCAGACGTAGATGCGGTGCTCGGGGTCGTCGGGGAAGGGGATCCCCCACGTCGTTCCGGCGCGGCTGATGGAGAAGTCGCGCAGTCCCTCGCGCAGCCAGGCGAGGACCTCGTTGCGATAGTGCTCCGGCTCGCAGAACGACGGCGTGTCGCGGTACAGCGCCTCCAGCCGCTCCTGGTAGGCCGAGAGGCGGAAGAACCAGTTCTCCTCCTCCAGCCACTGGATCTCGAGGCTCGGATGGTCGGGACAGCGCCCGTCGACCAGCTGCGCATCGGTCTTGAACTCGTTGTCACCGATGCAGTACCAGCCCGAGTACGTGCCCTTGTAGATATCGCCGCTGGCCATGGCGCGGCGCACCATCTCCAGCGAGGCACGCACGTGGTCGTCGTCGGTAGTGCGGATGAACCGATCGAAGCTGATCCCGAAGCGCTCGAACGTGGCCTGCCAGGTGGCCGCCCAGCCGTCGATGAGCGGCTTCGGCTCCTCGTTCCGCTCGCGCGCGAGGCGCTCCACCTGCGCCGAGTGCTCGTCCATGCCGGTCAGCAGGCGCACATCGTCGCCCAGCAGGCGGTGGTAGCGCGCCAGCGCATCGGCCCCGATGGCCTCGTACAGCGAGTGCAGGGGCGGAGCCGGGCTCGGGTAGAAGATGGCGGTGGTGAGGTAGAAGGAGCGCGGCGCGGCCATCGGTCAGTGCGCCCGTCCCTTCGGCCAGTAGAGCTCCTTGCGCACCTGCTCCGGCGGGAAGCCGCGCCGCTCGGCGATCTCCTCGACCGCGCTGACCATGTCGGGGTTGCCGCACAGGTAGATGGTGGTGTTCTCGGCGGTCAGCCCCTGCTCCTCGAGGTGCGCGTCGAGCACCGCCTCGGCCCGTCCGGTGAGGCCACGCCAGGCGGCCGCCTCACCGGGGCGCGAGATGGTGGCCGCGTAGTGGAGCGGGAAACCGCCGTCGGCCGCTGTGGCGGCCAGCCCTTCGAGCTCCTCGCGCCACGCCAGGTCGTGCTCGTAGCTGACCCCGTGGAGAAGCCAGATCTCGCGCTGCTGGCCGCGCGCGCGGAGCGTGTCGATCATGCTCATGAACGGGGCAAGCCCGGTGCCGGTGGCCACGAACAGGCAGCGCCGCCCGTCATCCGCGAGCAGGAACTTGCCCTTCGGTCCCTTGATGTTGATCGGGTCGCCGACGCGGCGCTCCCAGAGCAGCGTGGTAAACGCGCCGCCCTGGACGAGGCGGACGAAGAACTCGTACTCGCTGAGGTCGTCGGCCGATGAGCTGATCGACATCGGCCGCTGGACGAGCTTCGACTCGCCCATCAGGCCGAGAGTGGCGTACTGGCCCGGCTCGAACGCGAACGGGTCCTCGAGCGCCTCGACGCCGACGATGGCGAGGCCCTCGGCGACCTCCTCCCAGCGGCTGAGGCGCCCGTTGTACGGGTAGTCGGTGGCCATGGCGGCGCGGCGAACCTCTGTCGTGCGGCTGCGGGGTCGAGAGTATACCGGCGGGGGTGGCCCGTTCCGGGGCGACCGGCGAGCGCCAAGCTCAGCAGCCGGGCTCCGGGCAGCGAGGCATTGCCACGGGCGGCGCCGTGTCGGTAGGATCGACCCCTACGCACCGAGGAGCGAGCTGGTGGGCGACAAGGGACCCGGATCCAAGGGCGGCGGCAAGAAGCCGAAGGGCGGCGCCAAGCCCGGCGACAAGAAGAAGAAGTAGCAGCGACAACGGCCGGCTCACCCGCCGGTCGTTCTCACGCCCCGCGCCGGAGGCCTAGGCCGATTCGGCCGCCCGCTTCATGCCCTCGGCTTCGAGGTTCATGTAGCGGTTGGTCAGCTCCCGGTAGAACAGGCCGATGATCGGGATGAGGAGGCCACGCATCTCGAGGGTCAGCGTGAGACGTGCCCGGCCCTCGCCGAACGCGTCGACGCGGTGGCCGGCGAGGCTGGTGGTGCCACCCGTCGTCTGCGTCCACTCGAAATAGGACGGCGCAGCCCAGGCCGTGATCTCCCAGGTGCCCTCGGGCAGCTTCGGCTGCTTGAGCCGCACGCGACTGCCCGTGGTGATCGGTCCCGGCGTCAGGAGCTCGACGGTGTCGACGGTCTCGATGCGCTGGGGCCAGGCCTCGATGTCGCTGAGCACGTCCCAGACGCGCTGCGGTGGAGCATCGACCTCTATCGACTTCTCGAAGCGCATGTCAGGCCGTGAGTGCTTACGGAACTGAGGCGCAGTCTAACCCGGTCGCGAGGCCCAATAGGCGGCGCGGGCATCTCTGGGCGAGTGGACGGAACTGGGCCGCCCGGGTGGGGCAGCAACGGCTAGGGCGTGCGCGTGACGCGCTGCGGTCGGCTCAACCCGCATCTCCCGCTGGGAGACGGTCCCGCAACAATGCCCCAGGTCACCACGGTTACTATCGCTTCATACCAATCCCGGAGCGCGGCGTGGTCGGCAACGCTCCGCCCGACGTTGAAGGTTTCGCGCTGCCGGCTCGTCATGTCATCGTGATGGAGCCCTCCGAGGTCATCGACGTGGCAGCTGGTCGACGGACACGTGTCGACGAGACAGCCGAGCGCACCGAGGCGCTGGCGCGTCTCGCTGACCAGCACCTGGATACCGCCTATCGGCTCGCGCGCGCCATCCTGCGCGATCCAGGCGATGCGCAGGACGCGACCCATGACGCACTGCTCCAGGCTTCGCGCAAGTGGTCCAGCCTGCGCGACGCGTCGCGCTTCGAGCCGTGGTTCGACCGCATCCTGATCAACATCTGCCGGGACCGCCTCCGGCGCGCCTCTCGCTGGAAGGCAGAAGATCTCTCCGGCGAGATCGCGGGCGCCGTGCACGACCCGTTCGGGCAGGCCGACGACCGCGACCTGCTGGGGCGCGCCATCTCCGCCCTCTCGCCAGACCACCGCGTCGTGGTTGCGCTGCGCTACTACCGCGACCTGAAGGTGGAGGACATCGCCAGTTACCTCGGCGTTCGCACGGGAACTGTCCAATCTCGGCTGCACTACGCCCTCAAGCAGCTGCACCGGATACTCGACGCCGCCGATGCCAAAGGGAGCCGGCCATGACCAATCACGATCTCGAACAGCGCTTGCGGGCCTGGTATCGGGCCGAGGTGGACGTGCACGAGACTGCCCCGCCGAGCCTGCGGGCCGAGCTGGTATCGCTCATCCCGGAGGCGACCGCGAGCAATCGGCGCACGTACCAACCGCGGTGGGTGCCGTGGGGACCGCGCCTTTCAGCAGCGTCGCTCGCCGCCATGGCGGTCGTGGTGGTGCTCGTGGTGGGCACTGCCGTGTTCGTGAGGTCACCGGATGTCGGCCCCTCACCTGCGCCTATCAAAGCTAGCGAACCAGCCGCATCGGCCACGCCGAGTCAGCACGTCACCGGATGGCCAAACACGCAACGCAACGCTCCGGGCGTGTACTCGTGGAATGGTTCCCGCTGCTCCCGATTGCCGACCTGCAGGATGGGCTACATGCGCAACGCGCATGGGTCCGGCGACATCACGATTCTGATCGGTCAGACCATTGCCGCACTGCCGACTGAGGGAGTGACGCAGGTAACCGTTGCCGGACACCCGGGGACGTACCGAGTACGGACCGATGCCCTCGGCGCGCTGCATGAAGAATGGGTCTTCGAGGTCGATGGGACGCGGGTCGCCATCGATCTAACGGCCCGAGCGGATACGAGCCAGGCGGATCTGGACGAGGCGCACGCGATCATCCACTCAATGCGCACCGAGCCCAGCGACAGTGACCTGGGGTTCAGGCTGGTCTTTACCCTGACGACCGACGACTGGGCGGGGTAGCCGGGGGGGCCCGGCACCGGAGGGGGAGGTGCCGGGCCGCTGCGTCACATGGCGATGAGCGCCTCGGCCGGGGCATCGGCGTGGCCGTTGGTGGCCGCCGCGCCCGGGACTGCCTCCGCGTCCCCGACGGCCGACTGGACCTCCTTGGCGTACTCCTTCTTGCCGCGCCCGGAGAGCATCTCCAGGGACGCGACCACCACCTCGGTCTTCCAGTGGCGCACGCCGGCCTCGTCATCCCACTGGCGCGTCTGGAGGCGCCCCTCGATGTCGACCAGCTGCCCCTTCGAGAGGAACTGGCCGCACACCTCGGCGAGACGATCCCAGGCCACGGCGTTGTGGTACTCGGTCCGCTCGCCGTTGCCGCCCCCGCGGAACTCATTGGTGGCGATGGTGAAGTTGGCCACCGGCTTCCCCGACGGCAGGCTGCGGAGCTCGGGGTCGCGCGTGAGGCGCCCGACGAGCAATACCTTGTTCATGGTCGATTCTCGACCTCCTCGTGACGACGCCTGGGACCGGGCGAGCTCGGCGGCGTGAGGGGAGCACCCTAGGCCGTGGGTGCTTATCGGAGCGTTAGCGCCGGCTTAGTGCGAGGGGCGGGCGAGGTGGGGGCCGCCAGGGCTGGTGGCGAAACCTGACCTGAGCGACGGTCAGTCTCACGGGACTGACCGGTCGGAGGAGCG
>DASSPJ010000165.1:0-2803 GCA_035699665.1 Candidatus Limnocylindria bacterium
GAGCGTGCGCGGGTGCACGAAGGCCACGCTGCCGTGGGCGCCGGGGCGGGGCGCGGCGTCGATCATCTCGGCCTCCGCGGCGGCCAGTGCCGCGAGGTCGCGCGGCAGGTCGGCGGAGCGGAAGCAGACGTGGTGCAGCCCCTCGCCGCGAACGGCCAGGAAGCGTGCCACGCCGCTCGTAGCGTCGGTCGGTTGGACGAGCTCGAGGCGAGCGGCGGGATCCGGACCGGTGGGCAGGAAGACGACGCGCGCGCGCTGGGCCGGAAGGTCGATCGCCGGCTCGTCGGGGCGCAGCCCGAACAGCGTCGCGTAGCGCTCGAGCGACGCCTCGATGCTGCGCACGACGACCGCCACATGGTCGATCGGCCCGATCGGCGCGTCTCGCTCCGTCATGCGCGGTACTCACCCCAGGTGCCGCGCAGGGCGTGACTGATCTCGCCGAGCGTGACGCTCGCCTCCACGCAGGCGCGGATGCGGGGCAGCAGGTTCTCGGTCCCGGCGGCAGCCTCGGTGAGGCGGTCCAGAGCGTCGGTTGCGGCGACCGGATCCCGCGCCTCGCGGACGGCCCGCGTGCGCGCCACCTGCTCCGCCTCGGCGGCGGCATCGATGACCTGCGCCACCGGGCGCTGCTCCCCGCCGGCCTCGTCGTGCGCATTGACCCCCACCACGATCCGCTCCCGCCTCTCCAGCGCGCGCTGCGCAGCGTAGGCCGCGTCACCGATCGCGTCCTGCTGGTAGCCGGCGGCGAGCGCGGCGAGCGTCCCGCCGCGCTCCTCGATCGCCGCCAGCTCCGCCTGGATGCCCTCATCCAGTTGATCGGTCAACCATTCCAGGTAGTAAGAGCCGCCGAGCGGGTCGGCGGTGGCGGTCACGCCGGACTCGTGGGCCAGCACCTGCTGGGTGCGCAGCGCCAGGCGGGCCGTCTCGGAGGTCGGCAGGCCGAGCGCCTCGTCCAGGGCGTTGGTGTGCAGCGACTGGGCGCCGCCGAGCACCGCCGCCAAAGCCTGCACGGTCGTGCGGACCGTGTTCACCTCAGGCTGCTGGGCGGTCAGCGTCGACCCGCCGGTCTGGACGTGGAAGCGCATCTGGAGCGCCCGCGGGTCGCGCGCCCCGTAGCGCTCGCGCGCCACGCGCTCCCACGCCCGCCGCGCGACCCGGAACTTGGCGACCTCCTCGAGGAGGTCGCTGTGGGCGGCGAAGAAGAACGAAAGGCGCGGCGCCACGTCGTCGAAGGCCAGCCCGGCGTCGATGGCCGCATCGGCGTAGGCGATCGCGTTGGCGATGGTGAAGGCGACCTCCTGCACGGCAGTCGAGCCGGCCTCGCGGATGTGGTAGCCGCTGATGCTGATGGTGTTGAAGGCGGGCAGCTCGGCGTGGCAGTAGGCGAACAGGTCGGTCACCAGGCGCATCGACGGCCCCGGCGGGTAGATGTAGGTCCCGCGCGCGATGTACTCCTTGAGGATGTCGTTCTGGACCGTGCCGCGGAGGCGGTGCGGGTCGATCCCCCGCCGCCGGCCGACCGCCTCGTACAGCGCCAGCAGGATCGCGGCGGTGGCGTTGATGGTCATCGAGGTCGAGACGGCCGCCAGGTCGATCTCGTCGAACAGGAGCTCCATGTCGGCGACGCTGTCGATCGGCACGCCGACGCGCCCGACCTCCCCGGCCGCCATGGGGTCGTCGCTGTCGTAGCCCATCTGGGTCGGCAGGTCGAACGCCACCGAGAGTCCCGTCTGACCGCGCTCGAGCAGGTACCGGAAGCGACGGTTCGTCTCGCTCGCCGAGCCGAAGCCGGCGTACTGGCGCATGGTCCACAGCCGGCTCCGGTAGCCGTCGCGGCGGATCCCGCGGGTGTACGGCGCGGCCCCCGGCTCGCCGAGCTGGCGCTCGGGATCGAAGGCCGGGTCCGGACCGATGACCGGCGGCACCTCGATCCCGGACGGGGTCCGGACCGGGCGCGCCTCCTCGTCAGACATCGGCCGCCAGTGTACCGATGCGGCCCATCAGTCCTCGAGACGCAGCAGCAGCGTGCCGGTGGCGACCGCCGTCCCCGGCGCCACGGCGAGGCGGACGACGCGGCCGGCCCGCGGCGCACGGACCTCGTTCTGCATCTTCATCGCCTCGATGGTCAGCAGCGGCTGCCCCTCGGACACCGCCTCGCCCTCGGCGACGGCGACCGCGACCACCAGCCCGGGAAGCGTGGCGGCCACGTCGACCGGCCCGCCGCGGGCGCTCGCCGCCACCTCGGCCTCGGCCATCACCCGCTCGCGCCAGCTGCGCACCGTCACCGCGATGCGGCGGCCCTCGAGCGTGACGTGCCACGCCTGGCCGCTCCCCTCGACCACGACCAGGCGGCTGCTCCCGGAGCCGGCGAGCCGCGCGATCCCGGTCGCCGGGTCGAGCCAGGTCAGGGTCACGTCCGGGTCGGGGGCGGCGACCTCGTCGCCGATGCGGACCTCCAGGTCGGTCATCGCTCCACCGCCTCCTGTCGCGCCAGGCGGGCCCAGGCGCGGTCGCCCGTGGTCGCCGGCGGGCGGGCGACGGGTGTCTTTGCGGAAAGACGGGCCGCCACGGCGGCCGCGGCCGCGGCCGCTCGACCCTCGTCGCCCAGGGCGGGGCCGGCGCCCCAGCGCTCGGGAATGAGCGACGTGTCGTAGGCACCGGAGGCGAACGCGGGCTCGTCGACCAGCCAGCGCAGGAAGCCGTGATCGGTCTGCACCCCGCCGATGGCGGTCTCGTCGAGCGCGCGTCGCAGCCGGGCGAGGGCGGTCGATCGGTCGTCGCCCCACACCAGCAGCTTGGCCAG
>DASSPJ010000166.1:0-6867 GCA_035699665.1 Candidatus Limnocylindria bacterium
CGGCGGCTCCGCGAGGCCGGGCGCTGGTCGCCGGTGCTGATGCTGACCGCGCGCGGCGACGTCGACGACCGGGTGGCGGGCCTCGACGCCGGTGCCGACGACTACCTGGTCAAGCCGTTCAGCTTCTCGGAGCTCCTGGCCCGCCTGCGGGCCCTCATCCGCCGCGGCGCCAGCGAGCGGCCGGCGGTCGTCGTGGTCGACGACCTGCGCCTCGATCCGGCCACGCATCGGGTCCACCGCGGCGAGCGCGAGATCCCGCTCACGGCCCGCGAGTTCGGGCTGCTCGAGCTGTTCATGCGGCACCCCGGCGAGGTGCTCTCGCGCACCCGCATCCTCGAGCACGTGTGGGACTTCGCCTTCGACGGCGACTCCAACGTCGTCGACGTGTACGTGCGCTACCTGCGCGAGAAGGTCGACCGCCCATTCGGCCGCTCCTCGATCGAGACGGTTCGTGGATCCGGCTACCGGCTGCGGGAGGGCCAGACCGATGCGCCTGCCGATCCGAGCTAGGCTCACGCTGGTCTCGAGCGCCCTGATGGCCACGGTGCTGCTGGCACTCGGCGCGTTCCTGTACCTCCGCCTGGAGGCGGAGCTGCGCGACACCGTCGACCTCGGGTTGCGGTCCCGCGCGGCCCTGCTGGTGGACCGGGTCGCCGAGGGCGGTGGCGTGTCGGGGAGCGCCCTGGTCGAGGGCGACGAGGCGTTCGCCCAGCTGCTCGCGCCCGACGGGCGCGTGATCGCCACCTCCGCCGGCGTCACCGATCCCCTGCTGCCGGCCGACGCGCTGGACGCCGGGAGCCCCCGGTTCCTCGATCGCGTCGTCCAGACCACCGAGGAGCCGGTCCCCGCGCGCCTGCTGGCGACGCGGATCGCCAGCGGCGAGGTCGTCGTCGTGGGGGCCTCGGTCGAGGAGCAGCAGGAGGCGCTGGCCCGCCTGCTCGCCCTGCTCGCCCTGGCCCTGCCCGCGGTGGTGCTCCTCGCCTCGGGCGTCGGCTGGCTCGTCGCCGGCGCCGCGCTGCGACCGGTGGAGCGGCTGCGCCGCGAGGCGGACGCCCTCTCCAGCGCCGAGCCGGGGCGGCAGCTCGCCGAGCCAGGCACCCGGGACGAGCTGGATCGCCTGGCCCGGAGCCTCAACCGCATGCTCGCCAGGCTGGGGGCCGCCGTCGAGGTCGAGCGGCGCTTCGTCGCCGATGCGAGCCACGAGCTGCGCACGCCGCTCGCCAACCTGCGGGCCGAGATCGACGTGGCGCTGAGACGGGACCGCACCGCCGATCAGCTGTCGGCGGCGCTGCGCAGCGTGCGCGACGAGACCGATCGGCTGGGCCGGCTGGCGGAGGACCTGCTCGTCATCGCGCGCCTCTCGTCCGGCGGCCTGCCGGTGCGCCGCGAGCCGACGCGCCTGGACGAGGTGGTGGACGCCACCCTGGAGAGCTTCGCCGGGCGAGCGAGCCAGCTGGGGGTGACGCTCCGCCGCGCCGGCGACGCGCCGCTGCACGCCAGCGTTGATGCGCTCCGCATCCGCCAGGCGCTGGCCAACCTGGTCGACAACGCCCTGCGCCACACCCGGCCGGGCGGCAGCGTCGACGTGCTGCTCGGGCGGCGCGGCAACGCCGCGGAGATCACCGTCGAGGACACCGGGCGCGGCTTTCCACCCGACTTCCTGTCACGCATCGGCACCGGCTTTGGGCGCGCCGACGCCTCCCGGGCGCGCGAGGACGGCGGCACCGGCCTGGGCCTGACCATCGTGCAGGCCATCGTGCGGGCCCACGGGGGACGCCTGACCGCCGCGAACCGCGAGGGCGGCGGAGCGCGGGTGGTCGTCGAGCTCCCGGACTGACCCCCCGACATTCCTCAGCCTCCGTTCATCGTCCTCTCATCCGCCCCCCGGCAGGATGGTCACGGAATCCACCCAGCAGAGGACGAACGACATGCAACGACGCAGCACGTGGGCCGCCGGCGCGGCCGTGGCCGTGCTCATCGCGCTCGGGGCGGTGGGGATCGCCGTCGCCAACGGCGGTGACCGCGACACCGATGCGCCCCTCACCGGAAGCGACCTGGACCGCGCGACGCGGGCGGCGCTGGCGCACACCGGCGGCGGCACGGTCATCGAGACCGAGGTCGGCGACGGCGGCGCGGCCTACGGGGTCGAGATCCGCCTCGACGACGGCAGCGTGGTTGAGGTGCAGCTCGACGAGCAGTTCACCGTCACCGGCCAGGAGCGGGACGACGACGGGGCGGGGGGCGAGGAGAGCGGCAGCGATGACTGAGCCCCGGCGCCGTTCGGTCATGGCGCTGGCACTCGTCGCAGCAGTGGCGCTCGCCGCCTGCACGTCGGCCGCCCCACGACCGAGCGGCACCGGCAACGCCCAGATCCCGCAGCCCGACGTCGGCGACATCGCGGTGGCCGATGCGGCGGATCGGGTCGACCTCGCCATGCCGACCTTCACGCATCCGACCCAGATCACCAACCCGCTCTTCCCGGTTGCACCCGACTCGGCGGCGCTGCTCGTCGGGACGGTCGAGGGCCAGGCCTTCCGGACCGAGGTGACGGTGCTGCCCACCACGCGGCTCATGGTGTGGGAGGGCCAGCAGGTCGAGACGGTCGTCTCGCAGTACGTCGCCTTCCTCGACGGGCGGATCCACGAGGTGGCCTACGACCTCTACGCGCAGGCCGATGACGGATCGGTCTGGTACTTCGGCGAGGACGTCTTCAACTTCGCCGATGGCGCCATCGCCGACACCCACGGGACGTGGCATGCCGGGATCGACGGGCCGGCGGCGATGATCATGCCGGCCGACCCCGCCGCGGGCGACGTCTATCGGCCCGAGAACATCCCGGGGCTGGTCTTCGAGGAGGTCGTCGTGCAGGCGACCGACCAATCGGTCCACGGTCCGTTCGGCACCGTCTCCGGCGCGATCGTGGTCGAGGAGCACCACATGGATGGCTCGACCGAGCAGAAGACGTTTGCTCCGGGGTACGGCGAATTCTTCACCGATGCCGACGGCGACGTCGAGGCCCTCGCGCTCGCCGTGCCGGTCGATGCCGGCGACGGGGCCGCTCCGGCGGCGCTCGACCGGCTCCGCGACGCCGCCAGCGCCGCGGTCGACGCCGCGGTCGCCGACGATGCCGATGCCCTGGCGACCGCCGCCGCGGAGGCGCGCGCCGCCCGCGCCGAGCTCGGCGACGACCAGGTCCCCGCCGAGCTGCGGCCGCTGCTCGATGCGGCGATCGCCGCCGTCGAGGATGGCGACCCCGATGCGGCGCTCACCCTCGGGCGACTGGCCGGCGACCTGCGCCTGCGCTACGAGCCGGTCAACCGGGTCGACCTGTCGCGCATCGGCCTGTGGGGCGCCCAGCTCGTGCTCGATGCGCGCGCCGAGGACCTCGACGGCGTGCGGGCGGACACCTTCGCGCTGCGCTACACCAGCGAGCGGCTCGCGCCCGGCGAGCTGCCGGCCGAGCTCAACGCCACCCTGGAGGAGCTCCAGGGAGCCATCGACGGGGAGGAGTTCGACGCCATCGCCGACCTGGGCGAGCGAGTCAGGGAGCTGACCGGCAGCTGACGACCGCGGCGCCCTTCATCCACCAACAGCGGGACGGGCCAGGAATCCCCGGACATGTCGGGCGACCTCGGAGGGGCTGTCCCACCAGGGGGTATGGCCGGCATCGGGGACGAGCTGCAGTTCGCCGTGCGGAAGGCCGTCCATGAATGCGCGCCACACGTCGGCCGAGCCGGTCGGGTCCTCGGTGCCGAAGACCATCAGGGCAGGATGCGGCAGATCCGCCAGCTCGCCCTCCTCGAAGGTGATGCCGGGCCGGAATCCGCCAGGACCAACGATCGCCCTCACCATGTCGCGCTCGTGGTGCAGGGACCTCGTGTCGCGCTGGAAGGCCAGGCGCCAGGCGATGAAGTCCTCCATCGCTCCACGCTCGAGCGCAGCGCCGTGTCCCAGCGCGGCAAGCTGCTTGCGAAGCATCCCGGCCTTCATCGGGATACGCACCATCAGGGCGCCCAGCGGCGAGCGCAGCAGCTTGATGAAGGTCGGGATCGCCACGTTTCGATTCGGCGAGCCGCCCAGCAGGACGACCTTGCCCACCCGGGACGGCTGTGCCTGCGCCAGGCGGAGGGCCCACAGCGCGCCGATGGAGGCACCGACGACGTCGACCCGCGGAAGCTCCAGGGCATCCAGCAGGCCGGACAGGATGCGCACCACGGCGGATCGGTACCCATCCGCGGTGTAGTCGACCGGGGAGCTGAGCCCCCAGCCGGGCCGGTCCATCATCAGGCAGCGATGCTCCGTCAGCTCCCGCACCAGCGGTGCCCAGTAGGGGCCGGTGCCACCGGTGCCGGGGATCATCAGGACGGGGTCGCCTGACCCCGCCTCGACGACCCGGACCCGGACCGCCGGGTCGCTGAGCTCGATCCACCGCTCGGCCGGCTGAATGCCGTACGCATGCCAGAGTGCCGACTCCGCGTCGCGATATCGACGCACCGCACCGTTGCTCGTTCCCCTCGCCAGGTCGGTCGCGCTGACCATGTCACGCCCTCCATTCGGTTGCCGATCCGGCGCCAGTGTGGTCAGGTGGCAATGGCCGGCAAAGACCAAAAAATGGACTTGCCAGGCGAACGCGGCGGGGAACAGACTCACACGGTGCGCAGCTACGGCCAGTATTGCCCCATCGCCCGTGCCGCCGAAGTGCTGGCGACCCGCTGGACGCCCCTCATCGTGCGCAACCTGCTGCTCGGGGCGCGGACGTTCACCGAGATTGCCGACGGCGCTCCGGGGATTCCCCGCACCCTGCTGGCATCCCGCCTCCGCGAGCTCGAGCGAACCGGCGTGGTGTCACGAACGCGACGGACGCAGGGGCGCGGATCGGTCTACGCGCTCACCCCGGCTGGCGAGGATCTGCGCGCCGTGATGCTCGCGCTCGGAACGTGGGGCGAGCGCTGGATGGAGCTCGCTCCCGAGCACCTCGATCCTGGGGTGGTGCTCAATTCCTGGTGCCGCTGGTACCTGGCGGTGAACCAGCTCCCCGCCGAGCGCGTGGTCGCCCGATTCGACTTTCCGGATCGCACCCGCAAGTCGAACCAGCTGTGGATGATCTTCGATGGCCCGCGATCGGAGGTGTGCCGCACGTTCCCGGGCTACCTCGAGGACCTGGTCGTCCAGCTCGACTCCCTGGCGCTCGCCGAATGGCACCTCGGACGACTGGATTGGTCCGACGGGGTACGGGCCGGCCGCATCACGGTCAACGGTCCGCCCCGCCACGCGGACGCGCTTCCGAGCTGGAATCTCCGCAGCGGATGGGCTCACATCGAGGGGATCCGCACCAGGCCGGCGGCGGGCTGACCCCGCCCTGCGGTGCGCCACAGCGGGCACATCCAGTCAGCGGCCGCGCTCGGCAGGACGGACCCCGTCCAGAAACGACTCGAGGACCGGCAACAGGCGCTCGGGGCACTCCATCCAGCCCAGGTGCCCGCACTCCTCGACGATCTCGAAGCGGACCTGCGCCCGGGTGAAGGCGCGCTGCGTGGCCGTGGCCCAGTCGACGCCGAAGGGATCCTGACGCCCGATCACGATCAGCACCGGTCCCTCGAAACGGGCCACCGCATCGGTCAGGTCGAGGGTGGAGAGGCTCATCGAGGTCAGCTCCCCGGCGGTCGCGAAGACCTCGAGCGCGGCGAGCTCCTCGGGCGACGGCGTGAAGTCCGGATCGGCGAAGTAGACCGCGGCGATCGCCCGCAGCTGGTCCGTGGGGTCCTCCGGGAGCGCGGCGGGGATACGGCCTTCCCCCATCAGCTCGCCGACCCGGGCGCTGAACCTCCCATACCCCGGCTCCAGGTCGCGGATGGTGGGCGGGCACGAGTCGACGAGCAGCAGCGAGGCGACCCGCTCCGGGTGGCGACCGGCGTAGTCCATCGCCGGCACCCCGCCCCACGAATGACCGAGCAGGTGCACCCGCGCCGCATCGCCGGACGCCGCGATGACGGCCTCGAGGTCCGCCGCCTGCGCATCCAGCCCGTAGTCGTCCGGATCGGTGCTGGCGTGCGGCGACTCCCCGACCCCGCGCTGGTCGTAGCTGACGACCTGCCGCCGCGGGCCGGCAAGCCGTTCCAGCCCACGCATGTACCGATGCGAGATGCCCGGGCCGCCGTGAATGAGCACCACCAGGTCGGGCGCGTCTGTCGCTCCGACGCTGCGGACGAACAGCTCACCGCCGGGGATCGGCACCCGCTGGGTGCGGGGCTCATCGGTGCTCATCGACCCGTCCTCGTGATGTGGCTCGTCTCGTGGGCGGGATGCCGATGCGGCCACGCGGACGGAGCGTATCGCGGACGTCCCGCCCACCGCTCGACGATCGCGCCGTGCCGCGCGTTGCATCAGATGGAGGTACCGGCCAACTTCACCCTCGATGGGCGCGCTTGCTGGCCGATCCTTCCACCCGGTGGCAACTCCGGCCACCCAGCGACCCCTTTCCGGGCCATTCGTGCACGGCCGCGCCCCCGGCAACCACCGATCCGGTCCCTGCGTGGCCGTTACCTCCACCGCATGCAATACCGGCACGCGGTGTCCCCGATCGGTGCTCGCGGCGACGCACAACGTATGCGGCTCGCGACCCGGCTGCTAGGATCGGCGCCGATGACTGACGACCTCCTCGCCCCTCGCGTGCGCCTCCGCATCTTCGAGCGCTTCGCAGAGACCGCGCAGGCGCCCGTGGTCGAAGAGCTGATGGGCGAGCTTGCGCTCTCCCGCGACGAGGTGACGGAGGTCCTCCGGGAGCTCGAGGCGGCACGGCACATCGCGCTCGTCCCCGGCAGCGCGCGCATCCTGATGGCCTTCCCCTTCTCGGCGGTCACGACGCCG
>DASSPJ010000167.1:0-2115 GCA_035699665.1 Candidatus Limnocylindria bacterium
TGCGTCCGGGGACCTGGATCACCGTGCCCCCCGCGGGGATGCGCTCGCCGGAGGCCGGCGCGGGCGCCGGGCTCGGACCGATGCCGGGGCCGACGCGGTTGGTCAGCACGCCGCTGCTCAGGCCGACGGCCGCGACGGCCACCGCGGCCGCCACGGTTGCCAGCGACAGCCAGGTCGACGGCCGTGGACCCTGGTTGGCCACCGATACCCGTGCCAGCACCTCATCGACGACGCGATCGGCCGGGCGTGGCGGCTCCTGGCGGGCCAGCCAGTCCCTGATCTCGGTGTCGATGCGATCGTCGGACTTCATGATGCCCTCCCGGGGGCGGCAGCGGCCTCATCGGCCTCGATGGATTCGCGCAGCGCGCGGGTCGCGTAGTGGAGGCGCGACCGTGCCGTGCCGACGGGGATCTTGAGGATCCGCGCCACCTCGGTCAGCGGCAGGTCGACGTGGTGGTGGAGCACGATCACCGCCCGGTGCTGCGGGGAGAGGCGCCGGAAGCCGCGGTCGATGCGGTCGCGGTCGTCCACCGCCCGGGTGTCGTCACGTCCCGGCGGCTCCAGCCCGGGGACCAGGCTCAGCATCGCGCGCCACGGGCGGCGGCGCCGGGTCTCGGCGTAGCAGGCATTGACCACCAGGCGATACGTCCAGGCATCGAAACGCTCCGGGTCGCGCAGCTCGTGGAGGTGGCGCCACGCGTCGAGGAGGGCCTGCTGCGTGGCATCCTCGGCGAGCGAGGCGTCCCGCAGGATGCGGAACGCGACGCCCAGGAGGCGCTCGGCCGCGGCCGGGACGAGCTGGGCGAACGCGTGCTCGTCTCCGCGCTGCGCACGTCGGACGAGATCTGCCTGCATGCTCCCCTCGAACACGGCTGCCGTGCCGTGAAAGGAGTATGCGGGTGCCTGTCCAGCGTCCGGGGCGCGGACGGCGGCGGGAGAGCTCGGGCCTCCCGCCGACGCGCCCGCATCAGGGCGCCAGGCCACTGACAGGCTCCACGTCACCGATGCATGACCCTCATCGGCTCGATGGCGCCTGTGCCCGGCGCTCTGCCTCCCATGCGGCCCCGCTCTGGAGCGTGCCCGCGTCGACCAGGCTGTACGCGCCGCTCTGCTGACGGCGCTGCTCCTCCCATGCCTGTCCCGTGGCCCGCGTCGCCTCGCTGATGGTCACGTCGCGTGCCGGCGCGGTGAAGCCGATGTGCAGGACGGGTCCGCCGATGACGATGCCGACCGCCAGGGACGTCGCCAGCGCCAGGGCGAGGAAGAGCGGCATGAGCTGGATGGGCTGGGTGGTTCGTTCGAGGTAGGTCACTGGTTCGGTCCTCTCGCTCGGGTGAGTTGTGTCCAACCGCGGTCATGTGGGTGCGCGCTTCTACCCGCCTTGATGCGCCACGGGACCAAAACGTTCAGACGAGAATCACAGCTGGTTGCTTCCCAGCGGTCCTAACGACCAACGTCGCGCCGAATCAGGGCCCAACCTGGTCGGCCGGACCGCCTCAGAGCAACTTCCGGCCAAGCAACCGCCCCATCCTGTCCGTTAGGACCGCTCCGGAGAAACCCGTCGAGAAGCTCCCCCGGGCCTCACATCCGGGAGCTCGTCCCCCGCGCTGCGGCCTTGGCGGCGCGCTTGGTGGCCTGGTAGCTGGCCAGCGCCGTGGGAGAGTCGACGTCGCCGAGGGTCGGGTGGGTCGGGAGGGCGTCCTCGATGCCCGGGGGTCGGACGCCGAGGCGTCGAGCCAGCACGGCGAGCAGCGAGGCCACCTTCGCCTCACCGAAGCCCGGCAGCGCGGCGAGGCGGCGCCTGAGGTCCGTGGCATCGGTCGCATCGGTCCATACGCGGGCCGCGTCGCCGTCGTATTCCCGCGCGATGTGGGCGGCCAGGTCGCGGACGCGGCGGCCCATGCTGCCGGGGAAGCGGTGGATGGCCGGCGGACCCTTGGCGGCCGCGTCGAGCGTGGCATCGTCGAGCGCGGCGAGCCGTGCCGGGTCGAGCGTGCCGAGGCGCGCGAGGAGCACCTTCGGCCCGCTGAACGCCTTCTGCACGGGAACCTGCTGGTCGAGCGCGAAGCCGATGAGCAGCGCCATCGGATCGGTCACCAGAAGCCGATCGGCCTC
>DASSPJ010000168.1:0-7231 GCA_035699665.1 Candidatus Limnocylindria bacterium
CTGCGCATGTGGCGCCTGCGCATGTGGCGCCTGCGTCCGTGGCGTCTGCGTATATACGGTATGTACGCGTGCCACCCGGGCCAGAGTGGCACCGCACGTGCGAGAACCGAGGACCATGAGCGACTTCGACCGCCAGCCGGGGGGCATCGACGATCCCGGCATGAAGGGCGGCACCGCGCCCGAGATCGACACCCTTCCGCCGGGCGACCACGCCGGCAACACCGGTGCGCCCGGTGAGCCTGAGCCCGCCGAGCTGGACCTGCCCGGTCCGAGCGACCCGGTGGCGTGGAGCTACGTCGAGGCGGGCACCGACGTGATCGGCTCCGACGGCCGGCGCCTGGGTGTCGTGAAGGCGATGCTCGGCACCGAGGCCGAGGGCATCTTCCACGGGATCGCGCTCGACGCGGGAGACGGGCCGGATCGCGTCATCCCGGCCGACCTGGTGCGGAGCCTGACCACGTCGCGCATCGAGGTCGACGTCGCGCCCGAGGGCGTCGGCGACCTGGAGCGCTACGCGCCGGTCGAGACGAGCTAGCGCTACCATCGGGCGCATGCCCGACCCCGTTCTGGTAGATCGGCTGTGGCCGGACCCCGCCGCGCAGCAGCCGCTCGACGTGCTGCTGGCCGACTACGCGCCTCCCTCGGTGGTGGGCCGACCGTCGCTGAGCATCAACATGGTCACCAGCATCGACGGCCGGGCGCAGGTTGGCGGCACCACCGAGGGGCTCGGGAGCCGCGCCGACCGGCGCCTGATGCGCCTCTACCGCGCGGCCCACGACGCGGTCGCCACCGGCGCGGGAACGCTGCGGGCGAGCGGGGTCTGGCTGCGCGTCCCGGGTGACCTGGCAGCGCGGCGTGTCGCGGCGGGGCGGAGCCCCCAGCCGCTGAGCGTGGTGATCGCCGGCGCCACGCCGGTCGACCCCGCCACGTGGCACGGCGAGGACGAGCCGCGCCTGCTGCTGGTCGGCGCGCACAACCCGCAGCCGCCGCTCCCCGGGGTGGAGCTGGTGCGCGCACCGACCGACCACCCGGCGCCGGACTGGGTGCTGGAGCGCCTCGCCGAGCGCGGGGTCGCATCGGTCCTGCTGGAGGGCGGGCCGACGACCAACGCCGCCTTCCTCGCGGCCGACTGCCTGGACGAGGTGTGCTGGACGCTCGGCGCGAGCCTGGTGGCGAGCGACGCGCTGCCGATGATCGCCGCCATCGAGGGCGGCTCGCCCTACGCCGCCGAGCCGCGCCGCGGGACCCTGGCAAGCGTCATCCGCAACGGCGACGAGCTCTTCCTGCGGTATCGGTTCGGCTAGCATCGGGCGCGTGATCGACCTCGGCCAGACCGGCGTGTGGGGCCACCTCGACTCGCTCGCCATCGACGATGCGCGGGCATATGCGCGCCGCGTCGAGGAGCTCGGCTTCGGCACGCTGTGGGTGCCCGAGACGGTCGGCCGCCACCCGTTCAGCCTGCTCGCCCTGCTCGCCGGCGAGACGAGCTCGCTCGCCCTGGGCACGAGCATCGTCAGCATCTGGGGCCACGATGCGCAGGCCACGCGCATGGCCGCGCTGACGCTGGCCGAGGCCACCGGGGGTCGGTTCGTGCTCGGGCTGGGCGTCTCGCACCCGCATCTCGCCGGCAAGCTGCGTGGCCATCAGTACGAGCGCCCGCTGACCAAGATGCGGGAGTTCCTGGCCGCGTACCGGGGCGCCGTCTGGAAGGGCCCTGCGGTGGAGACCGAGCCACCGGTGCTGGTGGCCGCGCTGCGCGACCGCATGCTGGCCCTGGCCGCCACCGATGCCGACGGCGCCTTCCCGTACCTCGTCACTCCCGAGCGGGTGGCGTACATGCGCGGGGCGCTGGATGCCGCCCGCGCGGACGGCCCGCGTCCGGTCCTGGCGGTGACCTGCCCGTCCGTCCTGGAGACCGATGTCACCGCGGCGCGCGCCGCCGCGCGCGCCTACCTGGCCCCGTACCTGCGCACCCCGGCCTACCAGGCCGGCTGGGAGCTCCAGGGCTTCGACGCGGGTGACTGGGAGAAGCCGGGCAGCGACCGCCTGGTGGATGCCATGGTCGCCTGGGGGGACGCCGACGCGGTGCGTGCCCGGATCGCCGCGTTCGTCGAGGCGGGGGCGGACCACGTGGCGATCATCCCCATCGCGCCGGACGGGGTCACCGAGCATCTCCCCGTGCTGGAGGCGCTGGGGCGCTAGGTGGTGAGGTACCGATTCCCGACCGATGTGCCGGGCCTGTGGCGTTACGTGGCCGTGGTCGCGTTCGCCTCGACCGCCTACATCGGGGCCTTCACCGCCGGCGCGCTCGCCGCGCCGCAGCTCTCCGGGGAGCGGGCCACGTCCGGGCTGCCCAACGCGATCGGGATCGCGAGCACCGCGGCCGCGGCATCGGTCCTGTCGTACCTCATGGCGCGTCGCGGGCGGCGTGCCGGACTGCGCGCCGGCTTCGGGATGGGGGTCGTGGGTGGGGTCCTGGCGCTCGCGTCGGTGCTGCTGGGGTCGCTGCCGCTGCTGCTGGCCGGGTCGGTCGCGCTCGGCCTGGCCAACGGCGCGATCCAGCTGACCCGCTACGCGGCGGCCGACACGGTGGGGGAGCAGCGGCGCGCGGTGATCATCGGGACGGTGGTCTGGGGAAGCACCGCGGGGGCGGTGCTCGGCCCGAACCTGCTCGGGCCCGCGGGGGCGCTGGCCGGCCTGCTCTCGCTCGATCGGCTCGTTGGGGCCTTCGCGCTCACGGTCCTCGGCATGCTCGGCGCGTTCGCCATCGCGACCTCGATGCCGCTCCCAACGGCGGCCAGCCGCACTGACCCGAACACGCCCGGCGCTGCGCGCCGCGACCTCCTGCGCCAGGGTCACGTGCAGGTCGCGCTGCTGGGGATGGTGACGGTGCAGGCGGTGATGGTGCTGCTCATGACCATGACGCCGCTGCACGTGCAGGAGGCGGGGCACGGAATCGGGACGGTGGGCCTGGTCATCAGCGCCCACACCCTCGGCATGTTCGCCCTGTCGCCGGTCTCGGCGGCCGTGGTGGGCCGCTTCGGCCCCTACGCCACCCTGCTCGGCGGCTTCACCGTGCTGGCACTGGCGGGGATCGTCTCGGCGGCGGCGCCGCGTGACGCGGTGCCGATGCTGGCCGTCGGCCTCTTCCTGCTGGGGTTCGGGTGGAGCCTCGGCTTCGTGGCCGGCAGCTCGCTGCTCGCGCGCGGCGCCTCGAGCGCGGACCGGATCACGCTCCAGGGCACGACCGACACGATCTCGTGGACCGCGGCCGCCATCGCCAGCCTGAGTGCCGGGGCGCTGCTCGACGTGGTCGGCTACGCCACGCTGGGGCTCATCTCCGCCGCACTCCTGGTGGTGCCCGCCATCGTCGTGGTCCTGCTGCGCGGCCACGCCACCGCGGAGGCGCGGCCGACCTGATCTTGGGGTACGTCCCGCCGGGCGCCATCACCGCTCGGTCAGCGTGAAGCCGAGCGCGAGCGCGAGGCCCGCGATCGCGACCAGCGCCACGGGACCGGCGACGCCAACCCAGGCGGGCAGGCCCGCCTCCTCGGCCGCCCGCGCGGCACCTACCGCGACGCACGCGGCGCACAGCAGGAGGGGGATGCCGGCCGACCACATGGCGGGGACGCCGAGCGCCACCAGGGCGGCCGCCGATGCACCCAGGACGAGTGCCCGTCGACGCGGGGATGGCCGGCCTGCCCCGACGATGGCCGCCAGCCCGGCCGCCGCGATCCAGGCGGCGACGAACGGCACACGCCCGCCCGGCGGCTGGACGCCCTGCTGGGCGATTGCCGCCAGGTACAGGGCGTCGACGGCCAGCGCAGCAATGCCACCGCCGAGGGCGGCGAGGCTGTGGACACGGCGCGGACCAGTGGGATCGCGGAGCGGCTCCATGTGGGTAAACATGCTACTACCACTGACCACATTATTGGGGGCCTTCACGAAGTAGAACATCTGTTCTATCATCGATCGTCCGATGGCCGTGCCGGATCCTCCCTACGCCGAGCTCCACGCCCACTCCAACTTCAGCTTCCTCGACGGCGCGTCGCATCCCGAGGAGCTGGTGGCGACGGCCGCGCTGCTCGGCCTGCCGGCGCTGGCGATCACCGACCACGCCGGCCTGTACGGTGCCGTGCGGCTGTGGAAGGCGGCGCGCGAGACGACGACCGATGCCGCCCGCGAGGCCGGGCTGCGCCCGGTGCGGCCGATCATCGGGCTCGAGGTGGCGATTCCGCGCGACGAGGCCGAGCTGCGGCTCGCCCGGCGCGGCCGCAGGCTCAATGATCCGCACCGCGGCGAGCGAGCGAGCCGCGGCTGGCCCGGAGAGCTGCACGCCGGACCGATCCCCGGCGACCACCTCGTCCTGCTCGCGCGGGACGCGGCCGGCTACGCGGCCCTCTCGCGGCTTGCGTCGCGCGGCCATCTCGCCGGGGAGAAGCAATTCCCCGTGTTCGACCGCCCGCTCGTCGAGGCCGCGCTCGACGACGCGCGCGGCCACCTGGTGGCGCTCACCGGCTGTCGCAACGGGGAGGTGCCGCGCCACCTGCTGGCCGGCGACCCCGCGGCCGCGCGCGCGGCCGCGGAACGCTGGGCGCGCCACCTTCCCGACGGCGACCTGCTGGTCGAGCTCTCCCATCACCTCGCTCCCGACGACGACTGGCTCGTCGCCCAGCTCGCCGAGCTGGCGCACCGCGCCGGCCTGCCGACCGTGGTCACCAACGAGGTGCACCACGCCACGCGCGACGGAAAGCGGCTCCAGGACGTGCTGGTCTGCATCCGCCACGGGGCGACCCTCGACGCGGCGCGCGAGCTGCTGCTCCCCAACGCCGAGCACGCGCTGAAGGGAGCGGCCGAGCTGGCCGCCATCGGCGACGGCCTGCCGGACGAGCGCAGCCGGATCGCCTGGCGCGAGGGGATGGCCAGGGCGGGGTCCATCGGTGCCGCGTGCGAGCTGGACCTCGACTTCGAGCGCTACCGGTTCCCGGGCTTCACGGTCCCCGAGGGCGAGACGCCGTTCTCATATCTCTACCAGCTTGCGCACGATGGCTTACGGCAGCGTTATCGGCCCATTACCAAGCGTGCCCTCAACCAGCTGGCGCACGAGCTCGACATCATCGACCGCACCAACCTCGCCGAATTCTTCCTCATCGTCTGGGACCTGATGGAGTTCGCGCGGCAGCGGAAGATCATCGGCCAGGGGCGGGGGAGCGCCGGCGACTCGATCGTGGCCTACTGCCTGGGCATCACCAAGGTCGACCCGATCGCCCACAAGCTCCTCTTCGAGCGCTTCATCAACGAGGCGCGCGCGCTGCCCGACATCGACATCGACTTCGACGTCAATCGCCGCGAGGAGGTGATCCAGTACCTCTACGACCGCTACGGCGCCGATCACGCGGCGATGGTCTGCACGGTCATCACCTACCGCGCCCGCTCGGCGGTGCGCGAGGTGGCCAAGGCGCTCGGCTTCCCGACCGATGCGGTCGACCGGCTGGCCAAGGCGCTCGACACCCGCGACGCGACCGACGTGGCGCGCGACCTGGCCCTCGACGGCAGCTTCGCCTGGCTCTTCGACGAGCTGGGCGTGGAGATGGGGGAGGCGGCCATCCCGCCGGGGCGCGACGGCCGCGCCGATCCGGGGCTGGTGGCGCGTCGCTCCGATTCGTCGTGGAACACCCGGCCGCGGCCGGTCCTCGATCCGCGGCCGATGAGCGAGGGCGGCTGGTATCCGCCGCGGCGGGCACGCGTGCTCGACGCATCGGTCACGTCGGTGAAGCACGAGTCGGAGACGACGAAGCGCTACGCCCGTTCCGGGGAGCTGACCGGCGCCGAGCTGGTGCTGCCGACGCCGCGGGACAACGGGACGCCGGGACCGTCGAGTGGGCGGCCGACGGTGGTGCGCGTCGACCCGGAGAGCGGCATGCCGGTCGAGGAGCGGCGCCGCCCGCGAGTGGTGCCGGAACAGGGCCCTGGAGACGCGGTCGGCCCGGCGGCATCCTCACCACCTCTCACGGGCAGAGCACTATCGGCGGCATCCCCGTCTCCCCTGCACTCAGCGCCCGCACAAACCTATGGAAATATCCGACTTCCGACCGATGTGCGCGTCGGCTCCCCGGATACCACTCCTCCGGTGAGAATTCCCGCCGATGCGCGCGTCGGCTCCCCGGATGCCACTCATCTCGTGAGCATTGAGCACGAACGCGGGCACGCACCCCAACCCGGCGCGCCGCGCAACCGGTGGCAGTGGCTGCTCACCCTGTGCGCCGAGATCGACGGCTTCCCGCGCCACCTGGGGATCCACGTCGGCGGGATGCTGGTCACGCGCACGCCGCTCATCGACCTCGTCCCGATCGAGCGCGCCACGATGCCGAAGCGGGTCGTCACCCAGTTCGACAAGGAGGACGTCGAGGCGCTCGGCCTGGTGAAGATCGACCTGCTCAGCCTCCGGACGCTCGGCGTGGTGAGCGACGCGCTCGACCGCATCGAGCGCGACACCGGCACCCGGATCGACCTAGACAGCCTCCCCCACGACGACCCGGAGGTGTATCGGTCCATCTCGAGCGCCGACACGGTCGGCATGTTCCAGGTCGAGAGCCGCGCCCAGATGCAGAGCCTCCCCAAGGCGCGCCCGGAGCGCTTCGAGGATCTCGTGGTGCAGGTCGCCATCATCCGCCCCGGGCCGGTGCAGGGGAACGCGGTGCACCCGTACCTGCGCAGGCGTGCCGGCGAGGAGGAGGTCACCTACGCCCACCCCTCGCTGCGACCGATCCTGGAGGACACGCTCGGCGTGATCCTCTATCAGGAGCAGGTGATGCAGGTCGCGATCGACGTCTGCGGCTACAGCCCCACCGAGGCCGACATCTTCCGCAAGGCGATGGGCTCGCATCGGTCTCACGCGAAGATGCAGGCTGAGCGCGGCCGCTTCGTCGGCGGCGCCATGCGCACCGGGCTGACCGAGGAGGATGCCGAGGCGCTGTTCCAGAAATGCTCTGCCTTCGCCGAGTTTGGCTTCGCGCGCGCCCACGCGGCGGCCTTCGCCAAGATCACCTACGACACCGCCTGGCTGAAGTGCTACTACCCGGCGCACTACACGGCCGGCGTGCTGAACAACCAGCCGATGGGCTTCTACTCGCCGGCGGTGGTCATCAACGACGCCAAGCGCCACGGCATCCGCGTGCTGCCGATCGACGTCAACGAGTCCGCCTGGGAGCACGACACGCGGCCCTGGCCT
>DASSPJ010000169.1:0-10296 GCA_035699665.1 Candidatus Limnocylindria bacterium
CGCGTCAGCCTCATCAGCTTCGACGAGCGCGCGATCGACGAGTCGCGGGCACTCGACCCCGACCTGCCGACCGGCTACCTGCTCGTCCCCGGGCAGCCGCTCGAGCCGGCCCTGCGCTACGCGGTCGAACACCTGCACCCCGCCGTCCACCCGTGGGAGGGGGACCTCGGCATGGACCCGGCGCCGGTGATCGCCCAGGCGCGCGCCTACGGTCGCGACCTCGGGTGCTACGTCGTCAACGACCCGCAGCGCATGCAGCTGCTCGCCGCCTTCGGGCTGTGGGGCTTCGTCACCGACGTCCCCGACGTGGCGCGCGCCGCCCTCCCCCGCCCCGCCGCGTGACGGGAGCGCTCGGCTTCGGGATCGCCGCCGCCGAGCGGGCCGGCACGGAGCGGCTGGGGCGCGCCGTCGAGTCGCTCGGGTACGCCGAGCTGTGGGCCAACGACACGCGGCGCGGCGCCGGGCTGGCGACGCTCGCCGCGGCGGCCACCGGCACCACCCGGCTGCGGTTCGGGGTCGGCGTCATCGCGCTCTCCGAGCGCGGCCCGGGGCGCATCGCCGGCGAGGTCGGGGCGGCGTCGGCGGCGGGACTGCCGCTCGAGCGGCTCACGCTCGGCGTGGGGAGCGGCGCGTCGCGGTCGCTCGACCTGGTGCGCGACGGCGTCGCGGAGCTGCGCACCCTGCGCCCCGAGCTGCCGATCGCGGTCGCCGCGGTCGGCCCGCGGATGTGCGCCCTGGCCGGCGAGATCGGCGACACGGTGCTGCTCAACTGGGCCCTCCCCGCGCAGCTCGAGCGACAGATCGGCTGGGTGGCCGACGGAGCTGCCGCTGCCGGGCGCCGCGCGCCGCGCGTGACCGCCTACGTGCGCGTGGCGGTGGGCGCCGGTGCGGCGGATCGGCTGCGCGCCGAGATGCGCCGCTACGCCGGCCACTCGCCCGCCTACTCGCGGATCTTCGCCGCGCAGCGTGGGCTGGTCGGGGTGGCTGCACGCGACGCCGACGAGCTGGCCGCCGCGCTCCTTCCCTACCGGGCGCGGCTCGACTGCTGTGTCGTGCGCGCGCTCCCGTCCGGCGACGAGATCGACGCCTGGCTGCAGGTGGCGGAGGCGGCCGGCCCCGGCTGACCGTCAGCGGCGCCGTGATCCCCCGCCGAGGACGCCCAGGATCGAGCGCAGGATGGTGTTGAACGTGCCGGAGCGCGCGAAGCGGGCTCCCTCCTGGGCCACGTCGCGCCAGTCGACGCCGCGCTCCGGCGCGCGGGTGGGGCGCATCCGCCCGCGCCCCGCCGGGTCGCGGACCTCGTCGAGCGGCGTCTCGGCGTCGGCGGCGGCCTTCTCGAGCTCGGCCACCCGCGCGGCGAGCATCTCCCTGGCGCTCTGCGGGTCCTGGTCGGCGGCGTACTCGGCGGCGATCGGCGAGGCCGCCACGACGGCGTCGAAGGCCGCCGGCTCGAGCTGCGCCATCAGCGACTGCGGCGGGCGCATCATGACCCGCACGGTCGGCATCGGTCTGCCCTTGGGGTCGAGCGCGGTCACCAGCGCCTCGCCGGTCCCCAGCCTGGTGAGCTCGGTGTCCACCTCGTAGAACTCGGTCACCGGGAAGGTCTCGGCGGTGGCCCGCACCACCTCCAGGTCGTCGGGCGTGAAGGCCCGCAGGGCGTGCTGCACCCGGTTCCCCAGCTGCGCCAGGACCGATGCCTCCACGTCCGCCGGCGAGTGGGTGACGAAGAAGACCCCGACCCCCTTGGAGCGGATGAGGCGCGCCACCAGCTCGATCTGCTGGAGGAACGTCTTGTTCGCGTCGCGGAAGAGCAGGTGCGCCTCGTCGAAGAAGAAGACGAGCTTCGGGCGCTCCGGGTCGCCGACCTCGGGGAGCGACTGATACAGCTTGGCGAGGAGCCACATCATGAACGTCGAGAAGAGCGCCGGGCGATCCTGCATGTCGGCCAGCTCGAGGACACTGATCACGCCCTTGCCGTCCGGGGTGGTGCGCAGGAAGTCGGCGACGTCGAACTCCGGCGCGCCGAAGAAGGCGTCCGCCTCCTGCTGCTCGAGCTCAACGATCTTGCGGATGATGACGCCGACGGTGGCGGTCGCCACCCCGCCGTACTCCTCCATCTCCTTCTTCCCGTCCTCGGAGTCGAGGTGGTTGAGGAGCGCGCGCAGGTCGGCCAGGTCGATGAGCGGCAGCGTGTGGTCGTCGGCGTACTTGAAGGCCAGCGCCAGCACGCTCTGCTGCGTCTCGTTGAGGTCGAGCACCTTCGCGAGCAGAATCGGGCCGAAGCTGAGCACCGAGGCGCGCAGGCGCACCCCCTTCCCGTCCCGGTCGAGGGTCAGGAACTCGACCGGGAAGGCCCGCGGGGCGTAGTCGGTGAAGCCGATCTGCTCGGCGCGGTCGGTGATCCTGTCGTTCAGCTCGGCCGGGGCACCGAGCCCGCTGATGTCGCCCTTGATGTCGCTGATGAAGACCGGCACGCCGGCGTCGGAGAGCTGCTCGGCCAGCACCTGCAGCGTCTTGGTCTTGCCGGTGCCGGTGGCGCCGGCCACCAGCCCGTGGCGATTCAGCATGCCCAGCGGGATGCGCACCTGCGCGGCGGGGATGGTCCGGTCTTCGTGCTGGGCCGCACCGAAGGTCAGGCTCGGCCCCTCGAAGCCGTAGCCGGCGGCGATCGCCTGCTCGAACTGCTCGTCTGCCATGGCGGCGAGTATAGGTGCGCCGACCGATGCGCCCGCCCTGCCCCGGCGATACCCTGCGCGCATGACCTACTCGATCGTCGCCCGGGACCCGGTGAGCGGCCGCTTCGGCGTGGCCGTGCAGTCGCACTACCTCTCGGTCGGTCCGGTGGTGCCGTGGCTGGAGGCCGGGGTCGGCGCGGTCGCCACCCAGGCCTCGGTCAACGTCAGCTTCGGACCGATTGCCCTGGAGATGCTGCGCGCCGGCTGGGAGGCCGAGCGCATCGTCGCCGCCCTGGTGGCCGGCGATCCGGGGGCGGCGCAGCGCCAGATCGGCGTCGTGGATGCTCTGGGTCGCGCGGCCGCGCATACCGGCGACGCGTGCATCCTGGCCTGCGGGCACCGCGTCGGCGAGGGCTACACGGTGCAGGGCAACCTCCTCGCATCCGACGAGGTGTGGAGCTCCATGGCGCCGGCCTTCGAGGCGGCGCGCGACGCCGGGCTCCCGTTCTGGGAGCAGCTGATGCGCGCGCTCGAGGCGGCAGAGGCGGCGGGCGGCGACGTGCGCGGCCGCCAGTCGGCCGCCATGCAGATCGTCGACGCCACGCCGGTCGGCGGCGCCTGGCGCGGCCGTCACCTCGACCTGCGGGTCGAGGATCACGCCGACCCTATCCCCGAGCTGCGCCGCATCCTGACCCTGGACCGCGCCTACGCCCTGCTCGACGACGAGGGCGACGAGGCGAGGGCCGGTCGCAGCGAAGCTGAGCGCTACGCAGCGGCGCGCTCGCTCGCCCCGGACGCGATGGAGCTCGTCTTCTGGATGGCCCTCCAGCACGCCGAGGCAGGGCGCATGGACGAGGCGGGACGCGAGATGGCGGTGGCCCTCGACGCGCCGGACGGCGCCAACTGGCGCGCCACGCTCGAGCACCTGCGCGACGGCGGGCGCGTGGATCGCGCGGTGGCCGACGCGCTGCTCACCGGCGAGTCGCCCGACGAGTCGTCACGCACCGAGGAGCCGCCGTCCTGACCGAACCTGCTGCCGACGATATTTCCACGGGATTCCGCAGGAGGGGCCGTCCGCGTCGCGTTCCGACGATGTATCGGCGGCCGGTGAGCACGAGACGCGCGCGGGGGCGCGGTTCACGCTCATCGGTCGACGACAGATCGGCGAAAGCCGACCTGAGGGCGCGCTGGTACGCAGAATCGACGATGTGTCGGCGGGTGGGGTCGCCGTGGGCCTACCAGTTGGTGGCGGTCGAGGCCTCGATCTCGCCGACCGAGGCGAGCCAGCGCTCGGCGTCGATCGCCGCCTTGCAGCCATCGCCGGCGGCGGTGACCGCCTGCCGGTAGCGATGGTCGTGCACGTCGCCGGCGACGAAGACGCCCTCGATCCCCGAGCCGGTCTCGTCGACCACCTCGAGGTACCCGCCCTCGCCGACGCGCAGCTGCCCGGTGAACAGGTCGGTGTTCGGCTTGTAGCCGATCGCCACGAACATGCCCTGCACCGGCAGCTCGCTCGTCTCGCCGGTGGCCGTGTCGCGCAGGGTGAGGCCGCTGACGGTCATCTCGCCCTTCACCTCGGCGACCTCCTTGTTCCACAGGATCTCGATCTTCGGGTCGCGCTCGGCACGCTCCTGCATGATCGCGCTGCCGCGGAACTCGTCGCGCCGCACGAGCATCGTCACCTTGTTGGCGAAGCGGGTCAGGAAGGTCGCTTCCTCGAGCGCGGTGTCGCCGCCGCCGACCACCGCCACGTCGCGTCCCCGGAAGAAGAAGCCATCGCACGTGGCGCAGGCGCTCACCCCGCGGCCGCGGAACTCCTCCTCCGAGGGCAGCCCCAGCCACAGCGCAGAGGCGCCGGTGGCGACGATCACCGCATCGGCGCGGTACTCGTCCTCGCCGACCCACATGCGGAACGGGCGCTCGCTGAAGTCGACGCGCGTGACGTCGCGCTCGACGAGGGTCGCCCCGAACCGCTCGGCCTGCTCGCGAAACTGCTGCATCAGCTCCGGTCCCTGGATCCCGTGCGGGAAGCCAGGATAGTTCTCGACGTCGGAGGTGATCATCAGCTGCCCCATCGGGACGTTGCCGGCCAGCACGACCGGCGCGAGATTGGCCCGGGCGGCGTAGATGGCGGCGGTCAGGCCGGCCGGCCCGGACCCGATGATCGCCACCTTCCGGTATCGCTCGTCGGTGTGCTGGTGGGCGGTGGAATCGGTGGTGGGGGGCACGGTGGCGGTCATGACACCACCAGCATAGCGAATGCGTCGAGCGACCCCCCGCGAGGGAGTGTCCGGGGGCCACCCGTCCACGGCCGCCTGACGGTCAGCCCACCCCGCGCGTCGAGCGCGGGGAGGCGGCCGCGGCGGGGTCAGCGCAGGAGCGCCGGCAGGTTCTGCGCGAGGTCCCAGATCCCGACCGCGACGAGCGCCGCGCCGACGACCAGCTGGAGCGGACGCTCGTGGCGTACCAGGGCCCGCGCGAGCTGCGCCCCGCGCGCCTGGCCGAGCACTCCCAGCACGAACAGCGGCAGCCCGAAGCCGACCCCGAAGGCCAGGAAGAATCCGAGCTGCGCCACGACGTCGCCGAGGGTCAGGCTGAAGGCGAAGATGCCGACCAGGAACGGCCCGCTGCACGGCAGCGCGATCGGCGCGAAGAGGAGGCCGTAGGCGAGCGCGCCCACCGCCGGTCCGCTCCGCCCCAGCCCGGCCGGAGCGAGCTGGGGCAGGCGCGCGAAGGGATTGCGCCCGGCGAGGAGCAGCGCGCCGAGCAGGATGAGCAGCAGGTCAGCCACGGGCAGGACGACGGCGATGAACGGGGTCAGCGACGCGGCGAACAGGGCGAACAGCGCGCCGATGGCCACCATCCCGGCCACCACCCCGGCCCAGACCAGGGTCGCCGCCACGAGCGGTGGCAGGGTCGCCCGCGGGACGGTCGCGACCGCGGCACCGGTCCCCAGCGGTGCCGGCGCCGCGCTGCCGGTCAGGAAGGCGAGGAAGGCCGGGTAGAGCGGCAGGATGCAGGGCGTGATCGTCGCGCCGACGCCGAGTGCCACCGCGCCCAGCAGCTCGCCCATCGCGCCCTCAGCCCAGCAGCGCGGCGAGCTCTTCCGCGCTCAGCTCGTCGTTGAGCGGCAGGAGCTCGACGCTGCCATCGGGGCGGAAGAGGATCTTCGGCATGCCCGGCGGGTTGAGGACCGCGGTGCCGAAGCGCTCGCGCAGGGCGGTGGCGAGCTGGGCATCGGCCTTGGCGAACGGCCAGTCGAAGCCCTCCGCGTCGGCGTAGGCCGCCAGATCGGCCGGCTCCTCGTACGGCTCGACGTCGATCGACAGCGAGGCGAAGTCCGCCAGCTCGTGCGCCGCCACGACCTCGTGCATCTGCGAGCGGCAGTTCGTGCACCAGATCGCCATCGTCTCGACGAGCAGCGGCCGCTCGGCCGCCAGTGCGCCGATGGTCAGCGAGGCGCCGGTCCGCACGTCGACCACCGTCACCGCGTGCAGCGGGTCGCTGGTGAGCGGCGCGGGAGCCGACGGCGCCGGCGGCGATGAGCCCTCCGGCCGTTGGGTGGCGGTCGCGGCCGGCGCGGAGGCCGAGGGCGTCGTGGTCGCCGACGCGGGGGTCGCGCTGGCGGACGCGCGGGTGCTCGCCTCGCATCCGGCGAGCAGGAGCAGCGCTGACAGGACGGCGGGCGCGAGGTTCACGCCGCGCAGGCTACGCCTCGCGCGTGACGGTCGCGTGACGGATGCGTGGCGGCCCGCCGCCTACGGGCGGGGCGTGCGGTCGGCGGCGCCGGGCTCGTCGAGGTCCTTGGCCGGCGGCTCGTCGCCCCCGGTCTGCTCGGCATTGACCCGCGCATCCGGGTCCGTCTCGGGCTCGTGCGGGCGCTCGATGTCGTCGATCGGGTTCGTGTCGGGCGTCAGCTCGTCGGGCTCGCCCTCGTGCGGGTCCTTGGGGATCTTGAAGGCGTCCATCATGCCCATCGTCGTTACCTCGTCTCCTCGGTTGCGTGGACCTCGCCCAGGGCCCAGGCGAGCGCCGCCTCGAAGGCGACGGCACCACCCGCCTTGTCGATCACCAGGGTCGCGGGATCATCGACGATCATGGCCGGCAGCGAGGTGCTGGGGCTCCCCGTCCAGTAGATCACCGGCAGCCGGGGAAAGCGGTGCCGGGTGGCCATGAAGAGGGCCGCCGACAGCTCGTGCTCGAGCCGCCAGTCGAGGACGATCGCCCGCGGCGGCGGCGCCTCGCGGAAGGCCCGCAGGAACGGCAGTGCGCTCCGGAAGACGCTCGCCTCGGCCCCGGTCGCCGCGCACAGCTCGACCGCCAGCTCGGCGGCCGGCGGCTCGTCCTCGACGATCCAGATCGTCGGGCGCGGCGGGATGGGGGTCGGTTGCACGTGGTCCACGGTGTGCGGCGCTGCTGCTGCACGGATCGTGCCGTGGTTCTACGATCGTCGCGTGATTCCGCGACGCGCGACGACCACGGTCCGGGTGGGCGGGGTGCCGATCGGCGGCGCGCACCCGATCGTCGTCCAGTCGATGACCAACACCGATACCGCCGACGCCGACGCCACCGCCCTCCAGGTCGCGCAGCTCGCGCACGCGGGGTCGGAGCTGGTGCGGATCACGGTCAACAACGACGACGCGGCGCGGGCGGTGCCGGTGATCCGCGAGAAGCTCGACCGCCTCGGCGTCGGGGTCCCCCTGATCGGCGACTTTCACTACAACGGCCACCTGCTGCTCACCAGGTACCCGGAGGCGGCCGCGGCGCTGGCGAAGTACCGCATCAATCCCGGCAACGTCGGCACCAAGCGGCGCGACGAGCAGTTCGCCCGGATCATCGAGGTCGCGCTGGCGAACGACCGGCCGGTCCGCATCGGCGTCAACTGGGGCTCGCTCGACCAGCAGCTGCTGACCGAGATGATGGATGCCAACGCCGCGAGCCCGGATCCGCAGGACAGCCGCGAGGTGATGATCGAGGCGATGATTGCCTCGGCGCTGCGCTCCGCGCGCCTCGCCGAGGAGACCGGGCTCGGCCATGACCGCATCGTCATCAGCGCCAAGGTGTCCGGAGTCCAGGACCTGGTGGAGGTCTACACCCGCCTCGCGGCGCGCTGCGACTACCCGCTCCACCTGGGGCTCACCGAGGCGGGGATGGGCGCGCGGGGCATCATCAGCTCGACCGCCGGGCTGGCGATCCTGCTCCAGCAGGGGATCGGCGACACGATCCGCGTCTCGCTGACGCCGGAGCCCGGCGGCGACCGGACGCAGGAGGTGCAGGTCGCGCAGCAGGTGCTCCAGTCGCTGGGCATCCGCAGCTTTGCCCCGCAGGTGAGCGCGTGCCCCGGTTGCGGGCGCACCACCAGCACCTTCTTCCAGGAGATGGCCCGCGACGTGGCCGACTACCTGCGCGACCGGATGCCGGCGTGGCGCGCCGAGCGCCCCGGCGCCGAGGAGCTGCGCGTGGCGGTGATGGGCTGCGTGGTCAACGGTCCGGGAGAGTCGAAGCACGCCGACATCGGGATCAGCCTGCCGGGCACCTTCGAGGAGCCGGTGGCGCCGGTCTTCGTGGACGGCGCGCTGCGCACCACGCTGCGCGGCGACGACATCGTGCCGCGCTTCCTCCAGCTGCTCGAGGAGTACGTGGCGGCGCGCTGGCCCACGCCGGGCGGCGTCACCGCCGTCGCCGCCGGAGACGCGGTGCCCCCGGCCTGAGCCGGGGGCAGATCGAATCGGCCGCGGCGGGAGCGGGTCAGCCGGGCAGGGTCGGGCAGTACGCGCTGCGGGCGGGCGGGCTCAGGCTGCGACCGGCGCGCACGCTGTCGAACGTGGCGGTCCCGTCCTTGGCGACGTCGACCTTGACGACCAGGTCGGTCTCGCCGGCCCCCGGGAGCCCCTCGGGCAGCTGCGCGGAGTCGACGATCACCGTGCCGTCGATCGCGAGCTGGAACGGATCGGTGAGCGGGAACTCGAGGACCGGGGCGGTGCACGTCTCGACCGTCTGCTCGGTCGGGACGCCATCGGCATCGGTGTAGGTCACCGCCACGTCGCTCTCGGCCGCGTTCACCACCAGCGCGCGCAGGGTGAGGTCGGTATCGGTCCCACCACCGCCACCACCGCCGCCACCGCACGCCACGACGACCAGGGACACGGCCGCCAGCGCCAGCAGGGGTCGCCAGCGCCGCCTCGGGCGCCCTACCGCTCGCTCGAACATCGGTGTGTCGGTTCCTCCTGGTGAGCTGGTGAGGTGGATGGTCATGGATGCCGGCCGCCGGTCCGGTCGCGTGGTGTTGGCGACGATCCTACGCGCCCGCGCAAGGGGCTGGCGGTGTCCCGCGGGCGCTTCACCGCCGCGGCTCCCACCGGAAGCGCCACAGCGCGACCAGCAGGCCGGCGACCCCCCACCCGGCCATCACCGCCAGGTGGTCGGGCGAGAGGCCACTGCCGCCCGCGCCGGGCGCGTAGATGGTCAGCATCGCGTCGGCGAAGTGACGCACCGGGAAGAGGGAGCTGAGCGAGTCGACCCAGGCGGGGGCATCGTCGGGGAGTTGGATGAACACGTTGCTGATGAACAGGAGCGGCAGGATGGTGGCGTTCGCCACCGCCGGCGCGGCGTCCTCGTTG
The DNA here is from genome assembly GCA_035699665.1 of Candidatus Limnocylindria bacterium. Classification (GTDB taxonomy): domain Bacteria; phylum Chloroflexota; class Limnocylindria; order QHBO01; family QHBO01; genus JAICQM01. The sequence goes on from DASSPJ010000169.1 coordinate 9,296, forward strand.
GGCACGAACGCCGTCACCGCCAGCCCCAGGGCGCAGAAGGCGGCGGCGCCGACCGCAAGCGTCAGCACCAGCGCCGGCAGCCGTGCCCACGGGACCTCGACCCCGTAGGCCAGGGCGCCGAAGGCGGCGACGATCACGACCAGCAGCAGCGCGGCGCTGATCGCCTGGCCGATCCGCCCGGCGAGGTAGGCCCAGCTGGGCAGCGGCGTGCCCCGGACGCGCTTCAGGATGCCCTGCTCGCGCACGGCGGTGACGATCATCACCAGGTTGGTGTACGTGGCGTTGATCACGCTGAACACGATGATCGCCGGCGTGAAGAAGTCCGCCGGCCTGCGGCCCGGCGGTGCGGTGGCATCACCGAACAGGGTGTTGAAGATGACCATGAACAGGAGCGGGAAGACGAAGGTGAAGAAGGCCGCCGCCGGGTTGCGCCAGAAGGCGCGGTTCTCGTAGCGCACCTGGCGCAGCGCCAGACCGATGTCGCTCATGCCGTCTCCTCCCCGCCGGTGAGCTCCAGGTAGGCTTCCTCGAGACTCGGCCGCGAGACGTCCAGCGCCTCCAGCGCGACCCCGCGCTCGAGCGCCCAGCCGGTCAGCGCGTGGAGGTCGCGCGTCGGCTCCCGGGTGGTGAGCACGTGCCACTCCGCGTCGCTGGCAAGGTTCGCCAGCGCGGGCGGCTCCACGCCGGCCGGCAGCCGGAAGCGCACCAGGGTGGCGCCGTCACCACGTGCGCCGAGGGTGTCGGGCGTGCCCGCGGCGACGATCCGCCCGCCGGCGATGATCGCCACCCGGTCCGCGAGCGCCTGTGCCTCGTCGAGGTAGTGGGTGGTCAGCAGGATCGTGGTTCCCAGCGCGCGCAGACCGCGGATCGTGTCCCACGCATGGCGGCGGGCGGCGGGGTCGAAGCCGGTGGTCGGCTCGTCGAGGAACAGCAGCTCGGGGTCGCCGGCCAGGGCGACCGCCAGGTCGACCCGGCGGCGCTGCCCGCCGGAGAGCTGCCGC
>DASSPJ010000170.1:0-18885 GCA_035699665.1 Candidatus Limnocylindria bacterium
GACGGCGGCTTGGCCACGATCTCGGCCGGCACGCCGAGCGCCGTGGCGACCTCGCGCAGCTGCGACTTGTAGAGGTCGCCGATGGGCTGGAAGGCGGCGGCCATGTCGCCCCACAGGGTCCCGTACCCGAGCAGCGCCTCGGTCTTGTTGCTCGTCCCGGCCACCAGGGCGTCGAAGGCGGCCGATCGGTCGTAGAGGACGATCATCCGCTGGCGCGCCATGACGTTGCCGCGGCGCACGTGCTCGTCCGGACCGATCAGCTCCAGCATCGGGTCCACCATCGGCGTGATGTCGACGCGCTCGGTGCGGCAGCCAAGGGCGTCCACGACGCGCAGCGCATCGGTCTCGGAGGCGTCGGACGAGGTGCGATACGGCATGCGGACCGCCAGCAGGCGGTCGGGCGCCACGGCGCGGGCGCACAGGTAGGCGACGGTCGCGGAGTCGACGCCGCCCGACAGCCCGATCACCAGCCGCTCGAAGCCGGTCTGCTCGAGCTGGGCACGGATGAAGCCGACGATGACGTCGATCGTCCCCGCCGGGTCGATGCGCGGCAGGACCGCCTCGTCGCTCACGACGCCTCGTCCGGCGGCGGCAGGTCGGCACGCTCGGCAATGATCCGGTCGAGCTCGCGGCGCACCAGCTCGACGCGCTCGTCGGCGAGCAGCGGGATCCCGTAGCGCTGCATGCGGATGTCGTCGCTGTCGACGCTGCCGACCACCAGCGCCTCCTCCCACAGCGGCGCCTGGACGATGGTGGCGCCATTGGGACCGATGAGCCGCGAGCCGCCCCAGAAGGTCAGCCCCTCCTCGTTGCCCACGCGATTGCAGAAGGCGACCGCCACGGTGCCCAGCAGGGCGTAGGTGTCCTGCATCTTGTGCCAGCCCTCGATGGCCGCCATGCCGGCCTCGCTGCCCGGCGCGCGCGACGGGCCGGCGGCCACGTTGACGAGCAGCTGGGCGCCGTCGAGCGCCTGGAGCATCGGCAGCGAGGCGTGCCAGAAGTCCTCGCACACGCTCAGGCCGATGCGTCCCCACGGCTCGCCGGCGTCGGTGGTGCGGATGCGATCGCCCGGGCGCGTGAAGCGCCCCTCGTCGAACAGCCCGTAGGTCGGCAGGTAGACCTTGCGGTGCAGGCCGATGACCTCGCCGTCGCGCAGCAGGGCGACGCTGTTGCAGAACCGATGTTCGTCGGTCTCCTCGACGAAGCCGACCGCCACCAGCATCCCCGGCACGCTGCGCCCGAGGGCGGCCAGCCGCGCGTCGTCGGCCCGCATCGCCACCTCGGGGACCAGGTCGCTGAGCAGGTAGCCGGTGAGCGCCAGCTCGGGCAGCACCGTCAGGCCCGCGCCCTGCGCTGCCGCTGCGCGGACCCGGTCGGCGGCGATCTCGAGGTTGGCCTCGGTGTCGCCGAGCCGCGGCGCGACCTGGGCCAGGGCGATGCGCAGCTCCATCGGTCTACAGGCGGCTGCGCGGCTCCTCGGTCGAGGGGGCGTCGACCCCGCCGACCGCGGAGCCGGTGTCGAAGATGCCGCCGGTGTCCGCCGGCGGCGGGGTGACCGGACCGACCGCCTCCTCGTCGCTGACGTTGCGCGCCGAGCTGGTGGCCGCGGCGGCCCCGATGAGCTGCTCGCGTCGCGCCGGCTCGACGAGCTCCTCGGCGAAGTGGCAGCTCACGCCGTGCCCCGGCTTGAGCTCGCGCACCGGCGGCCGCTCGGTGGCGCAGCGCTCCGGATTGCCGAGCTGCTGGCGCAGCCAGCAGCGGGTGTGGAAGCGGCAGCCGGACGGCGGGTTGACCGGCGACGGAACGTCGCCGAGCAGGATGATCCGCCGCTGACGGCGGCGCGCGGCCGGGTCCGCGATGGGGACCGCCGACAGCAGCGCGATGGTGTACGGGTGCAGCGGCTCGCGGTACATGTCGCGGGCCGGCGCGATCTCGGCCAGCGTGCCGAGGTACATGACCGCCACCCGGTCGCTGATGTGCTCGACGACGCCCATGTTGTGGGCGACGAAGAGGTACGTCAGGCCGAGCTCCCGCTGGAGCTGCCGCAGCAGGTTGAGGACCTGCGCCTGGATGCTCACGTCGAGCGCGCTGACCGGCTCGTCGCAGACCAGCAGGTCCGGCTCGAGGACGAGCGCCCGCGCGATCCCGATGCGCTGCCGCTGGCCACCCGAGAACTCGTGGGGATAGCGACGCGCGTGGTACGGCTGGAGGCCGACCAGCTCCATCATGCGGGCCACCTTCTCGCGCCGCTCGCCGGGCGACCCCATGTCGTGAATGCGCAGCCCCTCACCGATGCTCGAGCCGATCGGCGCGCGAGGATCGAGGGACGCGAACGGGTCCTGGAAGATGATCTGCATCCGCCGCCGGAACGCCTTGAGCCGGTCGTCGGGCAGCCTGGTGATATCGGTCCCGTCGAAGGTGATCGTGCCGGCGGTCGGCTCGATGAGGCGCAGGAGCAGCCGCCCGACGGTGGTCTTGCCGCAGCCCGACTCGCCGACCAGGCCGAGCGTCTCGCCGCGACGGATGGTGAAGCTGACGTCGTCGACCGCCTGCACCTCGCCGATCTTGCGCTGGAGCACGCCGCCGTGGATGGGGAAGTACTCGGTGAGGTGCTCGACCTCGACGAGCGGCCGGTCCCCGTCGCCGGCACGCACCGCGCCGCTCATCGCCGTCCCCGCGGCGCGGCTGCCGCGGACGCCGCCTGGCGCTCGCGAACCGCCGCCTCGGCCTGCTCGGGCGTGTGGTACTGCCAGCAGCGCACCGCGTGCCGGTCGGCGATCGGGAGCAGCTCGGGGTGGATCTCCTCCGCGTGGGGCACCTGCTTCTCGACGCGCTCGACGCAGCGCGGCGCGAAGCGGCAGGCGGGCGGCAGGTCGACCAGGTTGGGGACGCTGCCCGGGATGGTGGCGAGCTCCTCCCTGGCCTGCCCCAGGGTCGGCACCGAGCCGATCAGGCCGCGCGTGTACGGGTGCTTCGGGTCGTCGAAGAGGGTCCGCACGTCGGCCTGCTCGACGATCTCGCCGGCGTACATCACCGCCACCCGGTCCGCCATCTCGGCCACGACCCCCAGGTCGTGGGTGATCAGCACGATCGCCGTGCCGGTCTCCTGCTGGAGCGCCCGCATGAGGTCCAGGATCTGGGCCTGGATGGTGACGTCGAGGGCGGTGGTCGGCTCATCGGCGATGAGCAGCTCCGGCTCGCAGGCCAGCGCCATGGCGATCATCACGCGCTGCGCCATGCCGCCCGACAGCTCGTGCGGGTAGGCCTTGAGGCGTCGCATGGGGTCCGGGATGCCGACCATGCGCAGCAGCTCGGCCGCCCGCGTGCGTGCCGCGCGCCGCTGCATGTTGCGGTGCAGCTCGAGCACCTCGCCGAGCTGCATCCCGACGTCGAAGACCGGGTTCAGGCTGCTCGTCGGCTGCTGGAAGATCATGCTGATGCGGTTGCCGCGCAGCTCGCGCATCTCGCGGTCGCGCAGGCCGAGCAGCTCGCGCCCGTCGAAGCGGATGGACCCCGCCTCGATCTTCCCCGGCGGCGCGATGAGGCGCAGGACCGACAGGCTGGTGACGCTCTTCCCGCAGCCCGACTCACCGACCAGGCCCAGGATCTCGCCGCGATTGACGTGGAAGTCGATGCCGGTCACGGCCCGCACCACGCCGTCGCGGGTGTGGAACGAGGTCTGCAGCCCCTCGACCTCGAGGAGCGGTCCCCCGCCACCGGCGTGCCGGCGCGGCGGCCCGGCGAGCTCGCTGATGGTCATCGGTTGAGCCTCGGGTCGAGGGCGTCGCGCATCCCGTCGCCAAGCAGGTTGAAGCCGAGCACGGTGAGGCTGAGCGCGATGCCGGGGAAGATGATGAGGTGCGGCGCGTTGAAGATGAAGTTGCGGTTCTGGCCGATCATGCTCCCCCACTCCGCCAGCGGCGGCTGCGCGCCGAGCCCCAGGAAGGAGAGCGCGGCGACCTCGAGCACCGCGCCACCGATCCCCAGGGTGCCCTGCACGATGAGCGGAGTGAGGGCATTGGGCAGGATGCGGCGCGCCAGGATGCCGCGGCTCGACTCGCCCAGCGCGCGGCTGGCGGTCACGTAGTCGCGCTCCTTGATGCTCAGCACCGATGCGCGCATGACGCGCGCGTAGATCGGGATCGCCACGATCCCGATCGCCAGCTGGGCCTGGATGATGCCCGAGCCGATGACGGTGACGATGGCGATGGCCAGGATGAGTGCCGGGAAGCTGAGCACCACGTCCATCAGACGCATCAGGACGTTGTCGACCCAGCCGCCGGCATAGCCGGCCACCGCCCCGATGAGGGTGCCCAGCACGATCGCGAAGCCGACCGTCACGAAGCCGATGAAGAGGCTGATCCGCGTGCCGTGCACCACGCGGCTGAAGACGTCGAAGAAGTTGCCGTCGACGCCGAACAGGTGCTGCGGGTTGGTCGTCGCGCAGCCCAGGAGGTGGACGCACGGCGGGGTGAGGCGCGCGATCCGCTCCGGCGTGTCGCCGTAGCGCAGGTCCTGGGTCGGGCCGAATGGCGCGACGATGTCGGCGAAGATGGCCAGGAAGAGGAGCAGGCCCAGGATGGCCACGCCGGCCTGGGCCGACCGCTGGCGCAGGATGACGCGGGCCGTATCGGTCCAGATGTTGGCCGGCCGGCCGGTGACGCGGACCGGCTCGAGGACGTCGGCGGTGACCGCCGGGATGCGATCGGTCATCGCAGGCGGATCCGGGGGTCGAGGAAGCCGTAGCTGACGTCGACCGCCAGGTTGATGACCAGGTAGACGACCGCGATCACGATGGTCAGGCCCTGGACCACCAGGTAGTCGCGACCCTGGATCGCCTCGGTGATGGTCTTGCCCATGCCGGCCAGGTTGAAGATCGTCTCGGTCAGCACCGCACCCGACAGGAGCAGCCCGAGCTGGAGGCCGATGATGGTGACCACCGGCAGCAGCGCGTTGCGCAGCCCGTGGCGCAGCATCACGGCGCGCTGGCCGAGGCCCTTGGCGCGCGCGGTGCGGATGTAGTCGAGCCCCATGACGTCGAGCAGGCTGGAGCGCGTCATGCGCGCGATGATCGCCAGCGGGATCGTCCCGAGCGCCACCATCGGCAGCACCATGTGCTTCAGGGCGTCGAGGAAGGCGCCCCACTGCCCGGTGATGAGGGCGCAGAAGATGTACATGTTGCTGACGAAGTCGAGGATCGCGCGCAGCGGGCCCTGGAGGTCGGTGATCCCCCACACCTCGGGGATCGACCGGATGTCGATGCCGGAGGTCAGCCGGCCGGACGGTGGCAGGGCGATCGGCGTGTCCCGCAGCACCACCGCGAAGAGCCACGCCAGGATGAGGCCCAGCACGAACACCGGCGTGCTCACCCCGATGTTGGCGACCACCATGGTGACGACGTCGGTCGGCGAGTTGCGCCGCGCGGCGGACACGATGCCGAGCAGGATCCCGAACACGCTGGCGAACAGGAGCGCCATGATGGTCAGCTCCATCGTCAGCGGCAGGCGCTCGAAGATGATCTCCGAGACCGGCCGGTTGTAGCGGATCGAGCTGCCCAGGTCGAAGGTCAGGACCTGGCCGATGTACTGCACGAACTGCGTCGGCAGCGGCTCGTCGAGGCCGTAGCGGGCGTTGAAGGCCTCGCAGATCTCGTCGGTGGCGCGCTCCTGGAGTGCGGCACGGCAGGGGTCGGAGGGGATGACCCGCGCCAGGACGAAGACGAGCAGGATGACCCCGAGCAGGACGGGGATGCTGAGGAGCAGTCGCCGAAGGATGAATCGCAGCATGGGCGCTCAGCTCGGGCCTGGATACACGAGGGGCGCCGTCCTCACGGGCGGCGCCCCTCGTTAGACGTGGCCTACAGCCTACCGCAGGCTACTCCTCCGCCGGCGGGTTGTTGAGGAACCCACCGAACAGGGCGCTGAAGTAGGTGAAGCTGCCGTCGCGGCCGATGTGGAGCGGATGCTCCAGGTCCCACTGGACGGCATAGCTGAGCACGACGTCGTTGGCGTCGAGCCGAGCCCCGTTGTGGAACGTCACATCGTCACGCAGCGTGCAGGTCCACAGCGTGCCGTCCTCGTTGGTCGTGCACTCGGTCGCCAGGGCGGGCTCTGCAGCCGTTCCGCCGACCTCGTACGCGTAGAGGGACTCGTTGATCTGCTCGCAGGCGCGGAGGCTCTCGCCGTCCGACTCGTCGGCGCAGTAGAGGCCGATCGGCTCGGCATTCTGCATCCACACCAGCTGGTCCCGGTCACCCGGCACCATGCCCGCGAACTGCTCGTTCGAGAGCGGCGACGAGTGCGCGTTCTCGACATCGGCCTGGAAGGCGGTCGCCGAGCCACCGTGGGCGATCGGGACCATCGGGACGTACTCCCGGATCAGGTTGTTGGCCTCGACGTACGCCGCCTCGCGGTCGGCATCCTCGGTCGAGGTCGCGCCGACCTGGAGCACCTCGACGAGATCGTCGAACTTGTCGCCGAACTGCGCCGATGCGCCACCGCCGAAGTGGTAGTCGAGGAAGTTGGTCATGTCCGGATAGTCGGCGCCCCACCCGAGAAGGTGGATGCCGTCCAGGGCGCCCGCATCGGCGTTGTCGATGTAGGTGCCGGACTCCTGGACGTCGATGGACGCCTCGATGTTGAGGTTCTCGCGCAGCTGCGTCTGAATCTCGGTCGCCACCTGGGTCGGGTTCGGCAGGTAGCCGCGGACCACGTCGCGCAGGTGGATGGTGGTCGAGAAGCCGTCGGGGTAGCCGGCGTCGGCGAGCATCGCCTGCGCCGCCTCGGCGTCGAACTCGTACCACGGGTCGCCGACGCACGCGAAGGTGATCGCGCACGGGGTGAAGTGGCTCGCCACCTCGGAGCCCGGCGGGTAGAAGTTGTCGACGATCTGCTGCCGATCGATGCCCATCGCCACAGCCTGCCGCACCGCCTGGTCGGCGAACGGGTTGGTGCTGTTGTCGTAGCCCTCGATCTGCGGGTTGTTGTTGAACCCGACGTAGAACGTGTTCAGCCCCTCGCGCGGGAAGAGCGCGAAGGCGCTGTCACCCTCGATGGCTGCGAAGTCCTCGGGCCCCGGGTTGTCGATGCCGTCCACGGCACCGGCCTGGAGCTCGACGAAGCGCTGGGCGCTGTCGACGCTCCACCGGAAGATGAGCGTCTCGAAGCTGGGCGCCTCACCCCAGTAGTTGGGGTTGCGGACCATCGTGATGTGGTCGCCGCGCTGCCACTCGGTGATCATGAAGGGGCCGGTCCCGTTCGGACGCGCCAGGACGCGGTGGTTCTCCATGTCGTTCTCGAGGCTCGCCGTGTCGAGGATCGCGAACGAGCTGAACGCGATCTTCTGCAGGAACGAGACGTCGGGGTAGCAGAGCTCGAACTCGACGGTCGTCTCGTCGATGGCCCTGATCTGCGAGAACTCGCCCGCGTACGGGCCGTGGTCGGCATCGCCCTCGAAGCCGCACTCCGCGGGCTCCTCGGGGTAGGCCATCGGCTCGAACGTGCCCGAGCTCTCAAACGGCTGCTCCGACGGGACCTCCGAGGACACCCCCGAGCCCGACGGGCTCGCGCTGACCCCACCACCGCCGCAGGCGGCGACGACGAGGCCGAGCGCGACAATCATGGAGATCGATCTCCATCTCCGCATTCGATGAACCCTCCGCTGTGGATGAGTGAACCGGTTGTTGTCGCGCCGGCCATCTGGCCGCGCCTCGACGCCCGTGGTCACGTGGTGTGTTGGCCGGACGACGGCGTGCCGTCCCTCTGCTCCGTGTTCTCCTCCCCCGCCGTGACGCCTGCCGGCGCCTCGCCGGCGGCACTGGCTGCAGCTGCGGCTGCGGCGTCGGCGGCCACCCGGGCGGTGACGGCTGCCGGCGTCCCGCGCCGAACCTGCTCCTCGGGGACGCGGGCGACGCCGACGTCCGATTTGAGGGCTTCCTCCGCATAGTGGCACGCCGCGCGATGATCCGGGGCGATGGTTCGCAACTCCGGATCGTCGGTGCGGCAGTTCTCCGGGCGGCCGAGCCGCTCGTAGAGCCAGCAGCGGGTGTGGAATCGACACCCCGCCGGGGGGTTGGCCGGCGAGGGCACGTCACCGGTGAGGATGACGCGCTTCCGACGGCGCTCCGCCTTGGGGTCGGGGATCGGCACCGCGCTGAGGAGCGCCCGCGTGTACGGATGCCCCGGCGCAGCGTAGATCTTGCCCGGCGGGCCGAGCTCCACGATCTTGCCGAGGTACATGACCCCGACGCGATCGCTGATATGTCGCACGACGCTGAGGTCGTGCGCAATGAACAGGTAGGTGAGCCCGAACTGCTCGCGCAGCTCGACCAGCAGGTTGAGCACCTGGGCCTGGATCGAGACGTCGAGGGCGCTGATCGGCTCGTCGCACACGATGAACTCCGGCTCGACGGCCAGGGCGCGCGCCACGCCGATGCGCTGGCGCTGGCCGCCGGAGAACTCGTGCGGGTAGCGGTTGGTGTAGTTCGGGTTGAGGCCCACCAGCCGCAGCAGCTCGCGGACGCGATCCTGGCGCGCCTTGCCGCTGCCCAGGTTGTGCGTCTCGAGTGGCTCGTTGATGATCGAGCCGACCGTCATGCGCGGGTTCAGGCTCGAATACGGGTCCTGGAAGATGATCTGCATCCGGCGGCGCAGGCGGCGCAGGTTGCCGCGCGAGATGTCGGCCAGCTCGACGCCGTCGAACTTGACGCTGCCGGCGGTGGGGTTGCGGAGCCGGATGAGCGCGCGGCCGGTGGTGCTCTTGCCGCAGCCGGACTCGCCGACCAGGCCGAGCGTCTCGCCCTTGCGGATCTCGAAGGTCACGTCATCGACGGCGCGGACGCGACCGACCTCGCGCTGGAAGATGCCGGCGGTGATCGGGAAGTGGACCTTGAGATTCTTGACCTCGACCAGGTCCCGATCGTCCGATGGGGCGGCGCCGCTGGTCACTGGATCCAGCCTCCGGGCTCGGTGCCGAAGCAGCGGGCGAGGTGCCCCTCCTCCTCGCGCGGGCTGAGCGCCGGCTCGCTCGTCCGGCAGACGTCCCGGGCGTAGTGGCAGCGCGGGCTGAAGCGACACTCAGGTCCGGGATTGATCAGGTCGGGCGGCATGCCCTCGATGGTGCGCAGTCGTGCTCCCTTCTCCTCGTCGAGGCGTGGCAGCGAGTCGAGCAGGCCCCAGGCGTAGGGCATCTGCGGATGCTCGAAGATGTCGTCGACCTTGCCGGTCTCCACGATGCGGCCCGCGTACATGACGTTGATGCGGTTGCACATGCCGGCGGCGATGCCCAGGTCGTGGGTGATGAGGATGACGGCCGTGCCGAACTCCTCGGAGAGCGAGCGGATCAGCTCCAGGATCTGGGCCTGGATCGTCACGTCGAGGGCGGTGGTCGGCTCATCGGCGAGGAGCAGCATCGGGTCGCAGGCGAGGGCGATGGCGATCATCACGCGCTGCCGCATGCCGCCGGAGAACTGGTGCGGGTAGTCGCTCAGGCGATCCTTGGCGCGCGGGATGCCGACCTTGCTGAGCAGCTCCGCGGCGCGGTCCAGGGCGGCGCGCCGCGACAGCCCCATGTGGATCCGCGCCGACTCGGCGATCTGGTAGCCGATGGTGAGCGTGGGATTGAGGCTCGTCATCGGGTCCTGGAAGATGAAGCCGATCTTCTTGCCGCGCAGCAGGCGCATCTCGTTGCCAGTGAGCTTCAGGATGTCGATGCCGTCGAAGATGATCTCGCCCGCCACGATCTTGCCGGGCGGGTTGGGCACCAGCCGGGTGAGCGACAGCGCGGTCACGCTCTTGCCGCACCCGGACTCGCCGACCAGGCCGAGCGTCTCGCCGTAGTCGAGCTCGAAGCTCACGTCGTCGACGGCGTGCACCTCCCCGTCACGGGTGGTGAAGTGCGTCGAGAGGTTGCGGACCTCGAGCAGCTTGCGGGCGTGCGGGCGATCGTCGCGCAGGAGGGAGACGAGCTTCTGCCCCTCCTCCGTCTCGATCTGGACGTCGTCGGGCAGCTCGGACAGCTCGGGATCGCCGGGAGCCCGGCCCTGGTCGTTGGTGACGGTCAAGTTACTGCTTCCCCTTCAGCTTGGGATCGAGCGCGTCTCGGAGCCCGTCGCCCAGGAAGGTGAAGCTGATCAGGGCGATGGCGACCGCGAGGGCCGGGATGATGACCAGGTGCGGCTCCGAGCGCAGGTACGTCTGCCCGTCGGCCACCAGGCTGCCCCACGAGGCCCGGGGCGGCGCCGCACCGATGCCGATGAACGCGAGCGTCGCCTCGGCCAGGATGGCCCCCGGGATGCCGAGCGTGATGGCCACGATCATCGGTCCCGACGCGTTCGGCAGCAGATGCCGCGTGACGATCTTGAAGTCGGACACGCCGACCGCCTTGGCGGCCTCGACGAACTCGGTCTCCTTGAGGCTGAGGAGCTGGCCGCGCACCAGGCGCGCCATGCCTACCCAGGCGGTCAGGCCGATGGCCACGAAGACCACCAGCAGCCCGTCCAGCGCCTTGCCGAAGGCGGTCTCGCGCAGCGCGACGCTGAGGAGGATGATGAACAGCAGGTCGGGGAAGGCGTAGACGATGTCGGTGATGCGCATCAGCAGCGTGTCGACGCGGCCGCCGAACCAGGCCGCGGCGGCGCCGACCGGCACCCCGATCAGCAGCACCACGATCTGCACCACCAGCGCCACGGTCATGCTGATCCGCGCGCCGTCCATCAGGCGGCTGAGCAGGTCGCGGCCGAGGTTGTCGGTGCCGAGCAGGTGCGGGCCCACGAACGGATTGACCGGACCGCGCGCCTGCCGGACGGCCTGGAGGTCCTGGGCCTGGTACTCGTAGGGCGTGAGGAACGGTCCGAAGATCGCGACCAGCACCAGGAAGGCGACGATGATGCCGCCCAGGATGGCCAGGCGGTTCTTCAGCAGGCGCCGGAAGGCGTCGCCCCACAGGGAGGCGCTGCGACGGGGCGTCGCGGCGGCGGGAGCCTCGAGGGCCCCGCTGCGATTGGCCATCTCCATCGCCTCCTAGCTGTACCGGATCCGCGGGTCGATGTACGCGTACAGCACGTCGACCACGAGGTTGAGGACGGCGATGGCGACGGCGAAGAGCATGGTCATCGCCATGATCACGCCGTAATCACGCTGGCCGATGCTGACGATGTAGTAGCGGCCGATGCCCGGCACGCCGAAGATCGTCTCGACGATGAAGCTGCCGGTGATCAGGAAGGCGAGGATCGGCCCCAGGATGGTGACCACCGGGATCAGCGCGTTGCGGATCATGTGGATGCTGACGATGGTCCGCTCGCGCAGGCCCTTGGACTGGGCGGTGCGCACGTAGTCCTTGCGCGTCACCTCGAGCATGCTGGCGCGCGTGTAGCGCGCGATCTGGGCGATCGGGAATCCGGCGAGCGCCACCGTCGGCAGCACCCAGGTCGACGGGTTGTCCCACCAGCGGGCCGACTGGCTCGGGAACCAGCCCAGCGTCACGCTGAAGAAGACGAGGAGCAGGATCGCCAGCACGAAGCTGGGCGTGGCGATGCCGATGATGCTCACGAAGGTGGCCAGGTAGTCGGGTATCCCGTTGTGCCGCAACGCGGCGATCACCCCCAGCGGAATACCGATCAGCACGGCGACGGTGAAGGCCATCAGGCCGAGCATGACGGTGGTCCCGATACCCTCGCCGACGATGTCGTTGACGGTCCGATCGCGGTACTTGTACGACGGCCCGAGGTCGCCCTGGAGGAGGTTGCCGACCCAGCGCAGGTACTGCACGTGCGGCGGGTCGTTGAGGCCGTACTTGGCCTCGAGCGCCGCGACCACGCCGGGTGCCGCGATGCGTCCACCGCCGAAGGAGTCGAATGGGCCGGAGGGGGTGGCCCGCATCAGGACGAAGGTGATCACCGAGACGAAGAAGAGCACCGGGATGATCCACAGCACTCTGCGGATGATGTAGCCGAGCACGCCGACTCCTCCTATGTCCGCCTGAGTCTACCCGACGGCCAGGGGGCTCGATCAGTCTGCGCCGATCGAGCACCGTGGTCGTCGGGGTGGGCCGGCAAGCCGGCCCACCCCTCAGACAGTGTCTTCCCTACCAGGGGAGACGGTTCGTCACGGACGACTACTCGTCGTGCGCGGCGATCGTCACCTGGTCGTAGAAGAGCTCGCCGGTCGCGCTGTCCTGCGCGGTGGCGACCAGGCCCTGGACCCACGGCTTGATGAGCGTGAATCGCGAGCCGAAGCGGAGCGGGATGATCGGGGCTTCCGCCATCACCGTCTCCTGGACCTCGTCGTACAGCGGAACCTGCTCCTCCAGGGTCGGCAGGACAGCCGCCTCCTGGAGCAGGGCGTCAACGTCCTCGTTGCAGTAGCCCATGTTGTTGTTGCCGCTGGAGCACGAGATCAGGTCGGTGGTGAAGTTGTTCGGGTGCGGGTAGTCCGCGCCCCAACCGAGGCGGAAGATGTCGAACGGATCGTCGCCGAGCCGCTCGAGATACGCGCCCCACTCCAGGCCGACCGGGGTGACCTCGATGCCGAAGGCCTGGCGCCACTGCTCCTGCAGGTACGCCACCTTGTCCTCGTGGTTGGCATCGGTGTTGAAGCCGACCTCGAGGGTCAGGTCAGAGGCCGCGATGCCGAGGTCGCTCAGCGCCTGATCGAAGTCGGCCTTGGCCTGCTCCACATCATACGGATAGAACTCGGTGTCGAGGTGACCGGGCATGCCGGGGGGAACCAGGCTATGCGCCGCGGTGCCAATACCCGAGAAGGTAGTGGCGATCATGGTCTCCTTGTCGACCGCTCGGTTGAACGCCTGGCGAAGCAGGACGCTGTTCGTGAACGGTCCCTCAGGATCCTTCAGGTCGAAGCCGAAGTAGTAGATGGAGAGCACGTCACCCTGGAGGACCTGGGTGCTGAGCTCAGGATCGTCCTGGATGCGCGGGATCTCCTGAGTCGGGACGCCGGCGACGTCAAGCTCGCCCGCCTCGTAGGCGGCCAGGCTGGCGGCCGGGTCCTGGATCATGGACATCTCGATGCGCTCGATCGTCGCGGCGGGACCGGCGGTCCACTCCGGATTGGGCTCGAGCAGGATCCGGGACTGGTGCTCCCACTCGACGAGCTGCATCGGGCCGGAGGACGGATAGCCCTCGGCCTCACCGAACTCCGCGCCATCAGGCTGGGGAACGGTGACCCACAGGGTGGCGATGTACACGAAGTACGCCGCCGGGCGGGCGAGCTCCACGACGAACGTGGTGTCATCGGGGGCGCTGACGCCAAAGGCGTCGAGCAGGGCGTCGATATCGTCGTCGGTCGCGGTCTCGGTATCGACGCCGAGGAGATCCTCGCCGCCGACCACGTCGGCCATGACATACGAATAACCGGCCGCCTCACGCGGATCGATCAGCCGCTTCCAGCTCCGGACGAAGTCCTCGGCCACGATCGGCGTACCGTCGCTGTAGGAGAGACCATCCTTCAGGGTGAAGGTGATCGTCTGGCCGTCATCGCTGATCTCCCAGCTCTCGGCCAGGCCGGGGACGACCTCCAGGTTGGAGTCGAAGTAGGCCAGCGGGCGGGTGATGCTCCGCAGGACGTTGATCGACTGGCTGTCGGTTGCCTGGGTGGGATCGAGCGTCGGCGGCTCACCGCCGAGGTCGACGCGGAGCACCTGCTCCACTTCCTCGCCGGCGGAGGGGGACGCGCCGTCCGAGCCGCCGGGGGTCGGCGACGTGCCACCCCCGCCACAGGCCGCGAGGACCAGGGCGAGCGTCACGAATACGCCGAGAATCTTGTTAAACCACATACACCTATTCCTTTCGCCTTGCGGCGTCAGTGAGAGCAAAGCCGCAGACGCGGCTGATCGGTCACCCGCCACGACCCCGCTGGGTCATGACGTGAACAGGGTCACGATCGTCGCGGTGCCGTCCTCCTCTCCTCCTTCACCGTGCGTTCCCACGTTCCTGCGTGGCCTGGTTGCCGGTGGTCAGTTGACCCACGCCGAGAGCGCGTCGCGCATGCGCGACGCGCGGAGCCAAGCCTCGGGAAAGCGGGGCCAAGATTGACCGATGGGTAAGCCCACGTCAAGGAAGGGCAACCTTCGAGCTCCACGCAGGTGGGTTACCGATCACTACCCGCGGCTCACCCCAAAGGTTCATACGGTCATGGAATCAGCGCCCACGCGCGCGTGGTGGCGATCTCGTCGATCGCCACGCCCGCGCCGCTGATCGCGAAGTCGCGCCGCTCATGGGGCTCGAGCGCCTCGCCGTCGGCGGGAGTCGCCACCGCGCCGATGAAGCGGTCCTGGGCGTCGAAGAAGGCGACCCCGATCTGCGGCGGCCGCGCGCGCAGTGAGCCGGCACTCTCGACCAGCGTGCCGGTGGCCGTCACCGTCCCGTCGGCGTGCGCCTCCCAGGCGACCCCCTCGACCGGCACCGGGATGCCGGGCACGTCGTCCATGCCGCGCGTGGGGCAGTACTTGATGTGGGTCAGCAGGTCGCCCGGCGTCCCCTCGCCCTGCACCGGCTGCGCGGCCATCAGGTAGACCGCCGATTCGCCCGGCTGGATGATCGCCGGGCTCGGGAAGAAGCGGCCGGCGCGCGTGTACACGGCACGCCCACCCTCCTGCCACTCGAGCTGGACGACCGGCGTGTAGAGCTGCTGCGGCTCGTAGTCGTACAGCGTGTTGAGCCAGGTGATCGGCTCCTCGCCCACGTTGCGGAGCTCGAAGTACATGCTCACCAGCCCGTCGCGGATGTAGACCTGCTGCGTCGATGCGCCGCGGAACGGCTTGACCGGGCCGGGCACCGGCGGCACGTCGATGCTGAGGCGGATGGGCTCGTCGGCGCCGGCGCGGCTGGTCGTCGCCGGACCGGGCGTCCCGGGCGACGGTGCTGCCGGCGTGGTGGCGCACGCGCCGAGCAGGAGCGCGAGGAGGACGACCGGGATCCGCCGCCCCCCACCGGGGAGGCGGGACCTCACCGGGTGATGCCCTGGTTGGCGGGACCGATCTGCGGCCGGCCCGGGAGCTGGCTGCGATCCACGTAGGCGATCAGCCCGGTCGCCGGGGCCGACGGCAACAGGTAGCCCTCGGTCCAGAACGCGGGCTGCGGGGCCGGGTCGAAGGGTGCCCGCTCCTGGAAGCCCGGCCAGGTGACGGAGCGCGGCGTGGCGCCCTGGGCCACCTCGCCGGACGGGACGTTGCCGACCACCGCGAAGCCGAGCAGCGCGATCGCCGCGCCGGCCGGCACGACCCGCGCCCAGCGCCACAGCCGATCGCCCCACGTCGGCGCGGCGGGCTCCAGGGCGCGGCGACGGATCGCCTCGAAGGCGGTCGGGCTCGGGTCCGCGTCGGCGACGCGCTCGGCGAGCGCGCGCTGGAGGTTGCGCACCACGACCCGGTCGATGCCGACGTCGTCGCGGCACGCGACGCAGCCGCGCAAATGGTCGAGGTGGGGGGCGGAGCGGCCGTCCAGCTCGCCGAAGCGGAACCGCTCGAGGAGCTCGCGGCGGACCCTACGACAGCTCATCGGCGGCGAGCCTCCCACCCAGCGCCGGTGCGCGCCGCTCGGCGGGCAGCAGCGAGCGCAGGGCCCTGAGGGCATAGTGCAGGCGGGACTTCATGGTGCCGACGTTGCACTCGGCGATCTCGGCGGCCTCGGCCAGCGAGTAGCCGTGCAGGTAGTAGAGGATGACCGCGGTCTGCTGCTTGGGCGGCAGGGCGTCGATGCCCCGCTGCAGCACCTCGATGATCTCCCGCGACTCGGCGACCTGGTCCGGTCGGCTGGTGAGATCCATGACCAGGTTGGTGATCAGCTGCGTGATCGGCTCGGCGATCGCGCGCCGTCGCGCGATGCGGCTGTAGCACAGGTTGGTGGTGACGCGCTGCAGCCAGGGGAGCGGCGAGACGTCGCGCCGCAGGCGCTGTCGGACGCGGTAGGCCTTGACGAAGCAATCCTGGAGGATCTCCTCGGCGAGGAATGGGTCGCGCGTGATGGCCAGCGCGGTCGTGAAGACCGGCCGCTTGTAGGTATTGAAGAACTCCTCGAAGGCGTCCAGGTCCCCCGACTGGATGCGCTCCACGAGCCCTTCCGGTTGCGTCGACACCACTGGCACCCTAGTAGCTGATCCGCGATCCGGTACGCATAGTACGCGCCACCGCGGATGGAGGTTCAGCCATCGGCCGCCCCGAACCGATGACGGAGGTCCGGGTGGCGCGCCGCCCCGGCCTCGTCGAGCCGCCCCACCGGGGTCGTGACCGGCGCCGCCTTGAGCGAGGCGGGATCGGTCGCCGCGGCGTCGGCGATCTCGTGCATCACCGCCACGAAGCGGTCGAGCGTCTCGAGGCTCTCCGTCTCGGTCGGCTCGATCATCAGCGCCTCCTCGACGATCAGCGGGAAGTAGATGGTCGGCGGGTGGATGCCGTGGTCGAGGATCGCCTTCGCGATGTCGAGCGTGGTGACCCCGTGCTGGCGCTTCTGGCGGCGCCCGCTGAAGACGACCTCGTGCTTGCAGATGCGGTCGTACGGCAGGTCGTAGGCATCGGCCAGGCGGACGCGCAGGTAGTTGGCGGCCAGGACGGCGTCGTCGCTGACGCCCCGCAGTCCGTCGCCGCCGTTGGCGCGAATGTAGGCGTAGGCGCGCAGGTGCATGCCGAAGTTGCCGAACATGCTGCGCACCTTGCCGACGCTGTGCGGGCGGTCCCAGTCGAGCCCGAAGCGCGCGCCCGGCGTCCCTCGCCCGGCCCAGGCGTTGGCGCGCACCTCGTCGGCGTCGCCCTCGAGCAGCACCGGCAGGGGTCGCGGCAGGAACGGCTCGAGGCGGCGGCTGACGCCGACCGGCCCGGCGCCGGGTCCCCCACCGCCGTGCGGCGTGCTGAACGTCTTGTGCAGGTTGAAGTGCATCACGTCGAAGCCCGCCTCGCCGGGGCGGAAGCGGCCGAGGATGGCGTTGAGGTTGGCGCCGTCCATGTAGGCGATGGCACCGGCCGCCTTGACCGCCGCAATCACCGCGTCGATCTGATCCTCGAAGATGCCGAGCGTCGACGGGTTGGTGATCATCAGCGCGGCGACGTCCGGACCGAGCGCGGCGCGCAGCGCATCGAGGTCGATCCCTCCGCGCTCGTTGGAGGGGATCGTCACCGCGGTGTAGCCGACCATGGTGGCGGTCGCCGGGTTGGTGCCGTGCGAGCTGTCCGGCACGAGCACCTTGGTCCGCTGCTCTCCCTCCCCATTGGACCGATGGAAGGCACGCGCCATGAGCAGCCCGGTCAGCTCGCCGTGCGCGCCGGCGGCGGGCTGGAGGCTGACCGCCGCGAAGCCGCTGATCTCGCGCAGGAGCTCGGCGAGCAGCCACTGCAGCTCCAGGCTGCCCTGCGCCAGGGGCTCCGGGTCGAGGGGGTGCGACTCCGCAAAGCCGGTGAGCCGCGCCGCCCACTCGTTGACCTTGGGGTTGTACTTCATGGTGCATGAGCCGAGCGGGTAGAACGCCGTCTCGATGGCGATGTTGAGGTGGCTGAGGCGGTTGAAGTGGCGCAGCAGGTCGAGCTCGCTCACCTCCGGGAGGCGTGGCGGCTCGCTACGCAGGACCGCTGCGGGGAGCGCCGGCTCGCTCGCGGCCGCCGCCCGCGCGGCGTCCGAAGGCTGCGGGAAGCGCACCGCCCGGCGCCCCGGCCGGCTGCGCTCGAAGACGAGCGGCTCGACGATGGTCAGCTCGTCGCCGGCCGCCGGCGAGGCAAAGGCGGCGCCGCGGCCCGAGGCGTCGACGCCGGGGCGCTCCTCGACGACGCTCATCGGGTCTCCCCGAGCGCGGCGACCAGCCGCTCGACGTCGGCGTCGGTGGTCAGCTCGGTGGCGGCGAGGAGCAGGGTGTCGTCGAGCGCCGGATAGTCGCGCCCCAGCGGCGCGCCGGCCACGATCCCCCGTTCCGCGAGCGCGGCGTGACGGCGTCGAGCGTCCGGGACGCGCACCGCCACCTCGGCCAGGTACGGGGCGCTGAAGCGGCGCTCGCCGAGGCCCGCCTCGCGCAGGGCGGCCGCGGCCTGGCGCGCGCGGGTCATCCCGAGCTCCACCACCTCGCGCAGCCCGGCCGGCCCGACCGCGGTCAGGTAGGCGGTGGCGGCGAGCGCGCAGAGCGCCTGGTTGGTGCAGATGTTGCTCGCCGCCTTCTCCCGGCGGATGTGCTGCTCGCGGGCCTGGAGGGTGAGCACGTAGCCCTTCCGCCCCGCCGCGTCGCGCGTCGCGCCGACGAGCCGTCCGGGCATCTGGCGCACGGCGTCCATGCGCGCCGCCATGAGCCCGACCCACGGGCCGCCGAAGCTCATCGGGATGCCCAGCGGCTGCCCCTCGGCGGCGACGATGTCGGCCCCGTAGCTCGCGGGCGGCTCGAGCAGCGCCAGGCTGGTCGGCTCGACGACGGCCACGAAGCGCGCACCGACCGCGTGGGCGGCCTCGCCCAGCTCGCGCATCGGCTCGAGCACGCCGAAGGCGTTGGGATGCTGCGCCACCAGGCAGGCGACGGTGTCGTCGAGGGCCCGTGCGGCCGACCCCGGATCGGTCTGGCCGGTGCCGTCCTCGGCGAGGTCGGCGTCCACCTCGACGACCTCGATCCCCGGGCCGGAGCAGTAGGTGGCCAGCACGCGCCGCACCTCCGGATGCACCGCGGTGGAGACGGCGACGCGCTCGCGGCGGGTGAGGCGGCAGGCCATCAGCGCCGCCTCGGCCGTGGCAGTCGCGCCGTCGTAGTGCGAGGCGGTGGCCACCTCCATGCCGGTCAGCTCGCAGATCAGCGACTGGAACTCGTAGATGCTCTGCAGGGTGCCCTGGCTGACCTCGGGCTGGTACGGCGTGTAGGCGGTGCTGAACTCGGCCCGCCCGACCACCTCGGCGACGACCGACGGGACGAG
>DASSPJ010000171.1:0-3978 GCA_035699665.1 Candidatus Limnocylindria bacterium
CGGCCCGGCGACGACGCGGCGCACGAGCTGCGTGCGCGGGCGCTGCTGGCGCTCGGTCGGATCGGCGAGGCGGAGGAGCACGCGCAGGCCGCCACGCGCCTCGATCCCGACGAGATCCGCTACCGGGAGCTGCTCGCCGAGGTGCTGGCCGCGGGCGGGGCGCACCGCGAGGCGGCCACCGAGTACGGTCGCCTGGCGCGCAACGACCCGCGGCAGACCGCGTGGCTGCTGGCCGAGGCGGGGGAGCGGCTCGAGGCGGCCCAGGTGCGGCAGGGCGTGGAGGCCGCCCGCGCCGCGGTGCGTCTCGACCCGCGCAGCGGCCCGGCGCAGCTGACCCTCGCTCAGGCACTGGTCCGGATCGGCGACGCCCGCGGCGCCTACCAGGCGGCGGGCGCCGCGCTGCGCCTGCTCGGCTCGTCGCTGGCGGCCCGCGAGGTGCTCGCCGACGCGCGCTGGCTCGCCGGGGAGCGGCCGCAGGCGTTCGCCGACTACCGCGCGCTCGCCTCCGAGCTTGCCGGTGAGGCCCGCCGGCGCGTCGCTCGCAAGGCCGCGGCCCTCTACGGCCAGGGCGCCGGTCCGCTGGGGCGGCTGCTGACCCGCGTCCAGCCGCTCTTCACGCTCGCCCTTCGACTCGGCTGGCTCCGCGTCCGCCGGTGAGTCGGGCAGCCATCGGCCCGCGGCAGGGCGGGTCGGCCACGGTACACTGAGACCCACGCCCTGAGCACCGACCGTACTGAGGACCGCGCCGCTCGTGACCACCACCTCGACGACCCCGACCGCCGACGCCGCGCAGCAGCCCCGCAAGCTCATCTACACGTTCGCCGAGGGCAATGCCCAGATGCGGCAGCTCCTCGGCGGCAAGGGCGCCGGGCTCGCCGAGATGACCAATGCGGGGCTGCCGGTCCCGCCCGGCTTCACCATCACCACCGAGGCGTGCAACGCGTACTACGCGGCCGGCAAGCAGCTCCCCGACGGCCTGTGGGACGACGTGGTGGCCCACATGCGCGATCTGGAGCGCGAGACGGGCAAGGGGTTCGGCGACCCCGCCAACCCGCTGCTGGTCAGCGTCCGCTCCGGCGCCGCGTTCAGCATGCCCGGCATGATGGACACCGTCCTCAACCTGGGCCTCAACCCCGAGACGGTGCAGGGGCTCATCGCGCTGACCGGCAACGACCGCTTCGCGTGGGACGCGTGGCGCCGCTTCACCGCCATGTTCGGTCGCATCGTGCTCGACATCCCAGCGGCGACGTTCGACGAGCCGCTGGAGCAGCTCAAGGAGGAGCGCGGCGCGAGGGCGGACACCGACCTGACCGCGGATGACCTGCGGAGCCTCGCGGATCGGTACACCGAGATCGTGAGGGAGAAGATCGGCGAGGACTTCCCGACCGATCCGTACCGGCAGCTCGAGCTGGCGGTGCGCGCCGTGTTCGACAGCTGGTTCGGCAAGCGTGCCCACGACTACCGCGAGTTCAACCGGATCCCGCACGACCTCGGGACGGCGGTGAACATCGTGACCATGGTGTTCGGCAACATGGGGAGCGACTCCGGCACCGGCGTCGCCTTCACCCGCGACCCGAACACCGGCGAGAAGGTGCTGTACGGCGAGTACCTGACCAACGCGCAGGGCGAGGACGTGGTCGCCGGCGTCCGCACGCCGGCCAAGATCAGCCAGATGCGCGACGAGCTGCCGGAGGTGTACAGGCAGTTCGAGGAGATCGGCCAGAAGCTCGAGCGGCACTACCGCGACGTGCAGGACCTCGAGTTCACCATCGAGCGCGGCACGCTGTACATGCTCCAGACCCGCTCCGCCAAGCGCACCGCGCCGGCCGCGGTGAAGATCGCGGTCGACATGGCCAACGAGGGCGTGCTGACCAAGGAGGAGGCGCTCCAGCGGGTCGACCCCGCGCAGATCGTGCAGCTCCTGCTGCCGCGCTTCGACGAGGCGGCCAAGGCCGGCGCCCAGGACCGCTTCCTGGGCAAGGGGCTCAACGCCTCCCCGGGCGCCGCCACCGGGCGCGCCGTCTTCGACCCGGACCGCGCGGTCGAGCTGCGCGACGCGGGTGACCCGGTGATCCTGTGCCGCATCGAGACCAGCCCCGACGACGTGCACGGCATGCTCGCCGCCAAGGGTGTGCTGACCGCGCGCGGCGGCGCCACCAGCCATGCCGCGGTGGTGGCCCGCTCGATGGGCCTGCCCTGCGTCGCCGGCGCCGAGACGCTCAAGATCGACTACGCCGGACGCACCATGCGCGCCGGCAGCGTGACGGTGGCCGAGGGCGACATGATCAGCATCGACGGCACCACCGGCGAGATCTACGCCGGGGACCTGCCGACCATCGAGGCCAGGTTCGAGGACGAGCACGACCTGGCGACGCTCCTCGGCTGGGCCGACGAGACGCGGCGCCTCCAGGTGTGGGCCAATGCCGACTACCCGCGCGACGCGGAGCGCGCGCGGGCCTTCGGGGCGCAGGGCATCGGTCTGTGCCGGACGGAGCACATGTTCTTCGAGGAGGATCGGCTGCCGACCGTGCGGCGCATGATCCTGGCCGCCAACACCGCCACCGCCGCCAAGCGCCAGACCGATGCCGATCGGTCCGCGGAGGGCAGCGAGGCGATCACCGTCTTCGATGCCGCGCTCGCCGAGCTCGAGACCCTCCAGACCGATGACTTCGCCGGCCTGTTCCGGGCGATGGACGGCCTGCCGGTGGTGATCCGCCTCATCGACCCGCCGCTCCACGAGTTCCTGCCGTCGGCCGACGAGCTGATCGAGCGGACGACCCGCCTGCGCACGCTGCGCGATGCCGGCCAGGCGATCGACGAGGCCGAGCTGAAGGAGGCGACCGAGCTGCTGCACGCCGTCGAGGCGATGCGTGAGCAGAACCCGATGCTCGGCCTGCGCGGCTGCCGCCTGGGCCTGATGATCCCGGACATCGTCAAGATGCAGACCCGCGCCATCCTCAACGCCGCCGCGCGGGTCAACGCGGAGGGGAGGACCGCGCTGCCGGAGATCATGATCCCGCTGGTCGGCCACGTGAACGAGCTGCGCGCGACGCGCGAGATCCTCGTCGCCGAGGCGGAGCGGATCGTCGCCGACACGGGGGTCAGCGTGGCCTACAAGTTCGGGACGATGATCGAGATCCCCCGCGCCTGCCTCACCGCCGACGAGATCGCGGAGCACGCCGAGTTCTTCAGCTTCGGCACCAACGACCTGACCCAGATGGCGTTCGGCTACTCGCGCGACGACGCGGAGGGCAAGTTCCTCATGCAGTACGTGGAGCAGAAGATCCTGCCCGAGAATCCGTTCCAGGTCCTGGATGCCACCGGCGTCGGGCAGCTGGTCGCGATGGGTGTCGAGAAGGGCCGCTCCACGCGGCCGGACCTCAAGGTCGGCATCTGCGGCGAGCACGGCGGCGACCCGGCCAGCATCGCCTTCTGCCACGAGGTCGGGCTGAACTACGTGTCCTGCTCGCCGTTCCGCGTGCCGGTGGCGCGCCTCGCCGCCGCCCAGGCCGCGCTCACGGGGTCCGAGGTCCGGGACCGGTAGGGGAGCTCGTTCCGTACGTGCTGGCTCAGTCTCCCCAGGCTGACCCGTCGGAGGAGTACGCCCGTTCCATCCGTTTCGGCCCCGTCCTCCGGCGCCTCAGCCACACCAGGCTGACCGGAGGGAGGAGCCCCAACCGCTCCTGTCGGTCAGTCTCACCAGACTCACCCGTGGAGGCGTCGAGGCGTCGAGATGCCTGCATCTCACCGGACCCACCGGATTTACGCACGGGACCGAGGCCGGCATTGCGCCCTCATGGCGGATCGGCGAAGGCCTCGTAGGTCCCGAGCGTGCATCCCGGATCGAGCAGATCGGTCGCACCGTCGCCGTCGTTGTCGATGCCGTCCGCGCAGTCGTCCGGCACCGGCGTCGGGGCTGGCGTGGCCGTCGGCGTGGCGGACGGCGTCGCGGTCGATATCGGTGTGGGCGTGGCGGTC
>DASSPJ010000172.1:0-15798 GCA_035699665.1 Candidatus Limnocylindria bacterium
GTGGCGATCGTGGGGCGCCCGAACACCGGCAAGTCGACCTTCGTGAACCGCGTGCTGGGCGCCGACCGCATGATCGTGTCGAGCCAGCCCGGCACGACCCGCGACCCGATCGACACCGAGATCGTGCTGGATGGCGAGCCGATGACGCTCATCGACACCGCCGGCATCCGCCGCCGCGGGGCGATCGACCGCGGGATCGAGCGCTACTCCGTGCTGCGCAGCCTCAAGGCCATCGACCGCGCCGACGTGGCGATCGTGATGACCGATGCGACCGAGGGCTACACGGCGCAGGACGCCCACGTGGTGGGCTACGTGCTCGATGCCGGAAAGGGCGTTGTCCTGGTGCTCAACAAGTGGGACGCCGTCGAGAAGGACGAGTACACCGCCGACCAGTGGCTGAAGCGCCTGCGTCGCGAGGCCCCGTACCTCGCCTGGGCCGACATCGTGTTCGCCTCCGCCCTCACCGGACAGCGGGTCGAGCGGATCCTTCGCGAGGCGCGCAGCGTGGCCGAAGAGCGCTTCCGCCGCGTGCCCACCGGGGAGCTGAACCGGCTGGTGATGGACGCGGTGCGCGAGCACCCGCCGTCGCACGTCCGCAACCGGCTGCCCAAGATCTTCTACGCCACGCAGGTGGCGGTCGGGCCACCGACGTTCGTCATCTTCGTCAACGACCCCGCGATCATCCACTTCAGCTACCGGCGCTACCTCGAGAACCGCATCCGCGAGCGGTACGGCTTCCTGGGCACGCCGATCCGGCTCATCTTCCGCGAGCGGGAGTCGGAGGAGGATGCCCGCCGCTCCGCGCGGCCGCGCCGGCGGGCCACGAAGCGCCGCTGAGCGGCCTATCCTCGACCCGATGAGTGACCAGGTCGGCGTGATCGGCGCCGGAGCATGGGGAACCACCCTGGCGATCCAGCTCGCCGAGGCCCAGCGTCCGGTGACCCTGTGGACCCACAGCGTCGAGGCGGCGGAGCAGCTGGCGCACCACCGCGAGAACGCGCGCTACCTGCCGGGCGTCACGTTCCCGCCCAACCTGCGCGTGGCGACCGACGATGCGCACCTGGCCGAGCCGTACCGCGTCTACCTCGCCGCCGTCCCGTCGTCGCATCTGCGGGCGACGCTTCAGCGCCTGGCGCCGCAGCTCCACCCCGGCACGCCGGTGCTGTCGGTGGTCAAGGGGATCGAGGAGCACACCCACGCGCGCATGAGCCAGGTGGTCGCCGAGGAGCTCCCCGGCCGCCCGGTGGCCGTGCTGTCGGGTCCCAACCTGGCCCGCGAGATCGCCGCCGGCAAGCCGGCGGGCTCGGTGGTCGCGTCCGACGACGCCGAGCTGGCGGCGGACCTCGCGCAGCTGCTCGGCCGCGACCGGTTCCGCGTGTACACCAACCCCGACGTCATCGGGGTGGAGCTGGCGGGGGCACTGAAGAACGTCGTGGCCCTGGCGGCCGGGATGGTCGACGGGCTCGCCTTCGGGGACAGCGCCAAGGCGGGGATCATCACCCGCGGACTGGCCGAGATGACCCGCCTCGGCGTGGCGGCCGGGGCCCACCCGCTCACCTTCGCCGGCCTGGCCGGGGTCGGCGACCTGATCGCGACCTGCATGTCGCCGCTGTCGCGGAACCGGCGCGCCGGCGAGCTGATCGCCTCGGGGCTCAGCTGGGAGGAGGCGCGCGACCGCCTCGCCGGGGTGGCGGAGGGGGTGTTCACCGTGGCGGGCGCCCTGGAGCTCGCCGCCCAGCACGGCGTGGAGCTGCCGATCGCCGAGCAGGTCCGCGCCGTGGTCCACCAGGGACGCTCGCCGCTCGAGGCGGTGGCCGAGCTCATGGCGCGCGAGCCGAAGGACGAGCTGACCGGCTGAGCGGCCGCATCGGTCTATACTCTGTGCCGGTCCAACCGGGGTGTAGCGCAGTTGGTTAGCGCACTAGTCTGGGGGACTAGAGGTCGCCGGTTCGAGTCCGGCCACCCCGACCAAACCCGAGCCATGAGGAACCGCACGCCATGGGCATGGACCGCGTCCTCCAGATCCTCGTCAACGCCGCCGCCCTGTGGGTGGCCACCCAGATCGTGCCCGGCCTCGACTTCGCGGGCGAGTGGTGGAAGCTCCTGATCGTGGCGCTCGCCTTCAGCCTGGTGAACAGCTACGTCAAGCCGATCCTGCGCATCCTCACCTTCCCGATCTCGATGATGACGCTCGGCCTGTTCCTGCTGGTCATCAACGCCCTGATGCTGCTCCTGCTGAGCGCGATCTCGAGCGAGCTGAACCTGGGATTCACCGTCGCCGACTTCTGGGCCGCGCTGCTCGGCGCGATCGTGGTGTCGATCGTCGGGCTGCTGCTCAGCATGTTCCTGGGCGCGTCGCGGATCGTTCGCTGAGGCACGCCCCCTCAGGACACCGATGAGCCCCGCCCCGCGCGCCGCGGCGCCCGTCCTGGCGGTCGCCACCGCCCTCCTCGTGGCGCTCGCCGGGCCGCTCATCCTGTTCAACCCGTGGTTCGTGTCGTTCGAGCAGGCCCGCGCCGGCGCGCCGGCGCTGCTCGGCGCCACGCAGGTGCAGGTCGACGCCGCCACGGGTGCGATCCTGCGCGACCTGTGGACGGGCGGCGACTTCGAGGTGCGCCTGGTGGAGGGCGGTGCGCCGGTCCTCGACGCGTTCGAGCGGAGCCACATGCGCGACGTCAGCGTCCTGGTGCGGGTCCTGGCCGGGCTCGCGGTGGTGGCCGCGCTCGCCGGGCTGGTCGCCGGGCGCGTGCTGCGCGGGCGTCCGCGCGCGATCGGCGGCGCGATGCTGGCCGGGGCCGGGCTGGTGGGAGCGCTGGCAGCCATCGCCGCAGTCGCGTTCGCGGTGGCCTTCGACGCCGCCTTCATCGCCTTCCACCAGCTCTTCTTCCGCGAGGGTACGTACCTGTTCGGCCCGGGCTCGACGCTCATCCGCTTCTTCCCCGAGGCACTGTGGTACGAGTCGTCGCTCGTCGCGGGCGCCCTCATCGTGGTGAGCGCGGCGGTCGTATCGGTCGCCGGCTGGCGCCTGCTCGGGACCCGGACCGCTGGCTGAGCGGCGCGACCGCTACACTCGCCGCATGGCGGGTGGCTTCCGGGTGGGTCGGGTGGCGGGGATCGAGATCATGGTCCACGCCAGCTGGCTGGTGATCTTCTTCCTGGTCACCTACTCGCTCGCCGTGTCGCAGTTCCCCGGGCAGTTCCCCGGCTGGGCGCGTCCGCTGTACTGGGTGATCGCCGGGGCGACGAGCATCCTGTTCTTTGCCAGCGTGCTGGCGCACGAGCTGAGCCACGCGCTCGTGGCGCGGCGCTTCGGCCTGAAGGTCACCGGGATCACGCTGTTCATCTTCGGCGGCGCCGCCAGCCTGGCCGATGAGCCGCGGCGGGCGCGCGACGAGGCGCTCATCGCCGGCGCCGGCCCCCTGACCAGCCTCGCCATCGGCCTGGCGATGCTGGCCATCGACGCATTCATCGGTCAGCCGCAGGTGCGCGCCCTCGTCGGATGGCTCGGCTTCATCAACGTCAGCCTCGCCGTCTTCAACCTGCTGCCGGGGTTCCCGATGGACGGCGGCCGCATCCTGCGGGCCATCCTGTGGCGGGTGCGCGGCGAGCGAACGGCCGCCACCCGCAACGCGGCCGCCGTGGGCCGCCTGTTCGGCTACGGCCTCATGGCGCTGGGGGTCTACCTCGCCCTTCAGCGCGGTGGCCTGCTGCCCGGCATCTGGGTCGCGCTGATCGGCTGGTTCATCTCGACCGCGGCCGATGCCACGGTGCGACAGCTCTCGCTCGAGGGGCGCCTCGACGGCGTGCGCGTCCGCGACGTGATGGAGCCGGACCCGGCGGACGTGGGCCCGAACGAATCGGTCGCCGACCTGGTCAACGAGCGGATGCTGCGCGGCGAGGACCGGTCCTTCCTGGTGCGCCACGCCGACGGCGGCCTGGCCGGCATCGTGACCCTCGCCGACGTGCGGCGCCTGCCGCGCGAGCAGTGGGAGGCGGCGCGCGTCACCGACATCATGACCCGCCACGCCGAGCTCGCCACCATCGCGCCCGACGGGACGGCCGAGGAGGCGCTGCGCCTGCTCCAGGAGCGCGAGGTGGGGCAGCTGCCGGTCGTCGAGCCGGACGGCCGGACGATCGTGGGCCTCGTCACGCGGGCCGGCCTGCTGCGTCTCATCGACACCCGCGCCAAGCTGGGGGTCTGACCGCGCATGACCGATGCGCCCCTGCTCGACCCCGACGAGGCGCTCGCGCGCCTGCTGCGCCGCGCCCGGCTGACCGGTGCCGAGACCGTCACGCTGGTCGATGCCACGGGCCGCGCCCTGGTGGAGCGCGAGCTGCTCGCCGAGGTGGACGTCCCCGGGTTCGCCAACTCGGCGATGGACGGGTACGCGCTGCGGGCGGCGGACACGCCCGGCACGCTGGCGCTGGTCGGCGAGTCGGCGGCCGGCAGGGGCGAGCCCCCAGCGGTCCGGCCCGGGACGGCGGTGCGCATCATGACCGGGGCCCCGCTCCCCGCCGGGGCGGACGCCGTGGTGCCGGTCGAGGAGGCGAGCGAGGCGGATGGGGCGGTGACCATCCCGGGCGCGGCGCAGGCCGGTGCCCATGTGCGGCCCGCCGGCCACGACCTGCGCGCCGGGGAGCGGGTCGCCCTGCCGCCGCTCGCCACGCCGGCGGCGATCGCCCTGCTCGCCTCGCTCGGACGGTACGTGGTCGCCGTCCGCCGCCGGCCACGGGTCGCCGTCCTGTCCACCGGCGACGAGCTCGCGGCTGCCGGCACGTCCCTCGCCGCGGGACAGATCCACGACGCCAACGGGCCGGCGCTCGGCGCCGCGGTGATCCTCGCCGGCGGGGAGCTGCTGGCCCTCCCGCCGCTCCCCGATGAGCCGGTCGCGACCGCGGAGGCGCTGCGTGCGGCTGCCGCGGCGGCGGACCTGGTGGTCACCTCGGGCGGTGTCAGCGTGGGCCGCCACGACCATGTGCGCGCGGTCCTCGAGGCGCACGGCACGCTCGACTTCTGGCGCATCGCGGTGCAGCCGGGCAAGCCGCTGGCGGTCGGGCAGCTGGACGGCACGACGGTGATCGGCCTGCCCGGCAACCCGGTCAGCGCGCTCGTCACCTTCGAGCTGTTCGTGCGGCCCTTCATCCGCGCCGCGCTCGGCCTCGAGGGCGACGGCCGGACCCGGGCCAGCGTGGAGGTCGACGAGCGCATGACGAAGGATCCGGCCCGGCGCGCCTACCTGCGGGTGACCGTCGACGGAGAGGCGAGCCGCCTTGTGGCCCGTCCCAGCGGCGGGCAGGGATCGGCGCAGGTCCGGCCCCTCGCCAGCGCGAACGCGCTCCTCGTGGTGCCGGAGGGAGAGGCGGCGGCCGTCCCGGGACGTCGCTATGAGGCGATCATCCTCGACCTGGTGATGACGTGAGCGACGCCCAGCGGCCCAGCCATCTCGACCCCGAGGGCGGCGCGCGGATGGTCGACGTCGGCGAGAAGCCGGTCACGGCACGCCGCGCCGTCGCCGCGGCGACCGTGCGGATGCGCCCCGAGGTGCTGGGCGCCCTCCTCGACGCGGGCGGGCCCAAGGGTGACGCGCTGGCGGTGGCGCAGCTGGCCGGCATCGCCGGTGCCAAGCGGACCGCGGACCTGATCCCGCTGTGCCACCCGCTGCCCCTCGACAGCGTGGCCGTCGAGCTGGCGCCGGACCGCTCGAGCGGGTCGGTCACCATCACCGCCACCGCGCGGGCCACCGCGCGGACCGGCGTCGAGATGGAGGCGCTCACCGCCGCCACGGTGGCCGCGCTGACGCTGTACGACATGGCCAAGTCGCTCCAGCGCGACATCGTCGTCGAGCGCGTCGAGCTGCTCGAGAAGTCGGGCGGTCGGAGCGGCGACCACCGCGGCGCGGCCTCCGCCGACCCCCCGAGTGCCGCAGGTGGGGCCGCCGAGCACGAGGCGGTGGTGGTCACCTGCTCGAATCGCTCGGCGGCGGGGGAGCGGGAGGACGCCAGCGGCCCCGCGCTGGTGGGCGCGCTGCGGGACGGCGGCTGGGACGTGGCGCCCCGGGCGCTGGTCGTCCCCGACGACGAGTCGCGGATCGCGGCCCTGCTCGCCGACCTGGCGGACGCTGGGCATCGCCTGGTGCTGACCACCGGCGGCACGGGACTCGCGCCGACCGACGTCACGCCACAGGCCACGCAGCGCGTGATCGAGCGCGCGGCGCCGGGCCTGGCGGAGCTGATCCGCGTCGCCGGGGCCGCCAGCACGCCGATGGCCGCGCTGTCGCGGGGGATCGCCGGCACGCGGGGCACCACGCTCATCGTCAACCTGCCCGGCTCGCCGACGGGGGCCCTCGAGTCCCTGGCCGCGATTGCCCCGGTCCTGCGCCACGCGGTCGACCAGCTCGGCGGCGGCGACCACTAGACCGATCGCGCCGCGCGGCGCCGCTACCATGGCGGGCGCATGCACGTGTCCATCCCGTACTACTTCCTGGTCGTCGTGCCCGTGGTGGCGGCGATCGCGCTCTTCTGGCGACGCGCCGGACGCCACGTCGAGATGCTCCGCTTCGGGCGTCCGCTCGACCGCGGCGACCGGCCGCTGGAGCGGATCAGGGGGCTGGCCGTCTTCGTCTTCGGCCAGAAGCGGCTGCTCAGCGACCTCGGACCGGGCCTGACCCACGCGTTCATCTTCTGGGGCTTCCTGGTCCTGCTGGCGACGACCGGCAACTACCTGCTCAACGGGCTGCTCGAGGTGATGGTCGGCTGGCCGCTGGATGGCTGGCTGTGGGGGATCGTCGTCCTCTTCGCCAACCTGTTCATCGGCCTCATCCTGCTGTCCCTCGCATACGCCGCGTGGCGGCGCATCGTGCGCCGCCCCGCTCGGCTCGCCCTCTCGCGCGACGCGTTCATCATCCTGGGCCTCATCTTCGCCATCGTGGTCACCGAGCTGTTCGGTGACGCGTTCCGCTACGTCGCCCTGCCGGACGAGCGGTCGCGCTCGTTCGCCTTCCTCGCCGGGCCGCTGGCGACGCTCCTTTCCGGCATCGGTCCGCAGGCCGGCGCGGCCGGGTACGGCGTCATGGCGTGGGCGCACATCCTCCTCGTGCTCGGCTTCGGGGCGTACCTGCCGTACAGCAAGCACCTCCACATCCTGACCAGCGAGCCGAACGTCTACTTCCGCAACCTCGAGCCGCGCGGCGCACTGCGACCGATGGATCTCGAGGCGGAGGCCGATGCCGATGGCGAGGAGCCGGTCTTCGGCGCCCGCGGCCTCAAGGACCTCACCTGGCGCCACCTGCTCGACCCGATGAGCTGCACCGAATGCGGCCGCTGCATGGAGTTCTGCCCCGCGTCGATGACCGGCAAGACGCTCAGCCCGAAGCACTTCATGGAGGGACTGCGCGACCAGATCGTGATGGCCGAGACCGCCCTGGCGGCGGCCGCATCGGCCCAGCGGGCGTCGCGCAGCGGCTACGGCAACGGGGTCGAGGCGTCCGACGCGGCGCTGGGCCAGGCCCGCGAGCGGGCGCTCGAGGCGCTCAGCCTGCCGCTGGTCGACCATGCCATCCCCGAGGAGGCGGTGTGGCAGTGCACGACCTGCGGCTGGTGCGTCGAGGGCTGCCCGGTGCTGATCGAGCACGTCGACAGCATCGTCGAGATTCGGCGCAACCTGGTCCTCGAGGAGGGCCGCAACCCCAAGGAGCTCAACACCGCCTTCCGCAACATGGAGCAGGCCGGGAATCCGTGGGGCCAGCCGCGCTCGGCACGCCTCGACTGGGCGAAGGGGCTCGAGGTGCCCGTTCTGGCCGATGCCCAGGGACCCCTGAACCCGCCGCTGACCGCCCGTCCGGGCGCCGCCCCGTGGCGCACCATCGTCGGCTCCGGCCACCCGG
Source organism: Candidatus Limnocylindria bacterium (assembly GCA_035699665.1). Lineage (GTDB taxonomy): Bacteria > Chloroflexota > Limnocylindria > QHBO01 > QHBO01 > JAICQM01. The sequence continues at coordinate 7,884 of DASSPJ010000172.1, forward strand.
TCCCCGACGCCATCGCGGGCGGCGACACGATCCTGTACTGGGTCGGCTGCGCCGGGGCGTTCGACGATCGGAACCGCAAGGTGGTGCGGGCCATGGCGCAGCTGCTGCGCCAGGCGGAGGTGCCGTTCGTGGTGCTCGGGACCGGGGAGACGTGCACCGGCGACCCGGCCCGCCGCGCGGGCAACGAGTACCTGTTCCAGATGCTCGCCGAGGAGAACGTGGCCACGCTGTCCACCGCGCACCGCGAGCACGGCATCTCGACCATCGTGGCCAGCTGTCCGCACTGCTTCAACACGATCCGCAACGAGTACCCACAGTTCGGCCTGACCGGCGTCGAGGTGATCCACCACACCCAGCTCCTCGACCGCCTGGTCGCGGAGGGGCGCCTCGTGCCTGCCGAGCACCACGAGGCGGTGGTGGCCTACCACGACGCCTGCTACCTGGGCCGCTACAACGAGATCTACGACGAGGGCCGGCGGGTGGTGGAGGCCGTGCCGGGCCAGCGGGTCGTCGAGATGGAGCTGCACCACCGCAAGGGGATGTGCTGCGGCGCGGGCGGAGCGCGCATGTGGATGGAGGAGCACGAGGGGCAGCGCATCAACCACCGCCGCACCGAGCACGCGCTCAAGCTCGAGCCCGATGCGATCGCCACCGCCTGCCCGTACTGCCTCATCATGCTGCGCGACGGCACGACCGACCTCGAGCGCACCGACGTGGCGGTCCGCGACGTCGCCGAGCTGCTCGCCGACGCCACCGGCGCCTGGAAGGTGACGCCCCCCGCCGGCGACTGACCGGTATCGCCACGGAATCCGCATCGTTCGGCGGAATCCGCAATTTCGGGCGCGTTCGGTCGCGGAAGTTGTGACCGATGGGGCCATTCGGTTACGATTCGTGCATGGCCATGCGTTCGCTCCCGACCCCCGGCGGTCGGCGCCCACTCCTCGACGACCTCGACAAGGCGATCATCAAGTGCCTCCAGCTGGACGGCCGGCGCCCCTACGCGCAGATCGGTCGCGAGCTCAAGGTGCCCGAGGCCACGGTGCGTCAGCGCGCCGAGCGGCTCATCAGCCGCGGGGTGGTGCAGGTCGTGGGCGTCACCGACCCGCTGGCGATGGGCTTCGGGCAGCCGGCGTTCATCGGCCTGCACGTCGACGCCAGCCGGCTCGACGAGATCGCCGAGCGCGTCGCCGCGCTCGACGAGGTGACCTACGTGGTCGTGACCGCGGGTAGGTACGACATGATCTGCGAGGTGGTGTGCGAGGACAACGAGCACCTCCTGCGCGTGCTCACCGAGCAGATCGCGCCGATCGACGGCATCCGCTCGACCGAGACGATGGTCGAGCTGCGCTTCGTCAAGGAAAGCTATCGCTGGGGCACGAGGTGACGGACGTGACGGTCTCCGAGGCGCGCGGCGTGGACCGCGAGCGACTGCGCTCCATCGGCGAGCGCGAGGAGCGCGCCTATCGCGACCGGACGCGCCGCAGCGCCGAGCTGCACGAGCGCGCCAAGGCGTCGCTGCCGCTCGGCGTCGCCAGCTCGTTCCAGGCCTACGACCCGTACCCGCTGTTCATGACCGATGCCCGTGGCAGCCGCATCTGGGACGCGGACGGCAACGAGTACATCGACTTCGACATGGCGTTCGGCGTGCTCGCCGCCGGGCACTCGCACCCGATCCTGGCCGAGGCACTCCAGCGCCGCGTGGCGAACGGGACGTGCTACACGTTCCCGGTCGAGGACGGCATCACCCTGGCCGAGGAGATCAAGCGTCGCTTCGGCGCCGACCTGGTGCGTTTCAGCAACTCGGGCACCGAGGCCACCATGGACGCCATCCGGGTGGCGCGTGGCTACACCGGCCGCGAGAAGATCATCAAGTTCGAGGGCGGCTATCACGGCCACCACGATGACGTGCTGGTGAGCATCCAGCCCCCGCGGGAGATGATGGGCGACGAGGCGTCGCCGAACACCATCCCGCTGTCGGCCGGCATCCCGGCCAGCCGCCTCGCCGAGACGATCGTCGCCCCGTTCAACCGGCCCGAGCTGCTGGAGGGCATCCTCGCCGCCCACCGCGGCGAGATCGCCGCCATCATCGTCGAGCCGGTGCAGTTCAACATCGGCGTCGTGCCGCCGCTGGCCGGCTTCCTCGAGCGGCTGCGCGAGCTGGCCACCGAGCACGGGATCGTGCTCATCTTCGACGAGGTCAAGACCGGCGTGGTGCTCGCCTACGGTGGCGCCACCGAGTACTTCGGCGTCACTCCCGACCTCTTCTGCCTGGCAAAGAGCATCGGCGGCGGGGTGCCGATCGGCGCCTTCGGCGGACGCCGCGAGGTCATGCTGGCGATCGAGGGCGGCGACCCGGACGCCCACGCGCCGATCGCCTCGTTCGACCGCAGCGACCGCAGCGAGCTGACGAGCACCATCGCCTACGTCCCGAACCGGGTCGCCCACCTCGGCACCTTCAACGGCAATCCGCTGTCGATGACCGCCGGCCTGGTGACGCTGACCGAGATCCTCACCCCGGACGCCTATCCGCGCCTGCATGCCATGGGCGACCGGCTCACCGCCGGCTGCCAGGACGTGCTCGACGAGTACGGGCTGCCCGGCTACGCCATCAACGTCGGCCCCAAGGGCTGCGTGATGTTCACCCCGCAGCGGGTGACGAACTATCGTGACTTCATCGGGCTCGACACCGAGCTGTGGACCGCGTTCTTCTTCTACCTCGTGAACCGGGGGGTGCTCCTGCCACCGGGGCCCGATGACCAGTGGACGCTGTCGGTGCAGCACACCGACGAGGAGATCGAGCGCCACATCGCGGTCTTCAGGGACTTCGCCGCCGAGCTGGCAGGCTGACTGCACGCCCGACGTAACCGGCGCCGGATCGGTCTGGGGGCCGGCAGGAGGAGGATCGGATGCTCGAACGATGGGCGCGGCCGCTCCGCGGCCTGGGGAACGGGGTGGCGAACGTGATCGGCGCGTTCTATCGCGTGCTCGGGACGCCGGGTCGTTACCTCCAGGACCTGCTCAACGGGACGTGGCTGGGCCACTCGCTGCACGCGGTGGTCGTCGACGTGGTCGTCGGCGCGGCGACCGCCGCGCTCCTGCTGGACGTGCTGCGACTGGTCTTCAACGTCGAGGGGCTGGAGGCGGCCGCCACGTGGGTGATCGGCCTGGCAGGGTTGGCGGGAGTGGCGTCGGTAGTCACCGGCCTGACCGAGTTCAAGGACACCGCGCCGAGCAGCGCGGAGCGCGACCTGACCATCACCCACGGCCTCATCAACTTCATCGGCAACGGGCTGTTCATGCTGTCGGTCAACCAGCGGCTGGCTGGCGCACACGACGCGGCACTCTGGCCGCTGCTCGCCGGCTATCTGCTCATCGGGGTCGGTGGCTACATCGGTGGCCACGTGGTCTTCAAGTACGGCTATGCCGTCAACCACAACGCGTTCAACCGCGGGAAGCGGGCCAGGGAGTTCACCGCCGTCCTGCCCGCCGCCGACCTTCCTGACAGCGTGCCGACCAAGGCGTCGCTCGGCAGCACGGCGCTCGTGCTCGTGCGCCGCGGCGACGTGGTCCATGCGCTGCGCGAGACGTGCTCGCATGCGGGCGGGCCGCTCTCCGGTGGGAAGCTGGTCGGTGACGGCATCGAGTGCCCGTGGCACGGCTCGGTGTTTCGCCTCGCCGACGGGCAGGTGCGGCACGGTCCGGCCACCTCGCGCCAGGTGAGCTATCGGGCGCGCATCGCCGACGGCCAGGTGGAGGTCGAGGGACCGCACGACTGACGGCGGCCACGGCGGCCTAGAATCCTCGCCAGGTTGTCCGCTCACCGGGCGGCCGTCAGCTCGGGAGGAACCATGGTTCGACTGCGTCGCCTCGGCGTCATCTCGGTGGCCAACGTCTCCGCCGCCGTCACGTTCGTCATCTCCCTCCTGTTCGTCGTGTTCATCGCGCTGGTGCTCCTGCCCGCCCGTGGCACCGGCCTCGAGGAGCAGCTCGGCTTCTCACTCCGCGGCGGCGTGGTCGTCCTGCTGATCCTGCCGTTCATCTACGCCGCGGTCGGCTGGGTGATGGGCGCGGTCGGCGCGCTCGTCTACAACCTGGTCGCCGGGTTCACCGGCGGCATCCAGATGGACCTCGACGGGCTGCCGGTGGCGCCGGCGGCGACGCCGGTCCCGCCGGCCTACCCGCCCGCCGACGTGCCGCCGCCCCAGCCCTGAGCACAACCGATCCGGCACGCATCGGCTAGACTCGACGGCGCCGCGCCCGCGCTGAGTCGATGCTCCCTGCCACCCGAAAGGACCGCGCGTGACCTACCGCCTGACCGATGACCACCTCGAGCTGCGCGCCCTGGTGCGGGAGCTGGCCGAGGAGCGCATCGCGCCACGCGCGGCCGACATCGACGCCACCGCCGAGTTTCCGTGGGACCTCAAGGAGCTGCTCGCCCAGCAGGATCTGCTGGGGGCCGGCTTCCCCGAGGCGCTCGGCGGGGCCGGGCTCGACACGCTGGCCCAGGCGATCCTCGTCGAGGAGGTGGCGCGCGTCGACGCCACGACCAGCCTCATCCCGGTCGTCCAGAAGCTCGGCGCGCTGCCGATCATGCTCGCCGGCAGCGACGAGCAGCGAGAGCGCTACATCCCGCGTCTCGCCTCCGGGGAGTGGCTGATCGCCTTCGCGCTCACCGAGGCGGCGGCCGGCAGCGACGTGGCCTCGAACAAGATGCGCGCCGTCCGCGACGGCGACGCGTACGTCCTCAACGGCAGCAAGCGCTTCATCACCCACGGGTCGGTCGCCGACGTGCTGACCGTCTTCGCCCTGACCGATCCGGGTGCCGGCGGGCGCAGGGGGATGAGCGCGTTCATCGTCGAGACCGAGACGCCGGGCTTCGCCGCCCCGCGAGTCGAGCACAAGATGGGCATCCGCGGCTCGCCGACCGCCGAGCTGACATTCGATGACGTGCGCGTGCCGGCCGCCAACCTGCTCGGCGGTCAGGGCGATGGCTTCAAGATCGCGATGGCCACCCTCGACCGGTCGCGCCTGAGCATCGCCGCCCAGGCGGTCGGCATCGCCCAGGGGGCGCTCGACGCGGCGGTGGCGTACGCGAGCGAGCGCACGCAGTTCGGCCAGCGCGTCTCCGACTTCGAGGGCATCCAGTTCATGCTCGCCGACATGGCGAGCCAGACCGAGGCCGCGCGCCAGCTCACCTACGCGGCTGCCGCAGCGGTCGACGCCGACGCGTCGGACCTGCCGTACTGGACCTCCAGCGCCAAGCTCGTCGCCGGCGACACCGCGATGCGCGTCACCACCGACGCCGTCCAGGTGCTGGGCGGCTACGGCTATATCACCGAGTACCCCGTGGAGCGGATGATGCGTGACGCGAAGATCACCCAGCTCTACGAGGGAACCCAGCAGATCCAGCGCCTCATCGTGGCGCGGCAGCTCCTGGCACGTGCCGGGGTCGCCGAGCCACGCAGGGGCTGACAACCCGCAGAACGGAGCTCCAGCCACGTCCGTGAAGATCGTCGTCTGCATCAAGCAGGTCCCCGCCACGACCGCCGAGAAGCGGTACACGCCGGACCTGCGCCTCGACCGCGCCGCGACCGAGGCGATCATCAATCCCCTCGACGAGTACGCCATCGAGCAGGCGCTGCGCCTTCTCGACGCCGGTGCCGTCGAGGCCGTCGGCTACCTGTCGATGGGTCCCGAGAGCGCCGGCGAGGCGCTCCGGCGCGCGCTGGCGATGGGCGGCGACGACGCCACGCTGGTCACCGACCCGGCGCTCGCCGGCGCCGACGAGTGGGCCACCGCGACGGTCCTGGCCGCGGCGCTGGACAGGCTCGCTCCGGACGTCGCGCTGATGGGCATGGCGTCTGACGACGCGCGCGGGTCGCTCGTGCCGGGCGCCGTGGCGGCGAAGCGCGGCGTGCCGCTGCTGAGCTACGGCGCCGAGCTTGCGCTGGCGGACGGCACGACCCGCATCCGCCGCCTGAGCGCGACCGGTTTCGACTGGATCGAGGCGCCGCTGCCGGTGGTGGCCAGCGTCACCGACCAGGTCGGCGAGCCGCGCTATGCGAGCCTGAAGGGAATCATGGCCGCCAAGCGCAAGCCGCTCGAGACGTGGTCGCTCGCCGACCTGGGGCTGGACGCCGCCGCGCTCCAGGGCGCCGCCCTGACCCGCGTCACCGACGCACGGCCGCCCGAGCCGAAGCCGCCGACCGAGCGCATCGAGAACGTGAGTGCCGACGAGGCCGCGGCCAAGATCGCCGACTGGCTCGCGGCCCGCAAGCTGATCTAGGCGAGGAGCGACGACCACATGACCACCGATATCTTCTTCCTCGCCGAGTTCGCGGACGGTGCGCCGCAGCGCTCGGCCCTCGAGCTGGCCTCCGGGGCCGCCGAGCTCGCCGCCGCGAGCGGAGGCCGTGCCGTGGCGCTGGCGTACGGGCCCGGAGCCGCCGAGGGCGCGGCCGCCCTCGGGGCGCACGGCGCCGCGCGCGCGATCGTTCTCGGCGATGCCGCTGCCCCGGCGATCACGTTCGGGCCCGCCGCCGCTGCGGCCGTGGCCGCCGACCAGCCGCTGGCGGTCCTCGCCCCGGCGACGCCCAACGGGCGCGACCTCGCGGCCGCGCTGGTCGGGATCGGCGATCTGCCCGCCTTCGGCCCGGTGCGGGCAGTGCGGGTCGTCGACGGGACCGTCGAGACCGAGCAGGCGACCCTCCAGGGGAGCGTCATCACCACCTCGCGACCGGTCGACGGCGCCCCGCAGCCAGCGGTCGTGCTGGTGCTGGCCAACACGTTCACGCCGGCCGAGGGCGGCAGCGGCAGCGCCGAGGTGACCACCGCCGAGGCCGTGGATCATCCGTTCGCGCAGGCGACCATCGCCGAGAGCCACGAGGCCGAGGCGAAGGTCGTCAACCTCGAGGAGGCGACGGTCATCGTCGCCGGGGGGCGCGGCGTGGGAAGCGCCGAGGGCTTCGAGCAGCTCAACCAGCTGGCCGCCGCGCTGGGCGGCGCCGTCGGTGCCAGCCGCGCCGCGGCCGACGCCGGATGGGTCCCGTACCAGCTCCAGATCGGGCAGACCGGGAAGGTCGTCAAGCCCAGCCTCTACCTGGGCGCCGGCATCAGCGGCGCCATTCAGCACCGGGTCGGCATGCAGACTGCGGAGCACGTGGTCGCCATCAACAAGGACCCGGACGCGCCGATCGGTGAGTTCGCCGACCTGTTCGTGGTGGGGGACCTGTTCCAGATCATCCCGAAGCTCACCGACGAGATCCGTCGACGGAAGGGGTAGCCTGTACCGATGCAGCCGCGCTCGATCCTGACCCTGCTCGTCACCGCATACGCCGTCGACGTGCTGCCCACCCTGTTCGGCGGGCGGCGCAAGCGCGGGATCGTGCACCACGGCCGTGAGCTGCGCGAGTACCGATCGCACCTCGTCGAGCGCACGACCCGGATCGACGGGGTGCTCGCCGACGTGGCCGATGCCATCGAGGGGCTGCGCCGGCGCGACCTCGACGTGGACGACGCCCTCGTGCGCCTCGCCTCTGCCGAGGACGAGCTCGATGCGGCGGCCGAGGAGTTCCGCGAGATGCTCGCCCCCGAGGAGCTGCATCCGCTGCACGTCGAGTACGACGCCAACCTGGAGCGGGCACTGCGCGGCATCGTCACCGCCGAGCGCGGCTGCGGGATCACCAAGCTGCCCCATCGGCCGCCGGAGGACGAGGAGCCGTTCACGTACTGGAAGCGTGGCGCGGCCAACGTCATGCATGCCCGCATGCGGATGCAGGAGCTCGCCGCGGTGCTGGCCGACTGGGAGCCCGGACGCGCCGCCGAGGCGAGCGTCGCCGCGCGGCTGCACCGCGACGAAACGTAGCCCCGTCCTGGGGACCTCGTCGTCGGATTAACCCGTCGGCGACTGAATGGC
>DASSPJ010000173.1:0-2351 GCA_035699665.1 Candidatus Limnocylindria bacterium
GCTGCGCAAGCGCGCCTAGGAAGCGGCCACGCCGGCAGGATCGATCCGCCGCCACGCGAGGAAGGCGGCCACGTACAGCACCGCCACCAGGATCGCGAGCAGCCCGTAGCCGGTCACCAGCGCCGCGTACTCCAGCACGCCGCCGGCCACCGACCCGAGCAGGTTCGCCCCGAATGCCACGTTCGACTCGCCGACGTCGCGGAAGCGCCGCGCGAAGACCAGGTTGGCGATGAAGATCGGCGTGAACCACAGCAGCACCGCGGCGACGAAGCGCAGTGGCAGCGGCAGGGCGAGGAGCGCGCCCAGCGGGATGGCCAGCGCGACGAGCACAGAGACCACCAGCACCCCGAACAGGATGGCCGGCGACGGCAGCGAGACCCGTCGCACCACCTCGATCGCCACGTACACCGACAACAGGACCCCGATGAAGACGAGCGAGTTCACGAACCAGGTGGTGCCGAACAGCAGGGCGAACTGCACGACGCTCTTCGTCTCGAGCAGCAGGAAGGCGGCGCCCATCAGGAACAGGTCGGCGTAGCCGGCCATCGGTCGATAGCGCGCGCCGGCCACCCGCACCAGCAGCACCGACGCGACCAGGATGAGCCCGATGGTGACCAGGTAGAACCCGGGGATCCCGCGGTCGCGCAGGTAGAGGAACGGGTAGTCGTCGTGGCTTGGCTCGAGCGGCGTCCCGGCCCACACGCCGTCGCAGGCGACCGCGGCGGGATCGGCGCTCACCACCAGGGCCGCCTGGCGTCCTCGCTCGCCCACCGTGTCGAGGCACGGCGGGGTGCCGAAAACGCGCTCCAGGGTCGTGGCCAGCCGATCGACCAGCCAGTCCTCGCGGTAGTAGTTGTACATGGCGAACACGCCACCCGGCGCCAGGTGCTCCCGTGCCGATTCGATCGCCTCCTGCGTGAACAGGTAGCTCTCCAGCCTGACCGATGACTGCCCGCTGACCAGGGTCAGCGAGTCGGGCAGCGCGAACAGGACCAGGTCGTAGGTGGCATCGGTCTGCTCCAGGAAGGCGCGTCCGTCGTTGACGTGGGCGGTCACCCGCGGGTCGGCATACGGGCGGTCCGGGTGCAGGTCGCGCCCGATCTGGAGGAGCCGTGGGTCGATCTCGACGGCGTCCACCGAGGTCGCGCCACGCGCGAGGGCGAGGGCGACATCGGTCCCGGTACCGGCGCCGATGATCAGGACGCGCCCCGGATCGCCGTCGGCGAGGCGGTCGTACGGCCGGTCGTAGAGCGCTTCGAGCGTCTCGACCACCGCCACCGAGGTGATGCTCTGGTGCGGGATGCCGTTGACGTCGATGCGGTACGAGCCGGCGCCGCTGCCCCCGGGCGACACCGCCACGCGGTAGTAGGGCGACCACGAGTACTGCGGCCGCAGCGACTCTCGCCCGAGCAGGCCCACCGTCCCGAGGATGGCCAGCACGCCGATCACCACCACCCAGCGATTGGCCGGCGGCATGAGCAGCAGGAAGAGCAGGCCCGCGACGATGCCCCATGCGACCGGCGGGGCGCCGAGGAACGAGAGCGCGGTGAAGCCCACGATCCCGGCGATGCTGCCGAGGATGTCGAGCCGGTACGCCTCCAGCGGCTCGAAGCGCACGAACTGCCGGGCCAGTCCATCGGCGAGCATCGCCATGACGGCCGCGACCGCCAGGAAGACGACCGGCAGCGTGACCCACGTGGGAAGCCCGGTGGCGCTGAAGCTGCCGAAGAAGATCAGCTCGCTGCCGCCCCGGTCGATCTGCACCGGGAAGCGAGCGACGAACAGGACGAGGAGCCCCAGCAGGATCGGCGCGTACGGGAAGAGGGGGTGGGGTTGCCTGGCGCGCAGAAACCCGAGCCCGATCCCCAGGAAGCTTCCCAGCAGCACCAGGTTCGAGAAGAAGCTCAGGTAAACGACGTTCGAGCCCAGCCAGCGGATGAGCGCCAGCTCGACGAAGAGGACCAGGAACGCATGGAGGACGAGGCGCCAGCCCGGCGAGAGGTCGGGTCGCTGCATAGGCGCGCGCATGGTGCCACGCGCGGTTCCCGCCATGTGTCCTGGAACGCCGCCGTACCCTAGGTCCGATGCCCACCACTCCCCGCACTGCCGTCCTCGGGGCCGGCGCACTCGGCCTGACCGTCGCGCTCCGCCTCGCGCAGCGCGGGGAGCGGGTGACCGTCATCGAGCGCGAGCCGCTCCCCGGAGGGCTCGCCGCGGGGTTCGAGATCGAGCCGGGGATGTGGCTCGAGAAGTTCTACCACCACCTCTTCCGGTCGGACCGCCGCGCCATCGGTCTCATCTCCGAGCTCGGCCTGGCCGACCGATTGGACTGGCGCGCCCCCGTCACCGCC
>DASSPJ010000174.1:0-2706 GCA_035699665.1 Candidatus Limnocylindria bacterium
GGCGTCGACCTCGCCGGTGCGTGGGCCGCGCCCGTCGTCGCACCGGCGCGCGGGCGGGTCGTCTTCAGCGGGATCATGGGCGATGGCGCGATGGTCGTCGTGCTGGTGCACGACGGCGGGCTGGTGTCGCTGTACGCGCACTTGGATGCCCGAGCATCACCGCCTCCGGTGAAGGCCGGGGACGAGGTCGCCGCCGGCCAGCGCATCGGCACCGTCGGCATGACCGGCATCGTCACCGGCGCACACCTGCACTGGGCCGCCTGGCGCGATGGCGAGCTCGTCGACCCGCTTCGCCTGCTGGGGCGCACCCCCTAGCCGACCCCACGCGCGTTCTTCCGCGGGCAGCTGACCGGCCCCGGGAGCAGCGGTTTCGTAAACGCCGATCGACAGGTCCGAGACCTTGACCCTGCCGTGCGACGACGCTAGCGTCGCCGAATTCGCCGACGAGCTGTCACGCGGGAGGCTCGGTGGACCTGGATCTGGCGTGCACCGTCTGTCACTGGGGTCGCGACTTCTGGGAGTGGATCGCCATCGGCGCCGCGGGCGCGGCTGTGGCGGCAGGCGCCGCGTCTGACTTCTTCAGCAATACCGGAGAGCCGACATATTTTTCATGGGACCAGTACGGCCGGGATCACGCCGACGCGCCCGATGACGAGCGGCCGGACGAAGATGGCGGCGACGTGACGCCGCCGGATCCGCGTGACTTCGGAGACCGTTACGGAGACAGCGATGGCCGTCCGTACTGGCCGGGCGTCAGTCCCTACCCGCGCGACGGTGTCGTCTACCGACACGGCAGAGCGCTGGAGGTAGATGCGGCCGGCGTACCGATCGATCCCGACCCGGGCCCTGCGGACTCCTATTACACACACGTCAGCGCCGCGCGCGGCTAAGGCGCCCTTCACATGCGAGGCTCCATGCCATACCCACGAGGAAATCGATCGGCGGGAGGCTCAGTGACGCTGCCGGATCAGCGCGATTACGCAGCAGGCGGTTACCGCGACGGCAACGGCAATCCCTATTGGCCGGGCGTCAATCCCTACCCGCCGGATGGTGCCGTCTACCAACACGGCAGACCGCTCACGCTCGACGCGGCCGGCGTACCGATCGGTGGCATGGCGCAAGCGCAGGCCGCGCAGACCGCCGGCTCGCGCGGCTAGTGCCGGCCGGAGCGCGGACAGCATGACCGCAGCGACGCGCATGTGGCAGACGGACCGCTCCCGGCTCATCGCCGTGGTGGGGATCGGAGTGTCGGTGCTGGCCGTGCTCGCCAACCTGGGGTTCTTCTTTGGCGCTGGCGTGGGCGAGGTGCTGCGCGGCGCGGCCTACAGCGCCTTCGTGCTCGGCTGGATGCTGCTGCTCACCGCCCGCTCGCGCACCGTCTCGCTGACCACGTTGGGCATCTACTTCCTCCTCGGCGTCTGGGCCGTCACCAGCCTTGGCTATCTGCTGCAGGACGGGTTCATCCGTCTCGTCGGCGGCGAGAGGACGGACGAGTGGGTCGCGACCTGGCTGGCGTCGTTCACGGAGGAAGGGCTGAAGGCCCTGGCGGTCGTCGGGTTCTACGTGCTCGCGACACGCGATGGCCGGCGCTGGCCCTCGATCAGCGACGGCATGATGCTCGGCCTCGTCGTCGGTGCCGGCCTGAAGTTCCACGAGGACGCCCACATCGGCATCGTGACCGGCCACGGCTGGAGCTCCGAAACGTCGCTGAGCACGGTGCTGCCGACGATCGAAGCCTACGTCGGCTACGTCTACACCGATCACGCCGTCCGCGGTGCGCTCGAAGGTCTCGGCGTCGGCGCGGCGGCGATGCTCTGGCACTGGCGGCCAGCGCGGCTCATTGGGCTGGCCGGCGTGTTCGTCATGTTCTGGGGACACGTCATGTGGAACCACTTCGTCGACAACCCGAGCGAGGATGTGCCCGCCGTCTACGCCGCGCTGCGTGCTGTGCTCGCCAATGGAATGGTCCCAGCGTGGCTCCTGCTCGCCGGCGCGATCGCCGCCGTGGTGGCCGAGCTGATGATCTTGCGCTGGGTGGGCACGCGGGACCGCGTCTTTCCTGCGCTGCCCGCGAAACGGCTGTTCGACCTGGCGAAGAGCGCGAACACGAAGGCCGGGCTGCTGCGGCTGATGGCGGCCGACCGCTACCTCAGGCTTCGGCGGTCGGTGTACTACGCCGCGTGGCGGACACGGCAGGCCGGCGGCTACCCAGACGTCGCCGACGCCGACACCGCCGAGCTCATGTGGCTCGCGAGTCGGCTCGGCCTTCGGCGGTCGCCATCCCCGCCTAGCTGACCCGGAAGCGCGCCAGTTTCTTGCGGTCGAGGCTGAGCCCGAGACCGGGCTTCGTCGGCAGCGTGATCACGCCGCCCTTCGGCGGCGGCAGCGGCTCCTCGAACATCTCCGCCAGCGGTTGTCGATCCACATCCACTCGCAGCGCGCGAGGCTCGGCACCGCCGCGGAGAGATGGCCACGCCGGTGCTGCCGTCGTCCGCGGTGATTTCAAGCGTCGCGAGTTTCGCGATCTTCAGGCGGTTCACCCCCGCTCGACCGCGACAGCGCGGGCCGGTTGGCCCACCATTCCCAGACGTGACGACCCCCGCCCATGTCGAGAGCGGCTACGAGCGCCGTATCCGCCTCGCCTCCGAGGTCGCCACCTGGGGCATCGCGGGGATCCTCGTCGCCAGCGCGGCCCTGCCCACCACC
>DASSPJ010000175.1:0-11256 GCA_035699665.1 Candidatus Limnocylindria bacterium
GGTCGGGATCGTCAATCCCCCAGGTACGCCACGTCGAACGGGCGCGGCGCGAACCCGAAGGCCCGCTCGAAGGCCCCCTCCTCGGCGACGTTGGGACGCCCGAGCGAGCGGACCTGGTCGTGGCTCACCGGGAAGATCGGCAGGACCCGATCGGTGACCGCGGTGAGGGCGCTGAGGATCGGCACCGGCAGGTTCAGCTTGAGCCGTCGCTTGCCGGTCGCCCGCATGACGCGGTCGACGATCTCGCGGTAGGTCAGCGTCTCGGGCCCTCCGATCTCGTAGACCGATCCGTCGCGCGCCGGCTCCCCGACCGCCGCCGTGACCGCGGCCGCCAGGTCGTCGACGGAGAGCGGCTGGAACGGCTCGCGGCCGTCGCCGGGGATCGCCACGACCCCCGGCGACCACCAGGTGAGCGTCGTCTTGATGAGGTTGAAGAAGCCGTCGCCGCGCCCGAACAGCAGCGAGGGGCGGAAGACGACCCACCCGAGCCCGCTCTCGCGCACCAGCTGCTCCCCTCGCCACTTCGACGAGAGGTACGCGAGGCGCGGGTCGTCGGTCACGCCGAGGACCGAGAGATGGACGAGGCGCCGCACGCTGGCGCGGCGGGCCGCGGCGATCACCCGCTCGGTGCCGCGGACGTTGACGTTCTCGAAGGTCCGGCCGCCACTCTCGCGCGGGATGGCGACCAGGTGCACCACCACGTCCGCGCCGGCGAGGGCGGCGTCGAGCCCGGCGCCGGTCTCGACGTCCGCGCGGACCGTCTCGACCGTGTCGGGCCAGCCGGGCCGGCGCCGTCCCCGGCGCGAGACGGCGCGGACGCGATGCCCCGCCTCGGCGAGGCGCGGGACGAGGTGGCTGCCGACGAATCCGGTGGCGCCGACGACGACGACCAGGTGGCTCATGGTGTCGCCAGTATCCGCTCGATTCGTGCTACCGTCAAGGCGCACGTTTCACGGGAGTGCGGCCATGCTCCCCGCGCTCGATGCGCGCGGCTGAGAACCGGGACGCGCGGCGCGGGACGGGTGGCCCCCGGCTGCTCCCTCGCGCGGGAAGCTGATGGATCTCCGGAATTCGCCGTCGCACGCACGCTGCGCCGGAGGACTATGATCGCGAGTCCCATGTCGACCTCCCCCTCCCTCGTCCATGCCCGCAACCTGACCAAGCGCTTCGGCGGCTTCACCGCCGTCGACGGCGTCGACTTCGACGTGACCCCCGGTCAGGCGTTCGGCTTCCTCGGTCCCAACGGGGCCGGCAAAACCAGCACGATGCGCATGATCGCCTGCGCCAGCCCGGTCACCGAGGGCACGCTGGAGGTGGTGGGGATGGATCCGCGCACCCACGCGCGCGAGATCAAGGCGCGCCTCGGGGTGGTGCCGCAGACCGACAACCTCGACACCGAGCTGACGGTGCGCGAGAACCTCGAGATGTACGCCCGCTACTTCGACATCCCCGGGCGCGTGGCGCGCGAGCGCAGCGACGAGCTGCTCGACTTCGTCCAGCTCACCGAGCGCGCCAACGACCAGGTGCAGCCGCTCTCGGGCGGCATGAAGCGTCGCCTGACCATCGCCCGGGCGCTGATCAACGAGCCGGACCTGGTGATCCTCGACGAGCCGACCACCGGCCTCGACCCGCAGGCGCGGCACCTGCTCTGGGATCGCCTGTACCGGCTGAAGCAGCGCGGCGCGACGCTGATCATCACCACCCACTACATGGACGAGGCGGAACAGCTGTGCGACCGCCTGGTGGTGATGGACAAGGCCAGGATCGTGGCCGAGGGGTCGCCCCGCGAGCTGATCGCTCGTTACAGCACGCGCGAGGTGCTGGAGCTGCGCGTCGAGGACCACGTGCGCGCCGGGCTCGACGGCGCCCTCGACGGCCTGGCCGAGCGCGTCGAGGAGCTCCCCGACCGCCTGCTCCTGTACACCGATGACGGCGAGCGTGCCCTCGACCAGGTCCACGAGCGGCGCATCCACATCACCGGGGCGCTCGTGCGCCGCTCCTCGCTCGAGGATGTCTTCCTGCGCCTGACCGGGCGCTCGCTGGTCGAATAGGCCCGGCTGCGCGCATGACGGTCGTCGCCGCGTCCGGGCGCGTCTTCCTCCGCAACTGGCTCGTCTACCGGCGCCTGTGGCACCGATCGCTGGCGTTCGGCTTCCTCCAGCCGGTCCTCTTCCTGACCGCCATGGGACTCGGCGTCGGGTCGCTGCTCGGGACGGACGACGCGTCGGCGTTCGGCGGCTTCGCGTATCTCGACTGGCTCGGGCCGGGCCTGCTGGCCGCGATGGCGATGCAGACGGCGACCTTCGAGTCGACCTACCCGATCATGAACAAGATCATGTGGGGCCAGAACTACGAGGCGATGCTCTCCACCCCGCTCAACGTGCGCAGCATCGTCGGCGGCGAGCTGAGCTGGGTGGCCTTCCGCATCGGGACGCTGGCGGGCGTCTTCCTGGTCGTGCTGACCCTGTTCGGCGTGGTGCGCGGCCCGCTCGCGCTGCTCGCCATCCCGGCGGCGATCCTCACCGGCCTCGCCTTCGGCTCCTGGCTGATCGCGTTCACCGCCACGCAGCGCAACGACGTCGGATTCAGCGCCATCTTCCGCTTCGTCATCAATCCCCTCTTCCTGTTCAGCGGCACGTTCTTCCCGCTCACCCAGCTTCCCGAGGCGCTGCGGGCCGTCGCCTGGGCGACGCCGCTCTTCCACGGGGTCGAGCTGGTGCGCGGGTCGGTGCTCGGGACCCTCGAGCCGCTGCCCGCCGCCGCTCACCTGGCGTACCTGCTGGTCATGGTCGGCGCGGGCGTGTACCTCGCGCAGCGCCTGCTCACCCGCCGGATGGCGACGTAGCGTGACCGCCGTCGCACCTTCCACCACGCCCGCCGCGCCCGGACCCCTCGCCACCGCCTGGGCGCGCGTCTGGCGCGCCCGCCGTCTCGTCGAGCGCAACGTGATGGTCTACCGGCACCAGTGGATCATCATCTTCTCCGGGGTCTTCGAGCCGATCTTCTACCTGCTCGGCATCGGGCTCGGGCTCGGCGGGATCATCGACAGCGTGCCGCTCGCCGACGGCCGGCTGGTGTCCTACGCCGCCTTCGTGGCTCCCGCGCTGCTGGCCACCGCGGCGATGAACGGCGCGGTGTTCGAGACGATCTTCAACGTCTTCTTCAAGCTCAACTTCGCCAGGACGTACGACGGCGTGCTGGCCACGCCGATGGGGATCACCGAGATCGCGCTCGGCGAGATGATCTGGGCCCTGCTGCGCGCCGCGCTGTACGCGGTGGCGATGTTCGTGATCATGTTCGTCGCCGGGCTGCTGCTCTCCCCCTGGGCGCTGCTGATGGTCCCCGCCGCGCTGCTCGTCGCCGCCGCGTTCGCCGCCGCCGGGCTGGCGGGCACGTCGTACCTGCGCACGGTCAACGACTTCGACGTGCCGATGGGCCTCATCGTGGCGCCGATGTTCCTGTTCAGCGGCACCTTCTTCCCGATCAGCGTCTACCCGGCGCCGATCCAGGTCCTCATGCAGGCCACGCCGCTCTACCACGCCATCAGCCTGATCCGCGGCCTGTCGACCGGGATCGTCGGCCTGGCACAGGTATGGGACCTCGCCTACCTGCTCGTCTTCTTCGCGATCTGCCTGTGGATCGCGATGCGCCAGATGGAGCGCAAGCTCATCACGTAGCCGCGGCCTCGTGCGTTCAGTCTCCCCAGGCTGGCCGGCGGGACGGGAGGCGGCGCCTCCCACTGCCCAGTCACCGCGTGTGATGCGTCGGAGGAGATCCCTCCGCCGGGCGCCCCTCCCAGCGGTCAGTCCCTCCAGGCTCAGACGAGGCGCCGCCAGGGCAGCCCCGCGTCGGTCGCCGGGTCGCCGCGGCGGTAGGCCTCGGCCAGGATCTCGACCGGGTGGCGGGTGCGGACGCCGGTCGATGCCTGGATCTGCCAGCGACACGTCTCCGAGTCGCAGGCCGCCTGCCGGGCACCCGCCTGCGCCGCCGAGCGGATCTTGGCGAACAGCGGCGCCCCCACGTCCTGGGCGATCTGCCAGCGCTCGGCCTTCAGCCCGTAGGTGCCGGCCGCGCCGCAGCAGTCGTGGTCCTGGTCGGTGGCCCGCAGGCCGGGCACGAGCGCGAAGAGGTCCATCGCCGGGGTGCCGATGCCGTGCGAGCGCAGCTGGCACGGCGGGTGGTATGGCAGCGCCTCGTGCATCGGTCCGAAGGCGGTGTCGAGCTCGCCGCGGTCGTGCAGGTCGACGAGCAGCTCGCAGATGTCCCACGTCGCGTCGGCGACCGCGCGGGCATCGGCGTCGTCGAGGTCGAGCATCTCACGGTACTCGGCCTTGAGCGCGTGCGTACAGGAGGTCGAGGTGCCCACGATCCGCACCCCGGCCCGCGCCAGGTGCGCCAGCTCGGCAAGGTTGCGGCGTGCCTTGCGACGCGCCTGGTCGTAGAGCCCGTTGCTGATGAACGGCAGGCCGCAGCACTCCTGCTTCGGCACGATCACGGTGAAGCCGTTGCGCTCCAGGATCGCCACCGCGTCCTCCCCGACCCCGGGCTCGAAGCCGTTCACCGCGCAGCCGTGGAAGTACGCCACCGTGCGCTCTGGGTCCGCCCCGGCGGGGAGGGCGGTGAGCCCGCCGCGTCGTCGCCACACTGACCCGAAGGTGCGCCGCGCGAACGGAGCGAGCGGCCCGCGACGATGGACGCCCAGCACCTTCTCCCCGATCCAGCGCAGCGCCCGGCTGCGCAGCCCGAGGTTGGCCAGCGGCGCGAGCGGCACGCCGAGGCGCGCCAGCAGGTCGGTGTCGCTGATGAGCCGGTTGCGGACGCTCGCCCCGCGCTCGGCGACCATGGCGGCCCGCGCCCGGTTGTTGGTCTCGGCGATGAGCACGCCAGCCGGGCAGGCGCGCGTGCAGATCCCGCAGCCGGAGCACAGGTCCACGGTATGGTCGGGGACCTGATGGTCGCTCGCCGGGCCGCGGAAGCGCTGCGCCTGCGGGCCGACGTACTTGGGGCCCGGGAAGGCGTCGGTCACGCGGGCGACCGGGCACACCGTCTGGCAGACGGTGCACTTGATGCAGGCGTCGGTGCTGAACGGCGGGAACTCCCGGGCAGCGGCATCGTGGAAGGTCATGCCACCCCCTCCTCCCGGACCGATGCGGCCGCGCCCGCGCGGCCGAGCAGCCGCGCCGCCCGATGGGCGCTCGCCAGCGCCACGCCATCCCCGCATCGCTCGTCGAGGTAGCGCATGCCGGCCAGGGCGGAGCCGATGACGTGCACGTTGCGCGGCCCCCCGACCGGGTGCAGCGCCTCGTCGGTCAGGATGCCGGCCGCCTCGATCGGCTGGGCGGCCAGGGCGTCGTCGGCGAACCACGCCTCGCGGGGCGGCGCGCTGACCGGCAGCCCGAAGACCCGCTCGGCAATGGACCCGTCGGGCGCCGCGCGCAGTCCCCCGCCGGCGATCCCACCGGTGGCGAGCACGAATGCGTCGCCGACGAGGCGGAAGGCGCGCGACGCACCCTCGGTGCGCACCGCGGTGATTTGGTCCCCGTCGCGCTCGACGCCGACGATCGGGAAGCCCCACTGGAGGCGCCCGCCGAGCGCGAGCAGCCGGCTGCGCAACGCCTCCCAGAGGCGCAGGCCGGGGACCGAGGGTGGCACGCTCACCAGCTCGATCGGCGGACCGTCGAGAAGGGCGGCCGCCTCGGCGAAGGCCGCCGCGTGGTCGACCAGCCCCAGCACGGCGGGCAGCGCCAGCCGCCAGCGCCCCGGTGGGCGCGCCGCGGCGATGGCGCGCAGCGCCCGGGCACGCCAGGCCGGCTGGTCGAACGACCGCGCGAGGGTGAGGGCATTGAGGTTGTGGAGGTCGCGCAACCCGGGGAGCGAGACCTCGACGGCCGCGATCCGCGCCGGCGCGCCCGGGAACGGTCGACGGAGCGCATTGCGCGCCGCGTACGCCGGCCAGGCGTCGCGGTAGCGCTCGAACCCGACGTGCAGCAGTCCGATGTCGCCCCACTCGTCGCGGGCAGCGGCCTGCGCGAGCGGCAGGATGGCGGCGGGGCGATGCGTGCCCACCGCCGTGGGCATGGACACCAGCGGATCCGCGAGAGCGCCGACGTGTGGCAGGCCGGCGGAGGCCAGGCGGTCCAGGTGCGCCGCCACGGCCGGGGCCACGTCATCGGCCAGGCGGGCGTACGGGTGCTCGGGCTGGCGCGCCAGGAGGGCGATCCCCGCGGCCGCTGAGCGTGCCCCGGGCGGCGCGGCCACGTCCAGGCCACCGTGCGCCCAGTGGGTGGCGGCCATCCCCTTGGCGGCCACGAACACGCTCGCGCCCCGCTCGGCCAGCTCCACGGCGCAGCTCAGGCCCGCCAGGCCGGCGCCGATCACGACGACGTCAGCGGCCGGCATCGGTCGGGGGTCCCGGGTCCAGCTCGTCGACCGCCAGCGCGCCGCGGAAGATCCCCGCGGTGAGCGCGAGCTCGGCCAGCTGGTCGCCCCAGGCGATCGGGCGCGTGCCGCGCTGTCGCTCGCGCACGAACTCGAGCAGCGCGGCGTTGGGCTCCGGGGCGCGTGCCGGCAGGGCGCCGGCGTCGCCGCGGGCCGCCAGGATCGCCGCGGCGCGCACGGTGCAGAACGCGCCCTGGCAGGGTCCCATGCCCAGGCGCGTCGTGCGCCGCAGGTCGTCGAGCGACGAATCGCCGCGCTCCTCGATCGCGTCCAGCAGGCGCTCACGGGTCACCATCTCGCACTCGCAGATCAGCTCCGCATCTCCGCCGCCACCCGCCTCGTGGGCCGCGAAGCGGTCGCCGAGCCAGTACGCGCGACCGGCGGCCGGACGCGGCAGCTCCTCCTCGGCGGTGCGGCACGGAGCTTCGACGCCGAGGGCGGCGGCCACCCGATCCACCGCCTGGGCGGCCATCAGCCGATAGGTCGTCAGCTTGCCGCCGACGATGCTCCACAGCCCCGCCACCCCGTCGCGCGGGCCGTGGTCGATGACGTGGTGCGCGCGGCTGATCTCGCGGGATTCCTCGTGATGCTCGAGCCCCTCGAGCTCCGCGGCGTCGTAGAGCGGCCGCGCGCCCGCGTAGGCGCGCAGGACGCGCGCGCCGGCGAGCCCGGGGACGAGGCGCTCGCCGTCGACGAGCAGCGCGTCGACCTCCTCGCGGGTGATGTCGACGTGGTCGGGGTCGGGCACCGTGATGTCGGTCGTGCCCAGGATGCAGACGGTGTGGACCGGCACGATGATGTCGCCGTCGCCCGGGGGCGCGAGGCGGTTGACCACCGCCGCGGTGAGGCGCCGCGACAGGATCAGCATCGAGCCCTTGCCCGGGCGCATGGTGAGCTGCGCACCCGCGATGGCGGCCACGGTCCCGGCCCAGGCGCCGGCGGCGGAGAGGATCGCCCGGCACCCGATGGTGCGCCGCTCGCCGGTGCGGCGATCCTCGACGTGTGCCGCGGTGATCCCCCCGTCCGCGCCGCGCTCGACGCCGACCAGGGCGTGGTAGCGCCATGCCGTGGCCCCGTGCTCGCGCGCGCTGGCGAGGTTGCCGTCGACCAGCTCCCACGGCTCGAGCGAGGCGTCCGGCACCCGGTAGGCGGCGCGGATGCGGCGGTTGAGAAGCGGCTCGGCGGCGAAGAGGTCGGCGAGCGGCACCGGCTCCGCCTCGATCCCCGCCGCCGCGCAGGCGGCCGGGAACCGCTCCAGGTAGTCGTCGGGATCGTCGGGGGTCGCGACGAAGTATCCGCCGGTGAGCTCGATGGTCCCCGGGGCGATGCGCCGCAGCACGGCGTTCTCCTCGGCGCAGTGGCGCGCCGAGACCGGGTCCGATTGCACGTAGCGCCCCCCCGAGTGCAGGAGGCCGTGGTACCGCCCGCTCGTCCCCGAGGCGAAGTCGCCGCGCTCGACGAGCAGGGCGGAGATGCCGCGCATCGCCAGGTCGCGCAGCGCGCCGGCGCCGGTCGCCCCGCCGCCGACCACGACGACGTCGACCTCGGTGCGCGCCGGCAGGGTCATGGCCGGCCGCCGCGAAGGATCGGCAGCGCGCCGCGCAGGTAGTCCCAGCCGGAGACGACGGTCAGGATGGTGGCCGCCACCATGACCCAGAAGCCGGCCGTCTCGAGCCCCGCGGCCATGCCGGTCGACGCCAGCGGACCGCCGGTCATGGCATCCCAGGCGAGCAGCAGGATCGCCATGCCGGCCAGCGTGGTGGCCGTCTTGCTCTTGCCCAGCGCGCGCGCCGGGATGACCACGCTCGCCGCGGCGGCGACCTGGCGAATCCCCGAGATGACGAGCTCGCGGATGACGATGGTGGCGGCCATCCAGGTCGGCACCAGCCCCACCTCGACCATCGCCACCAGGACGCCGGCGACGAGCACCTTGTCGGCGGTCAGGTCCATGAACACGCCGAGCGGCGAGACCTCGTCGCGACGGCGCGCCAGCCACCCGTCGGCCCAGTCGGTGAGACCGGCCAGCGCGAAGACGACGAACGCCGCGAGCCCGGCCCCCGGCGTCGCGACGAGGACCAGGGCGCAGACCACCGGGGTGGCCAGGATGCGCGCCACGCCGAGGAGGTTGGGTGCCGAGCTGATGCGGGCCGGGCGCCGTCCTTCAGCCACGCGCCACCTCCTCCTTCTGGCCGATGCGCCGCTCGGTGCCCGCGCGCAGCCGCGCGATGTTGTCGCTGTGCGCCCAGGTCACCAGCAGGCCGGCCGCCAGCGCGTAGCCCACCGCCGCCCAGGATGTGGCGCCGACCCCGGCCAGGACCGCCGCCACCACCGGCGAGAGGAGCGACCCGGCGATCGAGCCGAGCGACACGAAGCGCCAGCGCCAGATGACGAACACCACGATCGGCGCCAGGATCAGCAGGGCCAGTGGTGCCATGGCGCCCAGCGCGCCGGTGGAGGTCGCCACGCCCCGCCCGCCGGTGAAGCGGATGAAGACCGACCAGATGTGACCGACCACCGCGGCGAAGCCGGCCGCGGCGGCGACCCACTCGAGGCTGCCCGTCGGGCCGGAGGCCAGGATCATCCTGGCGAGGAGGACGGCCGCGACGCCCTTGGCGACGTCGAGGATGAAGACGAGGGCCGCGATGCGGCCGCCGAGCGTGCGCAGCGCGTTCGTCGCGCCGGTGC
The DNA here is from genome assembly GCA_035699665.1 of Candidatus Limnocylindria bacterium. GTDB lineage: Bacteria > Chloroflexota > Limnocylindria > QHBO01 > QHBO01 > JAICQM01. Next base: position 9,124 of record DASSPJ010000175.1, read on the forward strand.
GATGCGAGCCGTAGTCGCGGATGTCGATGCCGCGTGTCAGGCGGCCGAGGATGAGCCCGAACGGGATGGCGCCCAGCAGGTACCCGAGCACGACCGCCACGACCGCGCCCTCGGGCCAGCTCACGAGGCACCACCGAGCTTGTCCATGCCCGCGGCGTCGTTGGCGGCCGACACGACGCCGTCCACGCCGTCGCCCGCCGCGGACTGCACCGCCGCGATGAAGGCGCCCTCCACCAGCGGTCCGCCCGACACCCGCACGCGCGCCGCGGCATCCGGGTCGAGGAGCTCGTCCACCGCCATCTGGGTCGCCAGCACGGCGCCGCCGAGGTCGGCGAGCACGACCGCGCCGGCCCCCGCGTCGGCCTCGCCGATCGCGGCCGCGATGCGTGCCGCATCGGTCCCGACCGACCCGTCGGCCATCCCTCCTGCGGCGACCAGGCGGGGACCGCCGTCATCGAGGTTGGCGAGGGCGCGGACGAGCGCCACGGTGGCCTCGGCGACCGCCGCCGAATGCGACACGACCACGATTCCCACCATCGGCTCGTCGGTCATGGGCGGCTCCGGGCTGCGGGGAGGTGACGTCGGAGGCGGCCGTGGCGGCCGCCTCCGCATCGGTCGATCCTAGTGCTCTTCCCAGTCGAGCGCGCGCTGGACCGCCTTCTTCCAGCCGCGGAACAGCTTCTCGCGCTTCTCCTCGTCCATCTGCGGCTCGAAGCGCCGGTCGAGCGCCCAGTTGGTGGCCACGTCGGCGGTGTCCTTCCAGAACCCGACCGCCAGGCCGGCGAGGTACGCCGCCCCGAGGGCCGTCGTCTCGGCGACCTGCGGCCGCTCCACCGGCACCCCCAGGATGTCGGCCTGGAACTGCATCAGGTCGTTGTTGACGACCGCGCCACCGTCGACCTTCAGCTCGGACAGCTTGACGCCGGAGTCGGCCTGCATCGCCTCCAGGACCTCGCGGGTCTGGTAGGCCATCGAGTCGACGGTGGCCTTGGCGATGTGCTCGATCGTCGAGCCGCGGGTGAGGCCCACGATCGCGCCGCGCGCGTACTGGTCCCAGTACGGAGCGCCCAGGCCGACGAAGGCGGGCACCATGTAGACGCCCTCGGTGTCGGCGACCTTGCCGGCCAGCTTCTCGACATCGGCCGAGTTGGTGATCACGCGCAGGCCGTCGCGGATCCACTGCACCGCCGCGCCGGCGATGAAGACGGAGCCCTCGAGGGCGTAGATCACCTTGCCGCCATAGCCCCACGCGATCGTGGTGAGCAGCCCGTTCTTGGACGGAACCGCCTCCTCGCCGGTGTTGATGAGCATGAAGGCGCCGGTGCCGTAGGTCTGCTTGGCCATGCCGGGCTCGAAGCAGGCCTGGCCGAAGGTGGCCGCCTGCTGGTCGCCGGCGTCGCCGGCGATCTTGATCGAGCCGCCGAAGAGCGTCGTCTCGCCGTACACCTCGCTCGAGGGCTTCGGCGTCGGCATCATGGCGCGCGGAACGCCCATGATCCCGAGCAGCTCGTCGTCCCAGTCGAGCGTGTGGATGTTGAACAGCAGCGTCCGGCTGGCGTTCGAGTAGTCCACGACGTGGACGCGACCCTCGGTCAGCCGCCAGATGAGGAAGCTGTCGACGGTGCCGAACAGCAGGTCACCGGCCTCCGCCTTCTCCTGCGCCCCGGGGTTGTTCTTCAGGATGTGGCGGATCTTGGTGCCGCTGAAGTAGGCGTCGACCGGCAGGCCCGTTTTGTCGCGGAACAGCTGCTCGTGCCCGGCGGCCTTCAGCTCGTCGCAGTAGCCGGCGGTGATGCGGCTCTGCCAGACGCTCGCGTTCTGGACCGGCTTGCCGGTGTTCTTGTCCCAGACGACGGTGGTCTCGCGCTGGTTGGTGATCCCGATCGCCGCGATGTCCTCGGGCGAGGCGCCGGCGCTCTCGATCACCTGCTTGGCGACGGCGACCTGCGAATCCCAGATCGCCTCGGGGTCGTGCTCGACGTGTCCGGGCGACGGGTAGATCTGCGGGAATTCCTGGTTGGCAGTCTTGTGGATCGTGCCGTCGGCGTTGAAGAGGATCGCGCGGCTCGACGTGGTCCCCTGATCGAGGGCGAGGACGTATTTCGCCATATCGTCGCTTCCTTTCGTTCGCGG
>DASSPJ010000176.1:0-17207 GCA_035699665.1 Candidatus Limnocylindria bacterium
GCCGCTCCGCACCTTTATCGGTGGACGCGAGTACACGATCTGAGGCCTCACGGCACGCGTCGTGCAGGCGAGGGGGGCATGGGGAACCACGACACGGCGGCGCATCGGCACATCGTCCTGGTGGTCGACGACGACCGCGACGTGCGTGACCTGTTCGCCGACACCCTCCGCGAGAGCGGGCATCTCGTGGAGGACGCGCGTGACGGCGACGACGCCCTGCGCCTCCTCGACGCCGGCCTGCAGCCGTGCCTCGTCCTGTCGGACGTGATGATGCCGCGCATGGACGGCTGGGATCTCAGCCGGGCGGTCGGCAAGCGCCGGCCGGACCTGCCGGTCGTCCTCATGACCGGCGACAGGCTGCTCTCGGTTCGCGCGCCCGTGCTGGACAAGCCGGCCTCGCCCGACGAGCTCGAGGCGTTGATCCGGGGCTCGTGCCCCTACCTCCGCGAGGATGCCTCCGCGTCTGCCTAGCGCTGTGCAGCGGCGCGGATCTCGGACACCACCTGGCGCAGCTCGGGCAGATGCCGTGAGCTCGTCGCGGCCGACTCGTAGGTGGCCAGCAGCTCCCCGTAGTACCAGGCCTGCCGATCGGGTGGCGCGTTGAAGCGCTCCCACACGGACGCGCCATCGGCCCGCAGGTCTGCCAGCAGCGAGCGCCCGTTGTGCAGCTTGTCGGCCAGCGACACGCGCAGGACCGATGGGTCGGCGCCGCGCAGCTCCTCGAGGTACGCCGCCTTGCGCGTCTCCCACGGGGGCTTGGCCTCGCCCGGTGCCGGCATGGCGTCGGAGCAGCCGGCCACGATGAGCGCGACCCGCTCCCCGAAGTAGCCGCGGATCGCCTCGAGCGTCTCGCGGCCCCCGGCATCCTCGGCCGCGTCGTGGAGGAGCGCGGCGATCGCCTCGTCCTCGTCGCCGCCGTCCTCGAGGACGAGCGACGCGACCGCGAGCAGGTGCGCCAGGTACGGCACGCGGCCGCCCTTGCGAGCCTGCTCCCCGTGGAGCTCGGCCGCGGTCGCCACTGCCGACGCGAAGCGATCGCCGAGGACGGGATCGGGCGGGCCGGTCATGCGACCGAGCATAGCGGTCCGGGCAGCCCGAGCAGGACCGACAATGGACCGATGGACGATCGGCGACTGCTCCTGGCCCCCGGCGCGTCCGGCACGGTCGCCGGCCTGCGGCCGATCCTCGACGGGCTCCGGCGCCGCGGGGTGGCGGCGGCGGGTGTGCCGCTGCCGCGCGGCAGCGCCGAGCGGGCGCTGCCGGCCTGGCGCGCCGCGCTCGAGGGACTGGACCCGGCCAGCGTCGCGATCGGCGGCCAGTCGTTCGGCGGCCGCGTCGCGTCGCTGCTCGCCGCCGACGAGCCACGGCTGCGAGCCCTCGTCCTCCTCTGCTTCCCGCTCCACCCGCCCGGCCGGCCCGAGCGTGCTGCCGAGCGCGCCGCGCACCTCGGGAGCATCACCTGCCCGGTGCTCCTCCTCTCCGGCGAGTCGGACCCCTTCGCCCGGCTGCCCCTGCTGCGCGAGGCCGCGGCGCGCCTGCCGCGCGGCGAGCTGGTCACCTATCCGGGGATCGGGCATGGCCTGCGCCGCGTCCTCGACGACGCGCTCGACCGGGTGGCAGCCTTCCTCGAGCGGGCCTAGCATCGGTCCATGCGCGCCAGCCGGCTTCTCTCGATGCTCCTCATGCTCCAGACGCGGGGCCGCATGACCGCGCAGCAGCTCGCCGACGAGATGGAGGTCAGCGTCCGCACGGTGTACCGCGACGCGGACCAGCTGGCGGCCGCCGGCATCCCGATCTACGCCGACCGCGGCCCGGCGGGCGGTTACCAGCTGCTGGACGGCTATCGCACCCGGCTGACGGGGCTCACCCAGGACGAGGCGGGGTCCCTCTTCTTCGCCGGCATGCCCGCGGCGGCCGCCGAGCTCGGTCTCGGCACCGTGCTCGCCACCGCGCAGCTCAAGCTCCTCGCCGCCCTGCCGACCGAGCTGCGCTCACGCGCCGGCCGCATCCGGGAGCGCTTCCACTTCGACGCGCCGACCTGGTTCGCCGAGGCCGACGCGGCGCCGCACCTGGGCAGCGTGGCTGAAGCGGTCTGGAGCCAGCGCCGGCTGCGCATCATGTATCGCCGCGACGGGATCGAGACCGAGCGCGTCCTCGAGCCGCTGGGGATCGTGCTCAAGGGCGGGGCGTGGTACCTGGTCGCCCAGGTGGCCGGCGGCGATGGCGCGCCGCGGACGTACCGCGTCTCCCGCATCCGTGCCGCGGAGCCGCTCGACGAGCGCTTCGAGCGGCCGCCGGACTTCGACCTGGCCGAGCACTGGGCGAGCTCGATCGCGCTCTACGAGGCCGAGATCCCGCGCCTGCCGGTCACGCTGCGCATCGACCCGTCGCGGGTCTGGATGCTGGCGATGCTCGCCGGCGCGCTGGCCGTGCAGCGCGCCACCACGCTCGACGTCGAGGATCCGGACGGCTGGCGCCACCTGGTGATCGAGATGGACTGGCCCGACGAGGCCGCCAATCGGCTCGTCGGACTGGGCGGGGTGGCCGAGGTGCTGGCCCCTGCGGAGCTGCGGGAGCAGGTCGCCGCCGTCGCGCGCGGCGCGCTGGCCCGCCACGGCGACGGGGGCGATTGACGACGTTGGTCGAGGGCGGCTATCGGGCCGGCACCTGCAACATCGGCCCGGCCGAGATCCGCGCCCGCCGCCAGTCGGGCCACGTGGGCCTGGCGGCGACGCTGGGCCTGCTCGGCGCGCTGCTCGTCTTCCGCGCCGATCCGGCGTGGCGCCTGCTCCTCTTCGTCCCCGCCGCCGGTGGCGCCGCCGGGTACCTCCAGGCGGCGATGCGCTTCTGCGCCAACTACGGCTGGCGCGGGGTGCTGAACTTCGGCGACCGCATCCGCGACACGACCCCGGTGACCGATCCGGTGGCGCTCGCCCGCGATCGGCGCAAGGCGCTCCAGATCGCGGCGCTCTCGGCGGCGGTGGGAGTGGCGGTGGTGGTGGTCGCGCTCCTCCTGCCGGTCTGACCGCTCCGGCGGGCGCGGGTCAGTCGCCGAGGTTGCTGCGGTAGCCGGGGCTGTTCGATCCGGGCAGGTCCGGCCGCATCGCCGCGGCAACGACCCCGCCGACGAGCACCACCACCAACAGCGCGATCACCATCGCCAGCACCAGCCACCCGCCGCTTCCCTGCGTCGTGGGGGGAGGGTCCGGCCGGCGCCAGGGGGGCACGGTCGTGGAATCCCACGCGGCCAAGGGGCGTGGCAGGCCGGGCATCGCATGCGCGGCGTCCCACGCGGCGCGGGCGATCGGGTCGGCGAGCAGCGTCCACGCGGCATTGACCTCGCGCATGCGCTCGTCGGCCGCCGGCTCGCCGCCCAGGTCCGGATGATGCGCCTTGGCGAGGCGTCGATGGGCACGGGCGATCTCGAGCAGGGAGGCGTCACGCGCGACCCCCAGGATCAGGTACGGGTCGCGCTCGGGCGCCATGGGTGGCTCATCCCCGCCGGTTGTGGAACTCGACCCGCCAGCGCCACTCGTTGCCGTCGTCGGCGTGCCACCACGAGAGGAGCGTGCCGACCTCGCCGCCGGGCAGCAGCACCAGCGACCCGAGGTCGTCGTCGGTCGGCCAGCGATCCTCGCGCGTGACCGAGCCGTCCTGCATCGCCAGGCGGGTCATCGGCAGGTACGAGCCGTCGCGCCGCAGCGGCTCGCCGCGCGCGATGACGCGGTCGTCGCCCTGGCGAACGGTGACCGCCAGGTTCTTCGGAGCGGCATGCACCCACAGCACGTCGGCCGGCGCGATGCGCGCGCGCGCGAACTCGAGCCCGGTCGCGCCGGCACCGGGATACCAGAGCTCCCAGGTGTGGTCGGTGGCCTTCACCCGTGCACCGTACCGCGCCGGTGCGGCGGTGTCACCACCTCAACCGGCCGGGAAGTCCGGATCGGTGCCGGTCACCTGGATCGTGTCGACCACGAAGCGCTCGCGGCAGGCCAGCACGGCGGTGCGCGAGTCGATCGGCTCCGGTGGGTCGCCGGGCGCCATGACGCAGCCGGCCGAGGCCGCGTCGTCGAAGTGGCCGCTGACGGTCACGATCGACCCGTCCGCGGGGACGGCCGGGCCCTCCGGCCGGAACTGCACGCCGAACGGCCCGATGCGCACGTTCGGGTCGACCGAGATCGGCACGCCGATCGACGGGTACGCCAGCCACGCCGGTTCGAAGGTGCCGGCGGCAGCGCCGCCGCAGCCCCCGCAGCCCGCGGTCCCGTCGAAGGTGAGCGGCTCGGCTCCGAAGCACGCCAGCCGCTCCCACGGCGTCATCGCCTCGAGCGTCGCGAGTGCCACCGGGCGGGCCGCGCAGCGCGGCGCGAGGAGGGCCAGGTAGGCGGTCTCCGCGTCACCGGCGGCCGCCCACCCGACGGCGCCCTCTTCGGGAAGCGCCCCGGGCAGCGCCGGCAGCTCGGTCAGCTCGGCGATGCGGCGCACCGGATACCAGGTGAAGCCGCCGCCGGTGACGGGGCCGCCGGGCGGCAGCCCGGCGTCGATCAGCACCAGCTGGCCCTGCGGCAGCTGGTCGAGGAGCCGGGCGTCGGTCGACGGCGACTCGCGGATGCGCAGCACCTCGACCGCGACCCGCGCCACGGCGCCGGGCGGCAGGACGTCGTCGGGGGGAGCCACCACCGGCGAGGGCGCGGGGGCCAGGGTCGGCTCGGCGCTGCCCGGATCGGGGGTGAGCGTCGGCACGGCGGCCACGCCGCTGCCCGAGGGGCGGAGGCTCGGCCTCGGGCTCGGCGAGGGTGAGCCGTCGCCGGAGAGGAGCACGCCGGCGACGAACCCGACGGCCAGCGCAACGAGCAGCATGACGAGGAACGGAACCAGCGAGGACCGTCGGTCCCCGTACCGCGACGATCGGTAGCTCACCGCCTCACCACGGTCGCGATTATCGGCGCTGGCGACCGCCGGCGTGACCGATGTGGCGCACGCCCCTCAGTGCAGCCGGGTCCCTCCCGGCCCGCCACCCTCGCCGGATCCGCCCGGCTCCTCTCCACCCTCGTCGGTCTCACGCAGGAAGCGCTCGATCTCGGCGATCAACTCGTCTCCCGCCGGCAGCCGCGACTGGTCGGCGAGCAGCTCCAGGCGCTCGACGTGGGCACGCGTGTCCTCGTCCGAGGCCGCCGCCGCATCCAGCAGGCCGCGCCGCTCGAGCGCCTGCGTGGCGAGCGTGCCGACCGGCAGCTCGAACCCGAGGAACGTACCGAGCGAGGCGAGCAGCGCCAGCGAGGCGGTCGGGTACGGCCCGTTGACGTAGTGCGGCACCTGGGCGAAGAGGCCGACCGCCGGGATCCCGGCGCCCGCCATGGCGACCTCCATCACCGACAGCGCCGCCGCCGGCACGCGGAGCAGGCCGTCGGGGCCCTGCCGAATCCCGTCGGGCAGCAGGCCCGGCGCCGACGCGGTCGCCAGAATCGGCACCGGGCGCGTGTGCGGCACCGCCGCCGGGATCGCGCCCAGGCTGACCCAGCTGACCACGCCGAGCTCGCGCCCCAGCGCCACGATGTCCGCGGACAGCTCCCGCCACCGGTAGTCCGGCTCGGGGCCGCGCAGGACGAGCACGTCGCGGTCGCCGTGCCGCACGGCGGTGAGGCTCAGCTCGGCCCAGTCCAGCCGCATCGGGCGTCCGTCGCTGATGTCGAGCGTGGGGCGGCGGGCGCGGTAGTCGTAGATCGCATCGGGGTCGCAGGTGGCCACCGCGCGCCCGTGCAGCGCCAGCTGCCGTGCGGCGAGGGTTCCGGCGGTGCCGGCATCGACCCACCCCTCGAGCGCCGCCACGAGGACGGGCGCGTCGAGCGCGGGCAGGTCGTCGGCCAACCGAAAGAGCGACATGCGGCAAGGATACGGCGGCGCGCTGGGTACCATGGACGCCCATGCCGAAGCGATCCGCGCCGACCGCCGACGACCACGACAAGCTGGTGCGCCAGGCGGCCGGCAGCTACCGCACCGCCGACGAGCGCTTCGAGGTCCGCCAGGCGGACCAGGGCTGGTACCTGGTCGACTCCCACCAGACCGATGACCTCGGCCAGGAGCTGGTCCGCGGTCCGTTCGCGACCCTCACGGCCGTGCGCGCCGCCATTCCGCCGGCTCGCAGCGACAAGGTCGTGCCGCTGCCCCGCCGCGTCGCGCCGTCCCCCCGGCAGCCGAAGCGTGCCGCGCCCGCGCCGGCGCCGCCGAGCTGGCTCGATCGACTCGCGCCGCGGGAGCGCAAGGCGGCGGAGCGCACCATCGACGCGCTGGCCGCGGCCGGCGTGGACGATGCCGAGGCGCTCGTGCGGCGCGACCGCGAGGGGCTGCTGCCGGCGGTGGCCACGGCGCTCATCGAGGCGCGCCTGGCGCCCCTGCTGGCCGGGGCCACCGACCGCGACCTGCTCCGCAGGGTCGTCGAGCTGCTGGTCTCCGACGGCCATCCGGCGGCGGATGGGCTACCCGGCTGGATGCTGGTCGAGATCGGCCCGGAGCCCGCGCCGCCGAACCGCCGGATCGAGCTGTAGCGGGCGGTCAGTCCTCGGAGCCGGTGCCGAACACCAGCCGGCGCCCGTGGCCGAGGAGGCGCGGCAGGTAGGGCAGGATCAGCGCCGCCACGGCGGTGAGCAGCAGGACCGCCGAGATCGGTCGCGTGAGGAAGACCGACAGGTCGCCCTGGCTCACCTGCACGGCGCGCCGGAACTGGGCCTCCATCATCGGCGCCAGGATCACGCCCAGGATCATCGGTCCCACCGGGAAGTCGTAGCGGCGCATGAAGAAGCCCATCACCCCGATGACGTACATCACCAGCACGTCGACGATCGAGTTCGCGACGCTGTACACGCCGAGGGTCGCGAAGACCAGGATCGCCGCGTACAGCAGCGACCGCGGGATCGACAGGATCTTCACCCACAGCGGGATGAGCGGCAGGTTGAGGACGAGCAGCATCACGTTGCCGATGTACAGGCTGGCGATGAGGGCCCAGACCAGGTCCGGCGAGTTGACGAACAGCAGCGGGCCGGGCTGCAGGTTGTAGATCTGGAAGGCCGCCAGCAGGATCGCGGCGGTCGCCGAGGTCGGGATGCCAAGCGTCAGTAGCGGGACCAGCACGCCGGAGAAGGCGGCGTTGTTGGCGGCCTCGGGACCGGCCACGCCCTCGATGGCGCCCTTGCCCCACGGCGCCTTCGGGTTGAGGCGCTTCTCCAGGTTGTACGAGAGGAAGGTGGGGATCTCGGCCCCGCCCGCCGGCAGGGCGCCGATCGGAAAGCCGAGCGCCGTGCCGCGCAGCCATGGCCTCCAGGAGCGCCTCAGCTCGTCGCGGCTCGGCCGCAGTGAGCCCTCGACCGGCACGATCTCCTCGTCGGCGTGGCGCATCCGCGACGCGACGTACAGCGCCTCCCCCACCGCGAACAGGCCGACCGCCACCACCACCACGTCGAGCCCGTTGAGCAGCTGCGGGATGCCGAACGTGAAGCGCTCCTGGCCCGTCAGGTTGTCGATCCCGACCAGGCCGATGACCAGGCCCAGGAAGAGGCTGATCAGGCCGCGCAGCAGCGAGCGCCCGATGAGCGCGGTGACGCTGACGAAGGCCACGACCATGAGCGCGAAGTAGTCCGCCGGCTGGAAGGTCCGGGCGAACGAGGCGATGAACGGGGCCAGCAGGGTGATCGCCAGGGTCGAGATGGTGCCCGCCACGAACGACCCGATCGCGGCCGTCGCCAGCGCCGCGCCGCCACGGCCGCGCTTGGCCATCTGGAACCCCTCGAGGGTGGTGACCACCGAGGCCGACTCGCCGGGGGTGTTGAGGAGGATCGAGGTGGTCGAGCCGCCGTACATGCCGCCGTAGTAGATCCCGGCGAACATGATGAACGCGCCGGTCGGCTCGAAGTTGAAGGTCAGCGGCAGCAGCAGCGCCACGGTGAGCGCCGGCCCGATCCCCGGCAGCACCCCGACCAGCGTGCCGAGCAGCACGCCCGCCACCGCGAAGAGCAGGTTCTCGAGGGAGAGCGCCGTCCCGAAGCCGCCGAGCAGGTTGCCCAGGACGTCCATCGGCTACAGGACCAGGTCCAGCAGCCCGGGTGGCAGGCGCACGCCGAGGTACTCGGTGAAGGCGACGTACAGCGCCGTTGCCACCGCGACGCCCACAATGGCATCACGCAGCGGTGAGCGGCTGCCCAGGATGCGGGCGGCGACCGGCAGGAAGATGGCCGTCGCCGGCAGGTAGCCCAGCCCCGGGACCCGCAGCGGGCCGAGCCTGAAGCCATCCAGGGCGGCCCCGTAGACCAGCAGCGCCCCGACCACGAGCCCCACCGTGCGCCAGTCGGTGACCCGCTCCTCCTCGGCGGCCCGCTCGGCCAGGTCCTCGTCCGGCAGGACCGTGGTGCGCGCGGCGAAGATCGCGCTCAGGACGAGCAGCCCGGCGGCGGCAGCCAGCGGGATGGTGGCCGGCCCGACCACCGTGTAGCCGGCGCCCCGCGCGATCCCCAGCGCCGAGACGATGAGGAGCAGCGCGAGGACGAACAGGACGCCCGCCACCAAACGCGGGCCGAGGAGCCTGCGCGATGCAGGGCTCGACCCGCGCTCGGACGGTGTCACGGTCGTCGTGACCTCAGCCGCCGGTCAGGCCGATCTCTTCGAGGACGCCGGTGATGCGCGTCTGCTCCTCGTCCAGGAAGGTGGCGAACTCGTCGCCGGCCTGGAAGAAGTCCGACCATCCGTTCTCCTCGAGGGCCTGCTGCCAGGCCTCCGAGTCGTGCATCTCGGTGATCAGCGCCACGACCGCCTGGCGGTCGGCATCGGACAGGTCCGGGGGGCCCACCACGCCGCGCCAGTTCTCGAGCACGACGTCGTAGCCCGCGTCACTGATGGTCGGCGCGTCGATCCCCTCGGGCGGCTCCTCGCCGGAGACCGCGAGCCAGCGCATCGCGCCGGACTCGACCTGGTCGGTGAACTCGGAGACGCCGGACACGCCGACCGTCACGGCACCGGACAGGATGGCGGTCACCGCCTCGCCGCCGCCGGAGTGGGCGACGTAGTTGATGCCCGACGGATCGATCCCGGCGGCCTGCGCGAGCAGCCCGACCAGGATGTGGTCCGTGCCGCCGGCCGAGCCACCGCCCCAGGAGATGGAGGTGGGATCCGCCTTCCAGGCCGCCACCAGGTCCTCGAGGGTCTGGTATTCCGAATCGGCGGTGACGACGATCGCCTCCTGCTCGGCGGTCAGCGACGCGATCGGGGTCACGTCGTCGAGCGTCACCTGCGAGTTGTTGGTCACGATGCCGCCGACCATCACCAGGCCCATCACCATCAGCTGGTGCGGGTCGCCGGCAGCCTCGTCGACGAACTGGGCGAGCCCGATGGTGCCGGCCGCGCCGCCCACGTTGCGCACCTCGGTGCCCACGCCACCGACCTCCTCGAGGACCGGCGCCATGGCGCGTGCCGTGCTGTCCCAGCCACCGCCCGGATCGGCGGGGGCCATGATCTTCAGATCCTCGGTCGGATAGTCCGTGGTGGCGCCGCCGCCGCCCGCCGAGGCAGTGGGGCTGCCGCTCTCGTTGGCGGTGCAGGCCCCCAGGACGAGCGCCAGCGTCGCGACTCCCGCGAGCCATGGCCGCCCGCGATGCATTCGGTGCATGAAAAGCTCCCTCTCAGTGCTCACCGATCCAGCCGAGCAAGCCCCGTGCCGGGAGCTACAGGTCGCCGCGCACCGCCCACAGGTCGGGGAAGAGAGGCTGGAACAGCGTGCCGCGCAGGTACGCCGCGCCGGACGAGCCGCCGGTGCCGGCCTTGTCGCCGATCGTGCGCTCGACCATCTTCACGTGGCGGTAGCGCCACTCCTGGAGCCCCTCGTCCAGGTCGACCAGCAGCTCCGCCACGGTGGCCTCCTCGTCGTCGGCGGCATACACCGCCAGCAGCGCGGCCTGGACCGCCGGGGACGTCTCGACCGGCTGCGTCACGTCCGGGTCGGGCACGTCGTGCCCGCAGCGACGCAGGTAGTGGACGAACGAATGCCAGACCGATGGCCGGCCCATCGCGGCCCCGATGCGACCCCGCGCGTCGCTGCCCTCGGGGTAGTGCGCCAGCACCCGGGGGTCGCGCCGCCCCAGGATCGCCTCGAGCTCGCGGAACTGGGCGGACTGGAAGCCGCTCGACGCGTCGAGGCGGGCGCGGAAGCTGGTGAAGTGGTGCGGCGCCATGGTCTCGAGCACGTCGATCTGCGAGACGACCACCTTCAGGATGGTGAGGATCCGGCGCAGCGTGCGGATCGCCTGGGCCGTCTCGCCCGCGTCGAGGCGCCGCTGGAGATGGCCCGCCTCGTGGATGAGCTGCTTGAACCACAGCTCGTAGACTTGGTGGATGACGATGAAGAGCAGCTCGTCGTGCTCGTCGGACCGCGGGCGCTGCGCCCCCAGGACCTCGTCGAGGGCGAGGTACGAGGAGTAGGTCAGCGCCGGGTGGTCCTGGGTCACCGGGGGAGGATAGCGCCGCGCCTCACTCCCAGTCGCCGATCACCAGGCGGCCGTCGACGCGGCCGAGGTCGAACCCGCCGGTCCCGTTCCACGCCGTGAACCCGGGCCCGGCGCCGGAGGCCCAGGCCACGAAGTCGAGCGTGCCGTCACCGGCCGCGAAGGCGTACACCACGTCGTCGGCACCGTCGCCGGTGATGTCGCCCGCCGCCATGCGGTTGCCGACCTGCGGCGCGGGCATCGTGCCGGAGGCCACGCTGCTCAGCGCGGCCACCCCACCGGTGGGAGCGGTCTCGAAGCGCTCGGTGACGATCCGGCCATCGGCCGTCGCCCGCCCGAAGGCGACGTCGGCGTGCCCGCTCCCCGCCATGCGCCCGGCGACCATGCGACCGGCCACCTGGCCCAGGTCGTACGGTTCCGGGGTGGTGTACCAGGTCCCCCGCGCGTCGTCGGGACCCACGCCGCGGTCCGAGCGACCGGCCGAGAAGACATGGATCGCGAGGTGGCCGTCGAGGGTCTGGTAGCCCATCACGATGTCCTCGCCGACGACGTTGTCGAAGTGGCCGGCGGCCACGCGGTTGGCGACGCGGCCGACGTCGAACGCGGTGCGCGCCACCCCCTGCACCTCGACGAACGTGTAGCCACCGCTGATGCCGCGCGCCTGGTAACGGCGGATGAGCATGCGGCTCTCGCCGAGGTCGACCGCCAGGGCCACGTCATCCAGCCCATCGTCGTTCCAGTCGCCGGCGACCACCCGCGACCCGACGGTCTCGAGGTCCAGGTCCGGCGCCGTGAAGCGCGCCACCGGGCCGCCGGCGCCGCCCTCCCAGACGAAGAAAGTGGCACCGCCTCCGGTGTCGTAGACGGCCAGCAGGTCATCGGTGCCGTTGCCGTTGAAGTCGCCGGCCACCACCCGGTCGCCGACCCGCTCGACGTCGAAGGCGCCGGTCGAGCCCTGCCCACGCAGGGTGGCCAGCCGCGGCCCGCCCCATCGGTACACCGTCGCCGCGGCGGGAGCGCCGTAGAGCACGGCCGGGCCATCGGTCACCGCGGGTGGAGGTGGCGGAGGAGCGGGCGGCGGGCAGTTGAGGCTGCGCCAGGCGATCCCGGTGGCGAAGGTCGCGCCGTTCATGCGGGCGTGCTGCGCGACCCCGTGGAGCTGCTGCTCGTAGTGCAGGTGGGCGAAGCCGTCGGGGTGCACGAAGATCGGGTTGGGCGTCGCATCCACGATCCCCAACACGGCACCTGCCGGGACGAACCCGGACGGTGCGGGCCGGCTCCCGTCGAGGTGGGCGTAGACGGTCCGCCACCCACCGGCGTGGGTGATCGTCAGCTCGCCGTTCTCGCGCCAGTGGGTCGTATCGGTCACCGTGCCGGCGGCAGAGTTCAGGACCCGTCGGCCGCCGCTGGCGCCGGCGGCGAAGGAGAAGTCGACCGCGCTGTCCTCGTGGCCGTGGCCCTGGTAGGTCGTCCCGATCCAGACCTCGCCGCACGCAAACGGCAGCTGGAAGGCGGGGGTCGCCGCAGCGACCGGGGCCGTGGTGGCGAGGAGGGCGCTGCCCGACACGAGCAGCGAGAACGCGGCCCGGGCCGCGTTGAGCCGGAGCATGTGAACCTCTCGAGGTGGACGACCGGGGTTGCACCCGACCCCGAGAAAAGGTCTTCGTGCCCTGACCGATGCGAAGCTGTGGTTTGGCGCGCCGTGGGCGGTCTCGGGAGGCCCGCTCGGGGACACCGCCGGCGCTGCCGTCATCCTGCGGCAGGCACCGACCCGACTCCGATGGGCCATCGGTACCGGTGGCGATGGGACGTTGTGGGTCACCCGGGAGCGGTCGCGCGGCCGGTGGCGCAGACTGGCGCCGCACATGCCCCCCGAGCCGACCGCCGCCCGCACCGTCGAGCGCACCTACCTGCTGCTGACCCTGCTGACGACGCTGGCCGCGTCGTTCATCTGGGGCATCAACACCCTGTTCCTGCTGGACGCCGGGCTCTCGAACACGGAGGCCTTCGCGGCGAACGCGTTCTTCACCGTCGGGCAGGTGGTCTTCGAGGTGCCGACCGGCGTGGTGGCCGACACGCGCGGCCGCCGCTACTCCTTCCTGCTGGGCGCCTTCACGCTGCTCGTCAGCACGCTGCTGTACCTGCTCATGTGGCAGCTCCAGGCGCCATTCGTCGGCTGGGCGGTCGCGTCGATCCTGCTGGGACTCGGCTTCACGTTCTTCTCCGGTGCCACCGAGGCGTGGCTGGTCGACGCCCTCACCGCCACCGGCTCGACGCGCGACCTGGAGTCGGTCTTCGGTCGGGCACAGACGGTCGGTGGGATCGCCATGCTGGTCGGCTCGGTCGGCGGTGGGGTGATCGCCCAGCTCACCACGCTCGGCGTGCCGTACCTCCTGCGCGCCGGCATGCTCGGCGTCACGATGGCCGTCGCCTGGTGGTTCATGCACGACCTGGGATTCACCCCGGAGCGCGGCGCATCCCCGATGAAGGCGGTGCGCGGGGTGCTGCGCGGCGCGGTCGACGGCGGCTTCCGCAACCGTCCGGTGCGCTGGCTGATGCTCGCCGCCCCGTTCACCGGCGGGGTCGGCATCTACGCCTTCTACGCCTTCCAGCCGTACCTGCTCCAGCTGTACGGCGACCCGAACGCGTACAGCATCGCCGGGCTCGCGGCGGCGATCGTCGCCGGCGCCCAGATCGTCGGCGGCATGTCCGTGTCGTGGGTCCGGCGTCTCTTCGCCCGCCGCACGTCAGCCCTGCTCGCCGGCGGCATCCTGAACGTCGCCCTCCTCGCCTTCGTGGGGCTCACGACGAGCTTCGTGCTGGCGCTCGTCCTCCTGACCGGGTGGTGCCTGGTGTTCGCGCTTCAGCGGCCGCTGCGGCAGGCCTACCTGAACGGCCTCATCCCGCCCGCGCAGCGCGCCACCGTGCTGTCGTTCGACAGCCTGATGAGCTCCGCCGGCGGCGTGGTGGCGCAGCCGGCGCTCGGTCGCGCCGCCGACGTGTGGAGCTACGGGGCCAGCTACGTGATCGGGGCCGCCATCTGGGGCCTGGCGCTCCCCTTCGTCCTGCTCGCCCGACGGGAGCGCGCGTCGTCGGACCCGATCCGGTCCATCGGCTCACAATCAGGCGCACGCACGGAGGACTGAACCGATGACCGGCACCGGCACCGGCACCCGGGACGATCCCTGGGTCCTGACGACGCCCCCGGGGACGAGCGAGTACACGATGTACCGCGACGACGCGACCGATCCGCCGCAGCTCGTCTGCCAGGTCGGCTCGACCCGGCTCACCTACCACGCCCGTGCGATCGAGGACCTCGCCGCGTGGCTGCGTGAACAGGGTGACTGGGTGCCGCTCGGCGCCGCGGACGAGCAGAAGGAGGCGGCCGCCGGCACCGTCGAGGCGTGGGGCCGCTCGCCCGACAACCCGGTGGGCGGCTGGTACGGCCTGCGGAAGGGGTATCGCGGTCGGTTCGGGATGTACCTGCCGCCCCTCCTCGAGGCGCTCGGGCTGGCTGAGCTGGAGCACAACCCTCGCAACAACCGGATGCGCGCCGTCTAGCTTCGGCGCCGCTGCGCGCGACCTGTGCGTGTGACGCACGAACTGTCGAAGATGGGGCTGGTTGACCGCCCATATCGGCCCGTCCTCCGTCGCCTGGTGCGCGTGACGCACCGCCTGGCGGAGGAACAGCCCGTCCTCCTCCCGTTCGTGCGTCCCACGCAACGGGCCTGGCCCCCGGGGCGCCGCCACCTGGTCCGCGTGAGCCCACGCCACCCACGTGTCTCCGCGCCCCGTGGGCCGAGTACGACGCCCATCAGACGCCACTCGAGCGGCAGGGCTGCGCTGGCGCGGGTCCAGGCGTGGGTCAGGGTGCCGTCGCGGATCAGCGCCGGAGCTGAACGAGGGCGCAGATGTAGGCGGGAATGTGGTTGTCGTTGGTGTAATCGCCGGGACGCGTGCTGCCTGTGGCGTTGTAGCGGTCGAGGAACGCCTGGGCGCCCCTGCGGCTCTCCGGCCGGGGCTTGCCGGTCGACTCCGGGGTGAAGACCAGCCGGTCGCGATCAACGGCGACCGTGAACGGCTTCCCGCGCATGGTGGTGTGGAGGGCAGCGCCCCGGTGCGCTCGCGCGAGTCCGAGCAGTTCGTCGTAGGTCATTTCCCTCGATCATCCCGCGTAACGGGATCTCCAGCAGGATAGACCGTCGGGTGCGTTGGTGGCCCTTGAGCGCGGCGGAGTCGCAGCGCAAGGCCGCGCCGCAGTCGAGCCGCAGAGCGCCCCAATAGCATCCTCCTAGCGGCCGGAGATCCCCGCGCCGACGATAAGGAGGGACTCGACATGGCGAGCATCAGCGCGAGACGCATGGCGATAGAGGCGCGCCTTTCCAAGCGTCAGGGTGCATCCCAGCAGGAGGGCCGCGTGAGCCAGTCATCATTCAGCCGCGTCGGACGCACGGTCGCGATGGCGGCCTGCCTCGCGCTCGCTGCCTGTTCCACGGACGCCGGCTCCTCATCATCCTTGCCCACAACGGCGCCGAGCGACTCTCCCTCAGGCACCGCCCCTCATCCCTCCACCGATCTGGCCACGGTGGCTCCATCCGTGACGACGCCACCGAGCACCCCGGCGGCTGCGGTGCCAAAGAAGCCGACGGGCGTGACATTCGCGACGGACGTGGTGGAGCTCCGAGGGCCGCCCGGGACCGACGAGCTTACCTACGAGGTCACGCACAC
Organism: Candidatus Limnocylindria bacterium; assembly: GCA_035699665.1. GTDB lineage: Bacteria > Chloroflexota > Limnocylindria > QHBO01 > QHBO01 > JAICQM01. The sequence goes on from DASSPJ010000176.1 coordinate 15,210, forward strand.
CGTCCGGTGGGAGTCACCCCGCGCGGATGGCATAGAGATCCGGGTCTACGGCGTGACAGCCTGCCTGTCTGAGCCGATCGACCCCCCGGCAGGGACCAGCGGGCCATGTCTGGTCGAACGCACCCGCCTTCCCTCCGAGGTCATGTCGCTGACGGGCACGGCACCGTCGGACGCAGGCAAGTTCAGCTGGATCGCAGCTCACTACTACGAGTGCGGTGGCGGTCCGGTCGGCCCAGACGGAACCGACTACGAAGCGATCGTCCTCGCGGCCTACAACGCCCACGGCAACTCCATCTTTGCGATCGCCTACGAGGGCAGCTGGTTCCGCGCAGCACCGGACGTCGTGATCTGCTGAAGGACGCGAATCCGCGCCATAGGGCGCCCCCGCGAGTAGTGACCTCCGCGATCCAAGGGGTGGTGGCAGGGCGGCCCGCCGCGCCAGCGCCAGCGTCGGAGCCTTGCGGTTTGAGAACCGAGGCGGTTCGCCCTACAGATTGGAGCGCAGGAGCTGTCCCAGCGCATCCTGCACCGTTTCGCCGCGAGCAACTAGTTCTCCAAACTGCTGGTCCAGTTCGTCCTGTGTAAGCGAGTCCTTCCGTGGGAGCCGTGTGATCTCGAGAAATGCCCCAAAGCCGCTCAACTCACTAAGCAGCAACCTCACGCGTTCGTCTGCGACACGTTCGGTGAGATTCATCAGCCGCCGGCCCGCATGAAAGACCTCGTCGCTGACACGAACCGACGAAGCTGGCGCCGATGTACCGCCCATATCGGCTCGTCCTCCGTCGCCTGGTGCGCGTGGCGCACAGCCTGGTGGAGGAACGGCTCGTCCTCCTCCCGTTCGTGCGTCCCACGCAACGGTCTGGCCCCCGGGGCGGCGCCGACCCGGAACGGGATGGGATGCGGCTGATCCTGAGTCAGGCAGGTGGTGCGCGCCGCCCCCGGGTGAGCAGCAGGACCAACCCGGCCAGCGCGGCGGCACCCGCGCCGCCGAACACGAACAGGGACCCGAACCGCACGGCGCCGGGGTGGACGAGATCGGGCGCAAGGGCCTGGAAGGCGACCACCGAGCCGATCCCGCCGACGATGGCCAGCATGAGTCCCACCAGGAACGCCCACACCTCGCGCTCGCGCATCCCCTCGATCACCTCGCCGGCGAGGAACCCGAAGCCGATCAGCCCGATCGCCAACCCCCCGGTGACGAGCAGCGGCCCGGGCTCGACGTAGCCGGCGAAGCCCATCAGCAGCGGGACAGCCAGCATCCCCAGCCCACCGCGTTGCCACGCCTTGGCATACGAGCGGAAGACGACCACCGGCAGCGCCACCACAAGATCGGGCACCACCTCGGGCTGGAGCGCCCGGGCTGCCAGCGCATCGCGCTGGCCCGGCACCGCCTCCCTGGGCAGCTCTCGCGGCGAGCGGCACTTCCAGCACGCCAGGTCGCGGGGATTGTTCGACTTCCAGCAGACCTGGCAGATCCATCGCTCGCCCACGGTCATGCGCCGGCTCCCCGCGCGGGCCGCACGCGGCTCATCGCCGGAAGTCGAAGAGCGCGGAGGCGTTCGAGCCGCCGACGAAGCTGACCGTCAGGCGCCGGCAGGTCCCGTTCCATTCCTTCGCGGTCTTCCACACGTAGGTGTAGGCATCGGTCGCCGCGTCGTACGACAGGCCCGATTGGCCCGACGTGGCAAGGCTTCCTGGTCAGCGGTCCGTACCCCTCATGGCACCTCGATCTGCAGCACGCGGGCGCGGTCCGGCTGGCTGAGCCACAGGTGGTCGCCGACCATCGCCACCGCGTAGTGATCGCCCGACCCCAGCTCGATCTCGTGGGTGATCTCGTTCGTCGCGGGGTCGACCCGGGCCAGTCCGTCATTCGTGGCGACCCAGATCGCGTCGTCGGTGGCGGTGACGGCGACGTTGACTCCGACGCCCTTGATCCTGGCCGCGATGGTGCCGGAGGAGGCGTCGACCCGCTCCATGGTGGGCTCGCCGTGGTCGGTG
>DASSPJ010000177.1:0-20729 GCA_035699665.1 Candidatus Limnocylindria bacterium
CCCCGATCACGCCGGCCGGCTCGCCGTCGACCGCCACCGCGCCGAGCGGCTCGAACCGCCCGTCGGCCGGCCACCGGGCGACGATCAGCTCGCCGTGGCCCAGCGAGGTCATCACCAGGCGCGGCCCGGCCCGCGCCCGGACGACCGACACCGACCCGGAGTGGCGGGTCGCGGTGGCGTCGACGACCGGGCCGCCCGCGCGCCAGGCCACGCGCGCCAGCACGGGATCACCCGGCTGCTCCGTGGCTGGCCCGATCCCGAGCAGCACCACGTCGTCGCCGGCCACGCCGTCGGTGTCGCCCACTCTGATCCGTGCCGTGTTGACACTGGCGGCCTCGACCGCCAGCTCGGTGCTGCGCAGGACGCCGCCGTCGTCGAACCGATAGACGCGCAGCGGCACGTTCGCGCGGCCCGGGAGCGCGTCCTCGACCGTCACCAGCTCGCCGATCCCGTCGCCATCCAGATCGGCCGCCACCACCGCGGACGCGCTCTGCTGCGCGCCGCCGACGCGCACGAGACGGAGCGCGCCCGCCGGATCGAGCTGCGGCTCCCAGAACGTGATGCAGCACGCCCGGACGTCCGCGTCGCCGCTGCCGATGGCGGCGACCATCACGCGCTCGCGTTCGCCGCGGGGGACGACGAGCAGGCGGGCGCCGTCGGTGACGCGCACCGCGAGCGTGCCGTCGGCAGCCGGACGCGGCACGCCGCTGAGCTGCTCGTCGACGCTCGCGTCGCGGCGCAGCGGGGCGGAGCCCAGCGACTCCGCCGGCGCGGAGGCCGTGGATGCGCGCCACGCGTCGACCAGCACGTTGCCCGATCCACTCGGATCGGCGACCACGCGGACCAGCTCTCGAACGCCGTCCCCGTCGAGGTCGGCGGTCACCGCGTCGAACGTGGCCCCCACCAGCAGGTGTGCGGCGGGCTCCTCGGGGAGCGGCACGGGCGGCGTGTCGGCCCGCGCCGGCACGCTCGCCGTCAGCAGCACGACGCCCGCCAGCAGCGTGGCCCGAACGATCAGTCCTCGGCGCGCGGCCATGGTCGGCCGAGGATACCCGTGCCGCTGCGCTCTGGCATCATCGGCCCCCGATGGCCCAACCGACCCCGCCGGTCCTGTGGCACCCGGCCGCCGACGCGCGCGCCACGACCCGCATCGGTGCGTACCTCGACTGGCTCGCGCGGGAGCGCGGCCTGAGCTTCGACGACTACGACGCGCTGCTGCGCTGGTCGATCGACGAGGTCGGGCCGTTCTGGCAATCGGTCTGGGACCACTTCGACGTGCGCTCGGCGACCCCGCCCGGACCCGCCCTCGCCGACGCCGCCATGCCCGGCGCGCGCTGGTTCCCCACCGCGCGCCTCAACTGGGCGGAGCACGCCCTGCGGCTGGCGGGTCGCGCCGACGACGACGTGGTGCTGATCGCCCATTCGCAGTCGCGGTCGCGCATCGAGCTGAGCGTCGCGCAGCTGCGCGACGCGGTGGCCCGCACGCGGGCCGGCCTCGAGCGCCTGGGCGTGACGCGCGGCGACCGGGTGGCGGCCTACCTGCCGAACGTGCCGGAGGCGGCCGTCGGGCTGCTGGCCTGCGCCAGCATCGGCGCCGTGTGGTCCAGCTGCGCCCCGGAGTTCGGGACCCGCAGCGTGGTCGATCGGTTCAGCCAGATCGCGCCGAAGGTGCTCCTCACCATCGACGGCTATCGGTACGGCGACCGACGCGTCGACCGGACCGATGAGGTGGCTGCCATCCGGGCGGCCCTGCCGAGCCTGGCCGCCACGGTCGTGCTGCCCTACCTCGAGACCGATGTCTCGCGCGTCCCGGCCGCGCTCGCCTGGGACGACGCGTTCGGGACCGATGGCGCCGGCCTGGCCTTCGACGCCGTCCCCTTCGACCACCCGCTGTACATCCTCTATTCGTCGGGCACGACGGGCCTGCCGAAGCCGATCGTGCACGGGCATGGCGGGATCCTGCTCGAGCACCTCAAGATCCACGCCCTGCATCACGACCTGGGGCACGCCGATCGGTTCTTCTGGTACAGCACCACCGGCTGGATGATGTGGAACTACCTGGTGAGCGGACTGCTGGTGGACGCGACCATCGTGCTCTACGACGGCGCGCCGAACGTGCCGGACCTGGGCGCGCTGTGGCGGATGGCCGGCGACGAGCGGGTGACCCTGTTCGGCACCAGCGCGCCGTACCTGATGGCCTGTCGCAAGGAAGGGCTGCGTCCCGGTGAGCTGGCGGACCTGTCTGCGCTGCGCGCGGTCGGCTCGACCGGAGCGCCCCTGCCGGCCGAGGGGTTCCGCTACGTGCACGACGCGGTGGGCGCCGGGGTGCAGCTCCAGTCGGTCTCCGGCGGCACCGACGTGTGCACCGCCTTCGTCGGCGCGTCGCCGCTCAGCCCGGTCTGGGAGGGCGAGATCAGCTGCCGCCATCTCGGCTGCGCGGTCGAGGCCTTCAGCCCGGACGGCCACCCGCTGGTCGGCGAGCAGGGTGAGCTGGTGATCACCGCCCCCATGCCGTCCATGCCGGTCGCCTTCTGGGGAGACCCCGACGGGTCGCGCTACCGCGAGGCGTACTTCGGCGACTTCCCCGGCGTCTGGCGTCACGGCGACTGGATCACGTTCACCGAGCGAGGCTCGTGCGTCATCAGCGGCCGCTCGGACGCCACGCTGAACCGCGGCGGGGTGCGGATCGGGACCGCGGAGTTCTACGCCGTGGTCGAGGCGCTCCCCGAGGTGGCCGACGCGCTGGTGGTGCATCTCGAGGAGGCGGACCGGCTGCTGCTCTTCGTGGCCCTGCGCGAGGGTCGCGAGCTCACCGGCGAGCTCCGGGGCCGCCTCGTCGCCGAGCTGCGCTCGACGCTCTCGCCGCGCCACGTGCCGGACGAGATCCTGTCCGTGCCGGCCATCCCGCGGACGCTGTCGGGCAAGAAGCTCGAGGTGCCGGTGAAGCGCATCCTCACCGGCACGCCGGCCGAGGTCGCCGCCTCGCGCGGATCGCTCGCGGACCCGACCTCGCTCGATGCCTTCGTCGCCCTGGCCCGTGAGCGCTGATGCATCGGTGCTCCCGACCGGCTTGCATCCGGTGGAGGCTACCGGAGGAGGAACGGCCGGCGGCACCCCGAAATGGGCCGAATCGGCCCGGTTTCGTGCATTGCGTGCACCAAACCCGGCTGTCTTGACCCGAACGTCTCCGGCTGCCGACAGTGCGTGCAAAGGGCCGCGCCGCGCCGCCGCCTCACGCGGACCCCTGGCCCATCGGCGTCGCTGATCGTTCGGCCGGCGCCGCTCACCAGCGCCGGCGGCCGAGCCGTGCAGGCGGCTCGGGACCGTCGCCGCGCACGATGAGCGTGCCGGGGTCCAGCTCCTCCCACGTCCCGGGATTCGACCCACCCGGGACCGCCTGCGGGCGACGGCGGCCGGCGGTGACGAACAGCGCCACGAGCAGGGTCCCCAGCCCCACCGCGACGAGGATCGGGAACGGCACCCAGCGGTAGTCGTACAGGCCGATCGCGCTGATGGCCGCCACCGACCGGTTGCCGACGACATCGGTGGCGCTGACCAGCACGTCCCGCGGCCATGGCGGGGCGAACACCTCGGCGGCGAACGTCCCGTCGGGTGCCACGGGGACCTCGACGCCGTCCACGGTCACGATCGCGGCGCCCGGCGCGGTCCCGCGCACCTGCGACGCGAGCGCCCACGGGCGCGTCGCATCGGTCAGGTCGACGGCCGGTGGATCGTGCATGAGGCGCACCTGCCAGGTCTCCACGCTGACCGCACCGAGCGGCGTCACCACGCCCACGGTCACCAGGAAGCGGTCCGTCTCTGGCGCGAGACGGCGCGGCTGCGCGATTCGCGTCTCCCGCTCGGCCTGCATCTTCTCGTTGCTCACCAGGAAGCCGTTGACGATGACCAGGACTCGGCTCCCCACCGGCGCCGCCAGCTCGAGGAGCACCGATGTGCCGCCGGTGGCGAGGACGTCGGGCGCGACGACCACGGCGTCGCCCGCCACGTCGATATTTGGCTCGAGCCTGCCCGAGGGCTCGAGGATGGACGCCACCGGCGCCACGAGGATCGACCCCACGTGTGTCTGAAGTCCCGTCATCCAGCCGCCGGAGGGCGGATACCAGGGCGTACCGGCAACCGCCAACCAGGCCTGGTTCGGGCCAAGCGTGCCGACGGGGATGATCCCCGCCATGCGCCCGGCAGCGTCCGCGCGGATCGTTCCAGACGGGTCCACGGTGACGAGATGCCCATCGATGACGGCCGCCGCGACATCGTCGCCCAGCCCGCCCGGGATCTCGCCGTAGTGCGGGTAGAGCTGAGCGTTGTCAAGGACACCCGACGCGTTGAGGCTCTCCATCCACCCGGGCTGGGCCCCGATGATCCCGGCCGGCGTGCGTGGGCCCAGATTGCCGGAGGCGTCGATCACGCGCAGGCGTGACGATCCGTCGGAGACGAGCACCAGGGGATCGCCGTTCGGGCGGGACATCTGGGTGTGGATCCAGGTGTCGCGCACCGTCCTGATCACGCCGAGCGCCTGGCCGGAAGGCCAATGGGCGAGCATCAGTCCGGGATCCGATTGGAGCACCAGGCGATCTCCCAGGACCGCCGCCAGCCAGGTGTACGCATCCGGCGAGTCGCCCGCCGGCGGCATCTGGACAGCCTCCACGCTGGGAGCCCCCGCCGCGTCGAGCGTGACGCGCTGGAGAACACCCGTCTCGCTCGGACCGAACAACAGCTCCTGGCCGGGGCGGCCATCGGTCTCGACGCCCTGCGTGACCCCGTGGCCGCCGGCGACCGGCAGCACGGCGAGCGCCTCGAACCGGTCGTCGTCGTGGCGCAGCACCGTGGCCCGCGTCCGAGCTGGGTCCTCACCCTCGTTGACCAGCACGATCTCATCGGTCCCGTCGGCGTCGCCGTCGAATGCGCTCACGCTGACGGCGTGGTCCGGCAGCGCGCCGCGGAACTCCACGATGATGCGGCCGTCGACCAGGTCGATCCACCACGCCTTGAGGCAGCAGGACGCCCATCCGCCCTCGTCGTTCGGGCCGCCGATGACGAGCAGCGCCCCGCTGGTGCCACCGCGGCGCAGCTCCACGAGCGTGACCATGGCCTCGCGCGATAGGAGGCGGGACGCCGCCGTCGATCCGCGCGGCACGGCCGCCGACTGGCTGCGCCACGCCGCTCGGTGCGTCCAGGCCTCCACCTCGGGGGCATCCCACGTCCCGGTAAGGCGCAACAGCTCACGGTCCCCGTCATCGTCGAGATCGACCAGCAGGAGCGCGTAGGTGTCGCCGGCCAGCTCGAGCGCCGGCGGATCAGCCGCGGCGGTCGGCGGCGCACCGAGGGCGCCGGCCAGCAGCGCCCCCACCATGGCCGCGATCAGGTCGCGCCGCCCCCCCATCCTGGTCCCTCCGCTCGAGTGCTCGGTACCGACCGTTGTACGCCGGTCGGTGCCCGAGCGCCAGTCCCTACATCGCGCGCACGCCAAGCAGGTTGCGGGCGATGACCATGCGCTGGATCTGGCTCGTCCCCTCACCGATCTCGGTCAGCTTCGCGTCGCGCAGGTAGCGCTCGACGTGGTACTCGGTGATGTAGCCGTACCCGCCGTGCACCTGGATCGCGTCGTTGGTCACGTCCCGTGCCACCTCCGAGGCGAAGAGCTTGGCCATCGCCGCCTCCGTGGTGTACGGCTTGCCGCAGTCCTTCAGCCACGCCGCACGATACGTGAGCAGGCGCGCCGCGTCGATCTTCACGGCCATGTCGGCGATCATGAATGCCACGCCCTGGAACTCGGCGATCGCGCGCCCGAACTGGCGGCGCTCCTTGGCGTAGGCCGATGCCGCCTCGAACGCCGCCTGCGCGAGGCCGAGCGCCATGGCGGCGATCCCGATCCGACCCCCGTCGAGCGTCTTGAGGAAGAGCTTGTCGCCCTCCCCCTCCGGACCGAGCATGTTCTCCGCCGGGACGCGGCAGTCGTCGAAGATGAGCTCGCCGGTGTTGCTGGCATGGAGGCCCATCTTCTCCTCCATGCGACCGATGGAGAAGCCGGGCGTGTCGGCCTCCACGATGAAGGCGCTGATCTTGCCGCTCGCCTCCTCGCGGTCGGTCACCGCGGTGACGATGTAGGTGCCCGCCACGCCGGCGTTGGTGATGAAGCGCTTGCCGCCGTTGATGACCCAGTCGTCGCCGTCGCGATGGGCACGCGTGCGCGTGCCGCGCGAGTCGCTCCCCGCTCCCGGCTCGGTGAGGCCGTAGGCGCCGAGCACCTCGCCTGAGGCCATCGGGCGCAGGTACTTCTCCTTCTGCGCGTCGGTGCCGGCCAGCCAGACCGGGTTGCAGCCGAGGCTGGTGTGCGCGCTGACGATGATCCCGACGCTGCCGCTGGCCCGGCTCAGCTCCTCGACGGTGATCGCGTAGGCCAGGCTGTCGAGCCCGGTGCCACCGATCTCCTCGGGATACGGCACGCCCAGCAGGCCGAGCCCCGCGGCCTCGCGAATGATCTCCATCGGGAACTCGCCCTTCCGTTCGAGCTCGTCGGCGACGGGGGCGATTCGCCGATCGGCGAAGTCGCGCACCGTGCGCCGGATCTCCTCGTGCTGGGGCGAAAGGGCAAAGTCCATCGGTCCTCCAGGGGGCTGGTCGGCGGATTCAGTGGCGTGCCGGGACCGACAGGATAGAGGAGGTCGCACCCAGGCCGGGGAGGAGGCGCGGTCACGCCTGGCCGCGGCGCCACCGTTCGAGATCGCGCCTCGTCTGCCGTTCGGCCACCCGCCGGAGGCTGGACCGATGCTGCCGCGCCGGCGCCGGTCGGGGTCGGGTCCGCTTCGCGTGGTTCGACTTGCCCATGGTGCGATATGGACGTTCGATCCCACCGATTCGGTTGCATCGGCATCGTCGAAATCGCGTTGACACCGCCCGAGCGAGCGGCGGATACTCCGCCCACCCTCCGAACCTTGGTCGCCCTGCGACAAGGTTTGCCGCGAGGCGTGACGAGGATCACGACCAGGTGCCACAGCCGGACGTTCGGCTCGATCGGGTCACCAAGCGGTTCGGCGACGTCGTCGCCGTCGACGATCTGACGCTCGACATCGAGCGCGGAGAGTTCTTCAGCCTCCTCGGTCCGTCCGGCTGCGGCAAGACGACCACGCTGCGCATGATCGGTGGCTTCGAGGAGGCATCGGCCGGCACGATCTACCTTGGGGACGCGGATGTCACCAACCTCCCGCCGTTCAAGCGTGACGTCAACACCGTCTTCCAGAGCTACGCCCTCTTCCCGCACCTCTCGATCTACGAGAACATCGCCTTCGGGCTGCGGCGCCGCAAGGTGCACGACGGTGAGGTGCGGCACCAGGTGGCCGCGATGCTCGAGCTCGTCGAGCTCCCCGGCTTTGAGCACCGCAAGCCGAACCAGCTCTCCGGCGGCCAGCAGCAGCGGGTGGCCCTCGCCCGCGCGCTGGTCAATCACCCGCAGGTGCTGCTCCTCGACGAGCCGCTCGGCGCTCTCGACCTGAAGCTGCGCAAGCAGATGCAGATCGAGCTGAAGCGCATCCAGTCCGAGGTCGGGATCACGTTCATCTACGTCACCCACGACCAGGAGGAGGCGATGACGATGTCGGATCGCATCGCCGTGATGCGCCACGGGCGGATCGAGCAGCTCGGCCCACCAGAGGAGCTGTACGAGCGCCCCAGGACCGACTTCGTCGCGGGATTCCTCGGCGTGAGCAACCTGCTCGACGGCGAGATCACCGAGCGCGGCGATCGGCTGGTCGCCATCCGTCTGGCGGACGGGACCGTGCTGCGCGCGCCGTCGACCTCGACCAACGGGGCGTCGCACGTCCGCATCGGCGTGCGCCCCGAGAAGCTGCGGGTCGCTGCCGGCGACCACGAGCCGGAGGGAGCGTCGAACGGACTCAATCGGCTGGACGGCACGATCCTCGACGCCAGCTATATCGGCGTCAGCACTCAGTACCTCGTCGAGACGCCGGCCGGCCAGCGCCTCGTCGTGTATGCGCAGAACCTCGATACCAGCGGCGCCGCCGAGGCGCTCGCTGACGGCCAGCGGGTGCGCCTCACCTGGCGACCCGAGCACACGTTCGTCATCGGGGCTGCCCCGACGGCGTCCAACCAACCGGTGGAAGGAGACAGCTCGGATGACTGACCAGCGGAACGACCAGACGCAGATCGAGCGCGCCATCGCGCGCGCCCTGGCGCAGGGGCGCATCAGCCGCCGCCGATTCCTGCGCCAGGCGGGCAAGGGCGGGCTGATCACCGCGTCGGCGCTCTCGTTGCCGGCCATCCTCGCCGCCTGCGGCATCAACCCCGGCGGCAGCGGCTCGCCGGGAGCGTCGGCCGGCAGCTCGCTGGTCGGCGGGACGCCGTCGGGCAAGCTGGTCTTCGCCAACTGGCCGCTCTACATCGACACCACCAATGACGACGTGGAGGTGGCCGAGGAGGCGGGGCAACGCGAGTCGGCAACCCTCGACGCGTTCACCGCGGAGACCGGTATCGAGGTCGACTACGTCGAGGCGATCCAGGACAACCAGGAGTTCTTCGGCACCATCCAGCCTGCCCTGGCGCAGGGCAGCGACACCGGGTGGGACATGATCGCGCCCACCGACTGGATGGTCGGCAACATGATCCGCCTGGGCTACCTCGAGGAGTTCGACGTCGCGGTCTCGGTTCCCAACTTCGTGGCCAACGCGGCCGACAAGTACAAGAACCCCTCGTACGACCCGAACAACCGTCACAGCGTGCCGTGGCAATCGGGCGTGACCGGCATCGCGTACAACCCGGCGCTGACCGGACGCGAGATCACCGGCTTCGGGGACCTGCTCGACCCGGCCTTCGAGGGCCAGATCGGCATGTTCAGCGAGGTGCGCGACTCCCTGAGCCTGGCGCTTCTCCATAACGGCATCCAGCCCAAGGACGCCACCGAGGACGACGTGCGCGCTGCCAACGACCTGCTCAAGGAGCAGCAGCCGCTCGTGCGCGGCTACTACGGCAACGAGTACGCCCAGGAGCTGGCCGACGGCAACCTGGCGGTCACGATGGCCTGGTCGGGCGACGTGTTCCAGCTCCAGTTCGACAACCCCGACCTGCAGTTCGTCGTGCCCGAGGCGGGCGGCATCCTGTGGATCGACAACATGTGCATTCCGAAGGGCGCGCAGCACCCGGCCGACGCACTGGCCTTCATGGACTACGTGTACCGACCCGAGGTCGCGGCGCAGATCACCGAGTACGTGAACTACATCTGCCCCGTCCCGGAGGCGCAGGAGATCATCCGCCAGCACGCCGCCGAGGCTGAGACCGACGAGGACCGCGAGTACCTCGAGGCGGTGGCCGAGTCGCCCCTCGTCTTCCCCACCGAGGAGATGCTCGCCAACCTGCACAGCTACAAGGTGCTCAGCGAGGAAGAGGAGCGCCTCTGGAACGAGCTGTTCCAGGAGGTGACGTTGGGGTAGACCCGGCTGGCAGCGGCAATCGCGATGTCCGCCTGGCTGCGGCAGCGCCGCTGGCTGGTGCCGTATCTGTTCCTGCTGCCCGGCGGGCTGTGGCTGCTGATCTTCTTCCTGGTACCGATGCTGACCATGGCCTCGGTGTCCCTCCAGGAGGGGACCCTCGGCACGGGGTTCCGGATGACCTTCAACGTCGGGGTCTTCCCGGAGGTGCTGGCCCGCTGGGACACGCAGTTCCTGCGCTCGATCCAGTACGGCCTGATCGTGACCCTGCTGACGATCCTGATCGGCTACCCGATGGCCTACACCATCGCCTTCCGAGGAGGGCGATACAAGTCCATCCTCCTCCTGCTGGTGATCATGCCGTTCTTCACCAGCTTCATCATCCGCACCATCAGCTGGAAGTTCATCCTCGCCGACCAGGGGTTCGTGCTCGGCACGGCCAAGGAGATCGGCCTCCTGCCCGAGGCGTTCCGGGTGCTCGGGACGCCGACGGCGGTGATCGCGGGGATCACGTACAACTTCCTGCCGTTCGTGGTGCTCCCGCTCTACGTCGCTCTCGAGAAGATCGACCATCGGCTCATCGAGGCGGCCAACGACCTCTACGCGAGCCGCGTCCAGTCGTTCCTGCGGGTGACGCTGCCGCTGTCGCTCCCGGGACTGTTCGCCGGGTCGCTCCTCGCCTTCATCCCGGCGGTGGGTGACTACATCAATGCCGAGCTGCTGAGCGGGACGCCCGACACGGTGATGATCGGCAACGTCGTCCAGGCGCTGTACCTTCAGAACAACGACTACCCGCAGGCATCGGCGATCAGCCTGATCCTGATGGCCGGCCTGATCGTCGGTGTGATCGCCTACACCCGGGTCCTGCGCGGCCAGGAGCTGACCGCCTGATGGATGCCGCCGCCGCGCTGACCCGCGCCGCCCCGCGGTCGCCGCGCCGCTTCCACGCCGGCCGCTGGGTGCTGCCGGTGTACACCGCGCTGGTGGTCGCGTACCTCTTCCTGCCCATCGTGGTCATGATCGCCTTCGGCTTCAACGACCTGCGCGGGCGGTTCAACTTCACATGGCAGGGCTTCACGCTCGAGCACTACGCGACCGTCTTCACCAGCCAGCCGCGGATGAATGCCGCCCTGCTCAACAGCTTCATCGTCGCGGTCGTGTCGACGGTCGCGGCGACCACGCTCGGCACGCTCATCGGGCTGGCATTGACCCGCTACGAGTTCCGCGGGCGCGGGCCCCTCAATCTGCTGATCTTCCTGCCGATCGCGACGCCCGAGATCGTGCTGGGCGCATCCCTGCTGGCCATGTTCGTGTCGGCCGGCGTGGAGCGCGGCCTGCCGACCATCATCATCGCCCACATCATGTTCAACATCAGCTACGTGGTGGTCACGGTGCGGGCGCGTCTGGCCGGCTTCAACCGCGCCTACGAGGAGGCGGCGATGGACCTCGGCGCCGACGAGTGGACCACCTTCCGCAAGGTCACCTTCCCGCTCATCGCCCCGGGGATCCTGGCGGCCGGCCTGCTCGCGTTCGCCCTCTCGATCGACGACTTCGTGATCACCCAGTTCACCGCCGGTCCCGACCAGACGTTTCCGCTATGGGTCTACGGTGCATCGCGGATCGGCGTGCCACCGCAGGTCAACGTGATGGGCACCCTGATCTTCGGCGTGGCGCTCCTCGGCGTGGCCGGCTGGATCCTGCTCCAGCGCCGCCAGGCCAGCCTGCTCGCCACGCCCGGGGTCGGGCCATGAGCGACGGGCTCCGCATCGGTCAGGCCGCCGAGGCGATCGGCGTGTCGACCTCTGCGCTGCGCCGTTGGGAGCGGCAGGGGCTGGTGCGCCCGCACCGAACGCGGGCGGGATATCGGCTCTACAGCGACACCGACCTCGGCCGACTGCGCGACGTCCGAAGGATGCGCCAGGAGCGCGTCAACGCGCCGGGGATCCGGCGCATCCTGCGTGGCGACCGGCGCCGGCCGGCGTCGATGGGCGAGGTCGACGGCGCCCGGCTGAGGCAGCTGCGCGAGGACCGTGCGCTGAGCCTGCGGGGGGCGGCGTCCGACGCCCGCATCTCGCCGAGCCACCTGTCGGCCATCGAGCGCGGCGCCGCGAACCCCAGCGTGGCGGTGCTGCGCGCGCTGACACGTGCCTATGGCACCACGCTGGCGGCCCTCGTCGGCGGCGAGGTGGTGCAGCGCGTGGTGCGCCGCGATGCGCGCGCGACCCTGACGCTGGGCGAGGGGGTGCGCATCGAGCAGCTCGCCGTGGGCGCCGTCGCCCTCGAGCCGCAGCTCTTCGTGCTCGCTCCGGGAGCGAGCAGCGACGGGGAGTACACCCACGACGGCGAGGAGTTCCTCTACGTCCTCGCCGGCCGCATCACGATCTGGATCGGCCCCGACGAATGCCACGAGCTGGGGAGCGGCGACGCCCTCAGCTTCCCGTCCACCTTGCCGCATCGCTGGCGCAACGACGCCAGCGGGGAGACCCGCCTGCTATGGATCAACACGCCACCGACCTTCTGACCGACTGGGAGGCACTGCGCGGTGGCGTGCCCGCCGTGTGGGCCCGTTACACCGATCTCGTCATCGCGCGCGGCGAGGGGGCATGGCTCGAGACCGTCGACGGCGAGCGCTACCTCGACTACACCAGCGGCATCGGGGTGGTGAACACCGGCCACGCCCATCCGCGGGTCGTGGCCGCCATCGCCGACCAGGCGGCACGCGGGATTCACCTCCAGCAGAACATCGTCTACCACCAGCCCGGCCTGGAGCTGCACCGCCGGCTGCCGGCGCGCTTCCCCAATCCCGCCCCGGGGGCGGAGTACGGCCTGTTCCTGTCGAACTCGGGCGCGGAGGCGGTCGAGGCGGCGGTCAAGCTGGCCAAGATGGCGACCCGCCGCACGAACGTGGTCGCCTTCCGGGGAGGCTTCCACGGGCGCACCCACGGGGCCATGGCGCTCACCAGCTCGGGCGTGAAGTACCGCGGTCACTACGAGCCGCTCCTCGGCGGGGTGCACTTCGTCCCATTCCCCGATCCGCTGCGCCTGGGGGGCGAGGTGGAGGCCCTGCGCGCGACGATGGAGGCGATCGACGAGCTGTTCGCGACGCTCGTCTACCCCGACGACGTGGCCGCCTTCGTGGTGGAGCCGATCCTCGGCGAGGGCGGGTACGTGGTGCCGCCGGACGGGTTCCTGCCCGCGCTGCGCGAGGTGGCCGAGCGCCACGGGATCCTGATCGCCGTCGACGAGGTCCAGACCGGCTTCGCCCGCACGGGACGCTTCTTCGCCACCGAATGGACCGATGCGACCCCCGACATCGTGATCATGGCCAAGGGCATAGCCTCGGGACTGCCGCTCTCCGGGATCATGGCGCGCCGCGACCTGCTCGAGCGCTTCGCTCCCGGTGCCCACGGCGGGACGTACGGCGGCAACGCGGTCGCCTGCGCCGCGGCGCTGGCGACGCTCGAGGTCATCGACGACGAGCGGCTGGTCGAGCGGGCGGCGGCGATCGGCGACCGGCTGCTGGACGGCCTGCGGAGCGTGGCGGCCGGTCATCGGTCCATCGCGGACGTGCGCGGGCGCGGCTGCATGGTGGCCATCGAGTTCGCCGACGGCGACCGCCTCACCCCACGTCCGGACCTGGCGAAACGGCTGCTCGCCGAGGCGCTGGCGCGGAATCTGCTGCTCCTGACGTGCGGCACCCACGGGCAGACGGTGCGGATCATCCCGCCGCTCGTGACGCGCGACGACGAGGTCGAGACGGCGATCGGTGTGATCGGCGCGGCCCTCGCCACGATGGAGGATGGAGCGTGAGCGGATCGATCTGGATCGTCGACGACGAGCCCCTCATCCGCGCCGCCATGGTGGCGGTGCTCGAGGAGGTGGGCCACACGGCCGAGGGGTTCGAGGACGCCGAGACGCTGTACACCCGCCTCGTCGACGGTGACCAGCCCTCGTTGCTGATCCTCGACCACATGCTGCCCGACGAGTCGGGCGCGACCATCGTCAAGTCGCTCCGGGAGCGGCCGCAGTACCGCGACATCCCGATCCTGTTCTGCACCGCGGTGAGCGACGAGGACGCGGTGCGTCTCGCCGACCTGGCGCCGGTCATCCGCAAGCCGTTCGACTTCCGCGAGCTGGTCGACTTCGTCGAGCAGCTCCTTCCGGCCGAGGCTCAGCCGGACGCGGCGCCCGAGACCGCCCCGGCGTAGGCCGCCAGGACCGACAGCGGCACGGGAACGAGCGGCGGCCGCGGGGTCAGCCGTGCCCGCGCGTCCGACGGCTCGAGCTCCAGCCGATCGGCGAGCCACGGCACGCAGCGTCGCCCCTGGCACTCGCCGAAGGCGACGCGCGTCGCACGCTTGAGGGCGTCCACCGTCGCCCAGCCGTGGCCGATGGCGCGGTACACCACGTCGGCGCTGACCCCCCGGCACGCGCAGGCCAGACGCTCCAGCTCGCCCGGCGCGGCCACGGCGCGCTCCTCGCCGAGCAGCGCCTCGAGGCGCCCGTCGCTGCGCTCGATGCGCAGGCTGGCGGCGCGCACGAGGTACGGCACCACCACGTCCTCCTCGACGATGGCGGCGCGCAGCACGCAGCCCGTCCCCTCGCGCCACGCGTCGAACACCACCGCGTCGCTCACCTCGGGCAGCAACCCGTCGTCCACGCGCAGCACGTCGCGCGCGACCTCCCGGACCGGCAGGACCCGCAGCGGGCGGCGGTCCGGCGCACGCAGCCGCTCCCAGGCGGGGAGGCTCACGGCTCGTCGACCGGCGCCAGGGAGCGGTAGCGGCTGCCGAACCAGATGAGCGGTTCCACCGTCGGGTCGTAGCCCCCGGCCACGATCTCGCCGATGAAGACCGAGTGCGTGCCGCCGTCGTGGCGGGCGCTGACCCGGCAGTCGAAGTAGGCGATCGCGCCGTCGAGGATCGGTGAGCCGGTCTCTCCCTCGTGCCACGGGGCGTCACAGAAGCGCTGCAGCTTGTCGGCCGTGATCGGCTGCGCGAAGCAGTCGGCGAGCGACTGCTGGCCGGCGGCGAGGACGCTGACCGCGAAGGCGTGGCTGCCGACGATCGCCTCGTGGGTCTCCGCGCGGCGGTTGACGCTGGCCATGAGGAGCGGCGGATCGATGCTGATGCTGGCGATCGCGTTGGCGGTCATCCCGGCCAGCAGCGGACCGTGGCGCGCGGCAACCACGGTCACGCCCGTGGCGAAGCGGCCCATCATGGCGCGCAGCGCGCGCGCCTCGTCATCGGTCATGGGGAGGGCCCGCCCCCGGTCGAGGCTCGTGGCGTCCATCGGGTTCAGCGGTAGCGCTCGAGCTTCTCGAGGATCACGTTCGCGGTCTCCCACTGCGCCGTGCTCGCCGCCCGTCCGCGGTGAAGGTGCACGAGCGGCACGCAGTTCCATGACGGCCCGTCCTCGCGCGGGATGTGGATCGCCAGGTCGCCGCGGTCGAGGACCGCGACGATCGTCGCGCCGCGCTCGCCGCCCCGCGCCAGTGCGCGCTCGAGGGTGCTCGAGAACTCCTCAGGCCCGCCGTACTCGAGCGCGATGCGCATGGCGATCAGGCCGCTGCTGGGCGGGAGGTTGCTGGCCAGCGGCTGGTCCCGGCGCTCATCGGTCATCGGCCCGTCAGCACCTCGTACAGCCAGCCGAAGAAGGTGAGCGAGCCGAGCACCGCGAGCGCCACGATGGCCAGCAGCAGGACCAGACCGATGACACTCGCCCAGGCCGGGACGCCCGTCTGGGTGCGCCCGCCGACGGGCACCGATCCGGTGGCCACGTAGAGGGCCAGCGCGTCGCCGTCGACGCGCACCTCGACCTCCTCGTCGAGCGGCATGACCAGCAGCGACTCACCGTCCGGCGTGCGGGTGCTGGCGAGCAGGGCGCGCGTGCGGTCTCCCTCGCGGACGAGGACCGCGTGCTCCCCCGCCACGTTCGTCACCGCCTCGGCACGCATGGCGCCGCTGCGCCCGATGGGGAGCGGCGGAAGCTGATCGGCCATGCGCGGCGAGGATAGCAGCGAGGCGTTCCGAGTGAGGCTAGTCGACCAGCGTCCGCTCCAGGGCGGCTATTGCCTCGTCACGGACGCCGGGCATTCCCTCTGCCTCCCCGTACCGGGCAAGCACCGCGCTCAGATACAGGGCCACCACCCGGGCGCGCAGGGCCTGGTCCGGCTCGATCGGCCCGTAGGCCTCCCAGAATGCCGGCCGCGCACCCGGCGGGAGGAGGCTCCACGCCACCTGGAGGTCCATCGCCGGATCGCCGGTGCAGACATCGCCCCAGTCGATCACCCCGGTCAGGGTCCCATCCGGCGCGACGAGCAGGTGACGGAAGTGCAGGTCTCCGTGCACGAGCGCGCGGCGCACGCTCGGTGCGAGCCCGCCGGCCGCCGCCAGGATCGGTGCGGCAGCGTGCCGGCGATCCGGCAGGCCGGCCGCCGCCAGCTCGACCAGCTGCTCGGTCGTGAACGGCACCCGTTGCGCCATGTCGGCCCGTCCCATCGGGTCGTGAGGCAGGTCGGCTGGCGCGGGCGCACGGTGGAGAGTCCGCAGCCGCCGCCCGAGCTGCGGTGCCAGGGTGGCCCGCGCGGCATCGTCCAGGGCTGTCGTCGGCTCGCGTCCGGGCAGCAGCGGCGCGCCGAACCACGGCCACGCGAACGCATCGGTCGGGCGGCCGACGTGCGTGGGGGCGGGCACGGCCGGACCCAGCCGTGCGGCGATCGCGGGCAGTATCACGAGCTCGCGCTCGACACCGGGGACGGCGACGGCGCGGCGCGGGAAGCGGAATGCCCATCGGTCGTCGACGGCGAAGACGGTGTTGTCGAAGCCGGCGGCCAGAAACCGGATCGGCGCGTCGGCGAGCTTGGGAAACTGCGCGCCGATCAGGCGGCCAGCGAGATCGAGGCCGACCTCGACCTCCGGCGCCCAGGGCGGGACGCTCATGCGGCGCGCGTGGTTCGCCCGTTGACGTAATCGACCAGCACGTACTCGCCGAGATGCTCCGGCTCGACGTAGAAGGCACGGCCGCGGTTGATGCGGCTCATGAGGTCGACGAACTCCGAGAGGTAGCGCGAGCGCTCGAGCATGAAGGTGTTGATGACGATCCCCTCGCGCGTGCAGCGCCCCACCTCGCGCAGCGTGGACTGCATGGTGCGCATGGTCGGCGGATAGCTGAACTCGACCTGGCCGTTGGCCACGTGGGCGGTCGGCTCGCCGTCGGTGATGACCACGATCTGCTTGTTGCCGCCGCTGCGCCGGCCGAGCAGCTGTCGCGCGATCAGCAGCGCATGCTGGAGGTTGGTGCCGTACTCGAACTCGTACGGCGAGAGGGTCGCGATCGCCTCCGGCTTGATCTGGCGGGCGTAGTAGGCGAAGCCGACCACGTACAGCCGGTCGCGTGGGTAGCGCGTGGCAATCAGCGCGTGCAGGGCCATGGCGACGCGTTTCGCGGCGGTCGAGCAGCCGCGCAGCAGCATCGAGCGGCTCATGTCGAGCAGGAGGACGGTGGACGCCACCGTGGTCTCCTCGGACCGATGGACCTCGAAGTCCTGCGGACCGATGGCCACCGGGACGCCCGGTCCACCCCGCCCCATGGCGTTGAAGAGGGTGCGGTTGATGTCGACGCTGAACGGGTCGCCGAACTCGTACGCCTTGGTCTCGTCGGTCCGCTCGCCGCCGCGTCCCGGTCGCGGGGTGGCGTGGCCGCCGAAGCCCTCGCGCCGCAGCCGCCCGAAAATCTGGGCCAGGGCCTGCGTGCCCAGCTTGCGCGCCGCGCGTGGCGTGAGCTCCAGCCGTCCCGCGTCGCGGTGGAGGTACCCGGCCTCCTCGAGCGCTTTGGTCAGCTCGGCCAGCTGGTCGAGCTCGCCGATGGCGTCGTCGCCGCCCAGGTCGCGCAGCGCGTCTCGGTCGAGGCGGCCCAGCGCGTCCGGGTCGCGCGCGGCGAGCAGCTCACCCTCCATGGCGTCGAAGGCCTGCTGGCGGTCGATCGCGGCCAGCGCGTCGGCAAGGCCCATCGGCTCGTCGCCGGAGAAGGGGTAGGGCTCGCCGAAGGGGAGGTCCGGGCGCGCCTGCTGGAGGTTGCCGGCGAGGCGGGCCATGTCCCAGCGCAGCCGGTCGTCGCGCAGCAGGTCGTCCATCAGCTGCTGAAGCTCGGCGCGCTGCTGCGGACTCATGCTGGCGAGCAACGACGCCATCTGCGAGGCCTGGCGGTGCATGTGCTCGATCAGCTCGTCGACGCTGCCGATCCCCGGCGGGAAGTAGCGCCCGTGCTGCGCCATGAAGCGCTCGAAGTCGGCCCGCGTATCGGCGCCGGTGGCGTGCTTCTCCAGGAGGGCGTTGAGGTCGCGCACCATGTCCCGGATCCCGGCGAGATCCTCGGGCGTGACCCGCTCCACCCCCTCGCGCAGCCCGCTGAAGTACGTCTGGAGGACCTGCTGGCGCAGCTCGTCGGACAGGGCGTTGAAGGCGTCGCGGGCCGCGTCGTCCATGAACTCGTACTCGTTCAGGCCACGCATGCGACCTGCCGCGTCGGGCGGGAGGGCATCCAGCCGGTCGCGACGACCCTGCGCCGTCCGCCGGAGCACCTGCTCGGCCATCCGGGCGGCGTCCTGCTGCTCTCCCGGCGCGGCGTCGAGCGCAGTGCGCTCCGCGTCGCGAAGGCGGCGCTCGATCCCTTCGCGCTCCAGGCGCACCACCTCGTCGAGGCGCTCGGCGATGCCGTCCAGCACGCCGCCCAGCTGGCTGCGCTCGAGCTCCTCGCGCCGCCGCGCGCGCAGGCGCTCGATGATGTCGCGCAGGCCGGGGATGTCGCCGCCGCGCTGGCCGCGCATGCCGCGCTGCATGAGCCGCTGGAGCGCCCGCCGCAGGTCTCCCTCGGCCAGCAGGTCGTCCGAGAGCGCCTCCAGCAGGTCGTCGGCGTCGAACGGCGGCAGCACCTGGCTGCCGTCCCAGCGGCTGTAGCGGATGCTCACCGCGCGTACCGCACGCCGCCCCCGCGGCGCTCCTTGTTGAGGCGGCGGTTGAGGTGCAGCCCCTCGAGGACGAACTCGACCGCCGAGGCGACGCCGGCCGGCGACTCCCCGACCTCCAGGCGGCCGATCGCCCGCCGCAGCTCGGGGAGCTCGGCCACCAGGCGCTCGTGGGCGGCGGAGGGGACCGCGTCGCCGACCTCGGCCTCGACGCCGTCGTCGAAGCGCTCCAGGAGCGGCGTCAGCTCGCTGATGGCGAGGCGCCGGTTGAAGACGTTGACCACGGCCCGCGCGACGAGCTTGTCGATCACGCGATCCTCGCGCGTCTCGTCGCCGAGCGTCTCCAGCTCGATCTTGCCGGCGGTCGACGCGACCACCGCCCCGAGGTCGCTCACCCGGGGAGCGGCGCTCGGCTCGTCGAGCCGCACGGCGCGCTTGGTGGCCGCCGCGACGAGCGTCTCGAGGTTGGCGATGCTGACCCGCACGCTCACCCCGGAGCGCTGGCTCACCTCGCTCGAGCGGCGGGCCAGCTGCGAGAGCTCGGCGAGCACCTCGCGCATGAAGGCGGGCACCTCGACCGGCCGTTCCTCGCCGGTCTCGTCGTCGGTGAAGGCGAGCCGCTCCTGCTCCATGATCGCCATCTCGGTCTCGGGATCCTCGGGGTAGTGCGTCCGGATCTGTGCCCCGAAGCGGTCCTTGAGCGGCGTGATGATCCGGCCGCGGCTGGTGTAGTCCTCCGGGTTGGCCGACGCGATGACGAAGAGGTCGAGGTTGAGGCGCACGGTGTAGCCGCGCACCTGGACGTCGCGCTCCTCCATCACGTTGAGCAGGCTGACCTGGATCCGCTCGGCGAGGTCCGGGAGCTCGTTGAGGGCGAAGATGCCGCGGTTGGCGCGCGGCAGCATGCCGTAGTGGATCGTCAGCTCGTCGGACAGGTAGCGGCCCTCGGCGACCTTGACCGGGTCCACCTCGCCGATGAGGTCGGCGACGCTGATGTCCGGGGTCGAGAGCTTCTCCGCGAAACGGTCGTCGCGGTGCACCCAGCTGATCGGCGTGTCGTCGCCGTGCTCGTCGACGAGCGCGCGCGCGAACGGTGAGATCGGGTGCAGCGGATCGTCGCGCAGCTCGGCGCCCTCGACCGCCGGGATCCACTCGTCAAGGAGCGCGGTCAGGGCCCGCGCGATGCGGCTCTTGGCCTGCCCGCGCTCGCCGAGCAGGATGACGTCCTGACCGGCCAGGATGGCGTTCTCCAGCTGCGGCAGCACGGTCTCGTCGTAGCCGAGGATCCCCGGCAGGAGCGGCTCGGAGCGGCGGAGGCGCTCGATCAGGTTGCCGCGCAGCTCGGCCCGCACGCTCCGCGGCCGGTAGCCCCAGTCGCGCAGCTCGCGGAGGGTGGTGATGGTCGGACGGGCGGACAGCTCGGACGTCACTCAGGTCGCTCCATAGTCGGCGAGCGCCATGGAGACACTCACCGGATCACAGGTGCCGCGCTCGGCCAGCGCGGCGAGGAAGGCAGACCGATGCGCGAGCTCGGCCTCGAACGCCTCGGCCGACAGGCCCAGGCTGGCCGCCAGGACGGCGTAGGCGGCGGCATCGTGCACCAGCCGGCGCGCTGCCCGCCCACCGTCGTCGGGCAGCAACGGCGGGACCGGCAGGCGCTGCGCCCCGGTCAGCGAGGGGGATCGGTCACCCTCGATCGCCGCCAGGCGTACCGGCGCCAGCGTCCCACCCTCGTCGAGCCGGAGGTGCCACGCCTCCTCGACGCGGCGGTACATCCCGGTCGGCGTGGCGTACGCCGACCACTGGAGGTAGATCGTGAGGCCGGCGAGATCGGCGTCGGTCGCGCCGAGCTCATCGCGCAGCAGGCTCAGCGCCTCGGCAAGCGAGTCGGCGTGCATCGTGCCGCCCAGCCCGTAGCCCTGGCCCGCCAGGCGGAGGGCACCCCGGGCAGCGCGGCCCCAGACGTAGATCGGCAGGTGGTCGCTCATCTCGTTGATGAGCAGGTAGCCCCGATCGGGACCGATCTCATCGGTCCAGTCGAAGTCGCCGGACCAGCCGCGCAGGAAGACGCCGACGCTGCCCTCCGGGAGGAAGTCGACCAGCGCCGAGAGGGTGGTGGTCTTGCCCGCCTGGGGCGCCTCCGAGGCCAGCATCACCCCACGGCGGCGTGCGACGACGGCCCACAGGGTGGCCATCAGCCGCTGGTCCAGGGCCCCGGTCCCGACGATCTCCACCGCGCTCAGCGGCTGCGGAGGCGCCCAGTGGTAGCCCCACCATCCCTCGGGGAAGCGGTTCACCCAGGCGCT
>DASSPJ010000178.1:0-11569 GCA_035699665.1 Candidatus Limnocylindria bacterium
CGTCACCGTCGACTACCGCCACCACATCCCGCCCTTCCGCACCCCGGTGCCCGGCCTGTGGGTCGCCTCGATGTTCCAGGTCTACCCCCATGACCGCGGCCAGAACTACTCCATCGCCCTCGCCGAGCGCCTCGCCGCCCAGCTGCCCTGACCCCGCGCCATATCGGTGGAACTGCGCCTGGCTCGCTGCTCGGGTGCGATTTCGACGACCGATCGCAGGCTCGGCCGCACGACGCGCGCCGGGGGGCGCCATTCACGCTCACCGGCCTCCGCTGGATCGAAGGAATGCAGCCCCACCGGCTCCCCGCGCGCGATTCCGCCGATAAGCCGGCGCTAACGTGCCCATAAGCGGCCGGCCGCCATCATCGGTCTATGGCTGACGGCGATTACCGCCCGCTTGAACGCGCGCGCTACCAGGCCAGGCGAGCAGGTCGCGAGGTGCTGCTTGCGCGCGCCAACCTTGGTCTGTCCCGCGACCGCGCCTCGCAGCTCAGTGGCGTCTCGCACGACACGCAGCGCCGCGTCGAGGAAGGGGACCCGGGCGTGAGCCTGGTGACGTTGTGCCGCGTGGCGGACGCCCTGGGTCTCGACATCAGCCTGCGAGCCTTCCCCGGTCGGACTCCGTCACTGCGCGACACGGGTCAGCTGACGTTGGCCGAGCACCTCGTGGCGCTCGCCCACCCGTCGCTCCGATGCGTCCTCGAGCATCCCATTGCCGGCGGGAGGTCCGCGGATCTCGTTCTCTTCGGCGCCACCGAGATCTTTCTCATCGAGATCGAGCGGATGGCAGCTGACTTTCAGGCGCAGTACCGCCTCGCAGTCGCGAAACGTGAGGCGCTCCAGGAGAAGCACCAGCGTCCGGTCCGCCTGATCCTCGCCGTGGAGGACACGCGACGCAACCGCCATGTCATGGCGCCGCACCTCCACGTCATCCGCACGGCGGCCCCCGCGACGAGTCGTGAGGTCCTTGCCGCGCTGCGAACCGGCACACCTCTCGGTCGCGACGGCCTGCTCTGGATCCGGCCCCGCCGATGAATCGTCAGGATCGCGCCTGGCTCGCTGCTCCGGTGCGGTTTCGACGACCGATCGCCGGCCCCGCCGCACGACGCGCGCCGCGGGGCGCCATTCACGCTCACCGGCCTGCGCTGGATCGGAGGAATGCACCCGCACCGCCTGGCTGGGCGCCGTTCCGCCGATACATCGCGGCAGGGGGGCATGAGGGGCGACGCGGACCGAGGGGTGCTTTGACTTCCGAAGCGCCCGCGGCGACCATTGCCCATGCACATGATCCTCGCGCCCGCATGAGCACCACCACGCGCCGCCGCCGCTCGCCCGACCACGAGGGGGCCATCGGCGGGGCCGAGTACCGCCGCGCTCGCCGCACGTACCGATCGCGGGGCCACGACCGGCCGCGCATCCTCCAGCTCCTCGCCACCGGCGGCAACGGCGGCGCCCAGGAGAGCTACACCGGCCTGCTGCTGCGTCTGGACCGCACCCGCTACGACGTCCGTGCCCTGTCGCTGTCGGCCGGCAGCGCGGTCGCGCGGCTGCGACGGCTGGGCGTGACGGTCGACGTGATCGACGAGACCGATGACGAGCTCGCGATCCGCGAGCTCGCCGCGTGGCTGCGCCACAACGAGATCGACCTGGTCCACGCCCACATGTTCCGCGCCGAGGTGCTCGGGACGCGGGCCGCGGTGGCGGCCGGCACGCCGGTGATCACGGCCACCGTCCACTCGTCGCGCGTGCGGACCGAGGCCGACCAGCGCGAGCTGGCGCGGCTGACGCCGCACATGGACCGGCTGATCGTCCCGTCGGCGAGCATCGAGCACAAGGTGCGCGCCGAGGGGCGCACCGCGGTCCCGTTCGCGGTCATCCCCAACGGCGTCGACCTGTCGCGCTTCAGCGCCGAGGTGCCGCCCTGCCGGCTGCGTCGCGAGCTGGCCATCCCGGGCGACGCGTTCCTCATCGGCGTGGTGGCGCGCCTCGAGCCGGAGAAGGGCCAGCGGCACCTGGTCGCCGCCATGCCGGCGGTCGTCGAGGCGGTGCCGAACGCGTGGCTGGCCATCGTCGGGGAGGGTTCCCAGGCAGCGGCCCTGCACGGGCAGGTCGCGGCGCTCCCGCCCGTCGCCCGCGAGCGGGTCATCCTCACCGGCCGTCGCGAGGACGTGGCGGCGCTCACCGCCGACCTGTCCGTGGCGGTGCTCCCCTCCCTGCGCGAGGCGCAGGGGATCAGCATCCTGGAGGCGATGGCGCGGGCAATCCCCGTGGTGGCGTCGCGGGTCGGCGGCATCCCGGAGGTGATCACCGATGGCCTCGACGGCCTGCTCGTTCCCCCCGGCGACCCCGCATCCCTGGCCGATGCGCTGATCCGCCTGGCCGGCTCGCCCGACCTGCGGGCGCGCCTCGGCTCGGCGGGGCGGCGCACCGTCGTCGAGCGCTTCAGCATCGACGCCATGGTGCGGGTGGTACAGGGCCTCTACGACGAGGAGCTCGCCCGCGCGGGCGTCCGCCCGCTCGCGGCCGAGAGCAGCGCACCGTCACGCACCGCGCACCCGCGAGACCGCGGCGCCCTCGAGGTGCCGCCGCTGTAGGGAGTGGCGCGCTCCCCGCGCTTGACGCGCGGGGTGTGGTCGTCAGGCTCGCGGCCGGGGACGGGTGGCCCCCGGGTGCTCCCGTGCGCCGTCAGCAGGCCGTCGTGCTCCACGACGGGCTTGTCGGTGGCCCCGTGCTCCACGACGGAGTGCTGACACGGCGAAGCCGGCCCCGCGGCGAGCGCAGAGCCGGCTCCGGAGAGATGGGGCTAGGCGGCGACGCGTCGGCTGTCGCCGATGCGCAGGATGGCCAGCACCAGGACCTCGATCAGCAGCCAGCCGACGAAGGCCACCAGGGCGCTGACGTCGAAGACGCTGATGCCGTTGGGGGTGTACTGGTCGAGGTTGAAGACGCCGCGGAAGGGCGCCACGAACACCTCGGAGATGCCGTAGATGCCGTCGACCAGCGCGTTGCCGCTGTTGGCGCCGAGGGCGAGCAGGATGAAGCGCAGCGCAATGAGCGCCAGGATGATCCCGAAGATCAGGATCACGAAGCGGCGGACGTAGTAGAGCGGGCCGGGCCCGGCATCCACGTAGCCGGCTGACGAGTTGACGTTGACCTGGCTGCCGGCCGGGGTGGCCGGGGCCACGGGAACCTCGCGCTCGACGATCCGCTCGCGCTCCACCACGCCGGTGTCGTCGTCCACGACGACCCGATCGTCACGGTAGGTCATGCGGTAATGCCTCCTTCAGGTTGCGTGGCGGCACCCGCAGTCACGCGTGCTGCCAGACCGATACCGATGCACCATCCGTGCCAGCGCCGTGCCAGCGCTTGGCCGCTCAGTCCCGAGCGACCTCGTCGGGCGGGGCGAAGCCGTGCTCGCCGATGAGGGGGACGAACACGACCCGATCGATGGTGTCGGTGCTCAGCTCCGCGCCCCGTCGCTCCACCACGGTGAGCTCCTGGGAGCTGCGTCCCCCGACCGGGATCACCAGCCGCCCGCCGCTCCGGCTGAGCTGCTCGACGAGCGGCTCGGGGATGGTCGGGCCGCCCGCGGTGACCAGGATGGCGTCGAACGGCGCGTCCTCGGGCGCTCCCTGCGTTCCGTCGCCGATGCGCACCTCGACCCGCTCGGGGCCATATCCCGCGTCGCGGAGGCGTTCGACCGCCTCGGCGGCGAGATCCGCGTGCCGCTCGATGCTGATGACGCGGGCGCCCAGCTCGGCGAGGAGCGCGGCCTGGTACCCGCTGCCGGTGCCGATCTCCAGCGCCCGCGCGCCCTGCCAGCCGTCGGGCCGGCCGGGCCGGGCGGCATCGGTCATGGCGGCGACGACGTACGGCTGGCTGATCGTCTGGCCGCTGCCGATCCCCAGCGCCCGGTCGGCGTAGGCCTCGGCAGGCGAGGTGCCGTCCTCGACGAAGGCGTGGCGCGGCACGGCCAGCAGGGCGCGGATGAGCTGCGGGTCACGGATCCCGCGAGCCTCGATCTGCTCGGCGACCATGCGCCGTCGGGCCCGCGTGAGGGCGTCGACCTCGGCCGGCGCGTCGCGCGCCTCGGGCGCGTCTCGTGTGTCGCGCCCGTCCGGCGCGTCCCGCCAGCGGCGAAGGCGGGGCCAGCGCATGTCGCCCGGCCCCGCGCGGGTCAGGCCTGGGCGGCGCTCGTCGCTCGGCTCGAGCGGCCGCGCCCGTTGCGCGACTTCGGCGCGTCGGCGTCGCCCGCCTCACCGGTCGCCGCGTCAGCGGTCCCGGTCGCGGAGCCATCGTCGTACGTGCCGAGCGTCGCCGCGTCGAGGACGTCGTTGAGGATGCGATCCGCTCGCTCGCGGACCATGCGGCGCGTCTCGGCGCCCGAGCGCGGCGCGAGCAGGATGCCCACGGCGAGGCCCATGAAGAAGAACCGAATGGCGATGCGCACGCGGCTGAACATGCGTGTACGACCCTTTCAAGCGAGGTGCGAGGTGCTCAGAGAGTAAGGGCAAGAAGGATACCATCGGCCTCGCGCGAGCGGCCGTCAGCCCGTCCGGCGCAGCCAGAGCAGCCCATCGGAGCCGAGCGGCTGACCGTTCCGCAGCGCCCGCAGCACCGCCCGCGAGTCGGCCGGCAGCTCGCTGCCGATGATCGGCCGGTGGTCGGCCATCACCCGGCGGTTGTGATCGGTATCCTCGATGGCCATCACCAGGCGCACCGGGCGCGCATGCCCAGCCTGCAGAAGCTCGCGCTTCGCGACGCCAGACCGATGCTGGTGCTGGAAATCCTCCGCCCGGCGCCAGATCTCGACATGCACGATCTCGCCGGGACCGAAGAAGACCAGGTCCGCGGACCGTCCGCCGGGGAGCGGCAGCTCGAGCGTGGCCCGCCAGGCGGGATGGGCCATGGCGCGCAGCCGCTCGGCCAGCTGGAGCTGTCCGGTGTCGCGCAGCCGGGGCGCGCGACCTGGGAACGCGCGCACCGCGACGTCCAGGCCGACCCCGGCGGCGGCGCGTGCCAGTGTGATGAGGCTGACCCCTGGGTCGCCTGCCTCGATGCGCCGCAGCGTGGTGCGAGCCACGCCGCCGATCCGCGCCGCGTGGGCCACGCTCAGCCCGAGCCGTGCCCGGGCGAGTGCCACTTCCTCGCCCGCGCGACGGGCCTGGAAGGCGATCCGACGCCGTGTCTCGCGTTCCCGTGACCCATCCATGCCGCGGATCGTGACAGGCGTGACCTTATCCGCTGCTTAGCCGTCACTTATGTGGTCAGCTGGTTCCCTCGGGGCTCGGTTGGGGGCCGGTTCCGAGCAGATATGTCCAGCGGGCGAGCGTGGCGCCGGATGCGGATCGGTCCTCGCGCTCGGGGCCGGAGCAAATTTCGTCCAGACCCCGAGCGAAACAGGGCCGGCGCGGAAAACCGGCACAGATATGTTCAGGCGCCCCGTATCGGCGCGACGCCAGCCCCGGCCAGTCGGCGGCGAGGGCCACGCAGCGCTTGCCCCTGGGACCCTGCTCGACCAGCACGCGGAGCTCCGTCGTCATCACGCCTCCTCCATCCTGGCCTGGCCGACGGGGCTTACTCGAGCCCGTACTCCTTGATCTTGTCGTAGAGCAGGCGCCGATAGATGCCGAGCTCCTCGGCGGCCTTGGTGCGGTTGCCGCCGGACCGCGCCAGGGCCTCGGCGATCAGGCGTCGCTCGAGGTCGGCCACGGCCTCCTTGAACGACGCGCCCGCGGCGTCGGCCGATTCGCCGCCGGTCCCGTTCGACGAGCGCGCCGCGGCGGCCTCCTCGGCGTCGGCGGCGGCCTCCTCCTCAGCGGCGTCCTCCGCGCGGCGCTTGGAGCGCTCCTCGAGGCGGGCGCGGTCCTTCGCCTCGCGGCGATCGCCGAAGGGCAGGTGGTCGACCGTGATCACGTTGCCCCGCGACAGCACCACGGCGCGCTCGACCGCGTTCTCCAGCTCGCGCACGTTGCCCGGCCAGTCGTAGTCCATCAGCCGCTCCAGCGCCTCCTCGGAGACCGTCGTCGGGATGGCGCCCGGTTCGTATCGGTACTTCACCAGGAAGTGCTCGGTCAGGGCCGGGATGTCCTCCTTGCGATCGCGCAGCGGCGGCATGTGGATGTGCACCACGTTCAGCCGGTAGTAGAGGTCCTCGCGGAAGCGGCCCTTCTCGACCTCGGTCGCCAGGTTGCGGTTGGTGGCGGTGACGACACGGATGTCGACCTTGATCGGCACGTTGGAGCCGATCCGCTCGAACTCGCGCTCCTGGAGGATGCGCAGCAGCTTGGTCTGCGTGCCGAGCGTCATCTCGCCGATCTCGTCGAGGAAGATGGTGCCCTTGTTGGCCATCTCGAAGCGGCCCTTGCGCATGGCCATGGCGCCGGTGAACGAACCCTTCTCGTGGCCGAACAGCTCCGTCTCCAGCAGCGACTCGGGGAGGGCGGCGCACGAGACCTTGACCATCGGGTGCGGGTTGCGCTTCGAGGCACGGTGCAGGGCCTCGGCGACGAGCTCCTTGCCGGTGCCCGACTCCCCGGTGATGAGGACGGTGGCGTCCGAGGACGCGACCTTGCCGATCAGCTTGTAGACCTCGAGCATCGGCTTCGACGAGCCGACGATCCGCTCGCGCTCGGCGGCCTTGGTCCCGAGCTCCAGGCGCAGGGCGGAGACCTCCGACGCCATGTCGGCGTGCTCGAAGACGCGCTTGAGGGTGGCGACCAGGTCGTTGACCTCGAACGGCTTGGTGACGTAGTCGTAGGCGCCCTGCTCCATCGCCTTGATCGCCGTCGAGGACCCACCGAAGGCGGTCATCACGATCACCTCCAGCTCGGAGTGCTCGCGCTTGAGCTGCTTGAGGACCGCGAGCCCGTCCTGGTCGGGGAGCTTGACGTCCATCATCACCAGGTCGGGGACCTTCTTGGCGATCTCGGCGAGCGCGGCGGCACCGCTGGCGGCGGTCTTCACCGCATAGCCCTCGTCCTTCAGGAGGTCCTGGAGGAGGGATCGGATGTCGCCATCGTCGTCCACGACGAGCACGAGGCGTTGGGCGGCCAAGGGGCAGGGCACCTCGCTGCGGGGACGTTGGTCATGCTGGGATGGAGCAGCCGGTCAACGCAGTATAGGTTTCGTCCGCTAACCGTACAACTGGTCGTTCCGGTCCCGGCGAATCGTCGAGAAGATCACCCCATGAGCGCGACGCTCACCGGGTGAGCATCCAGACGGTTCAACGCGCGAGGGAGCGCCCGAGGGCCACCCGTCCTGATCCCCGTGGCGCTCCTTCCCCGTCCCGCGCATCGAGCGCGGGGAGCCGCCGCTCAGCAGCAACCCCCCGACCCGCAGCCGCAGCCGGCGGCCACCTGCGGCAGTTCGGCCACGAGGGTCGGCGCATCGGCCGGCTTGACGGCCCTGGCGATGACGCTGTGCATCCCCTCGGTGACAAGGTGGGTCGAGGTGAGCGAGACATCGGCCAGCCCGACGTCACGCAGCCCGGCCTCGAACTCGCCGAAGGAGAGGGCGCCGGCGATGCAGCCGACGTACGAGCCCCGCTCGGCTCGCTGCTCGGCGGTGAGGGCGTCCTCGGCGACGATGTCGGTGATGCCGATCCGCCCGCCCGGCTTCAGCACCCGGGCGATCTCGCGGAAGACGGCCGGCTTGTCGGCCGCGAGGTTGACCACGCAGTTGCTGATCACCACGTCGACCGAGTCGGCGGGGAGCGGGATCGCCTCGATGTGGCCCTTGAGGAACTCCACGTTCTCGGCCCCGGCGGCGGCCGCGTTGCGCTGCGCCAGGGCGAGCATCTCGTCGGTCATGTCAAGCCCGATGGCGCGCCCGCTCGGCCCGACCCGCTTCGCCGACAGCAGGACGTCGATCCCGCCGCCGGACCCCAGGTCGAGCACCCGCTCCCCGGGACGCAGGTCCGCCACGGCGGTCGGGTTGCCGCAGCCGAGCGATGCCAGGACGGCGGCCTCCGGCAGCTCGTCACGCTGGAGGGCGTCGTACAGGCCGCCGCCGATCCCCTCCTCGGGGCCGCAGCAGGCCCCGCCGCCCGTCGTGACTCGGGTGGCGGCCGCCGCGTAGTGCTCGCGAACGCGCTGGTGGATCTGATCGGTCATGACGGTCGGGGCTCCTCCTCGGGAAGGCGTGTCAGGCAAGCTGGACGAGCCCGGACAGGCTGGCGCCGATCGTCGACCAGCGGGTGGCGAAGTCCGGGCTGAGGGAGTAGATGACGTTGGTCCCCTGCCGCACGCTGGTCACCACGCCGGCCTCGCGCAGCACCTTGAGGTGGTGGCTGATGGTCGGCTGGCTGACCACGCAGCACTCGGTGAAGTCGCATGCGCAGACGCCGTCGCCGGCGGCGGTGAGCTGCCGGACGATCGACAGCCGCACCGGGTCGGCAAGGGCGGTGAGGAGCTGGACATCGGGATCGGTGGAACGCATGGCTCGAGGAGTGTATCGAATCCTGTCAATATAGACAAGCACTGATACAGAGGCGTGGAAAGGTCAGCGAGTAGTCGAAATGCTCACCCGATGAGCGCGCGGCTCGCCGGATGAGAATCTGGGCGGTTCGCGCGCCGCGCGCGGGCCGGCCGGACCGACCCGCCTAGCTGGCGGAGGGTGCTGCGGACCCGGACGGGGCGTTCACCGAGGGGAGCGGCACCGGGCTCGGCTCGGCGGTCAGGCGGCTCGGGATGCCGGCGAAGGCGAGGATGACGATCAGCACGAAGATGGCGATCACCGTGATCACCCACGGCCGGGCGAGGCGATCCTCCCGCTCGGGGAGCGCGCCACGGTACCCGATCGGGCGCCCCTCGCGCGGGGTGGCGGGCTTCGTTGCTGGCTGGTCGGTCATCGGTCTCCCTTCGGTCGAATGCGCTCGTTCGCGCCGCGCAGTGCCGTCTCCACCGCGGCTGACCGCTCGCGGAGCGCCCGCTCCGTCATGGCCAGCTCGGCGCGTGCCGCGGCGACGCGCTCACGCTCGGTCCGCACCGCCGCGCGCCCGCCGACGGCGAGCGTCCAGGCGAGCAGGCCCAGCGACCCGCAGACGAGGAGCGCGAGCACCACGACGGCGGCATCGAGCACGGGTCCCACGGCGCCGCGAAGGGTAGCACGCCCGCCTCAGCGCGCCTGACGCATGGCCGGCACCAGCAGCCCGGCCAGGCCGGCAACGGCGCAGATGGCGCCGCCCGCCATGAAGACCAGCGCCGGGCTCACGATCTCCGAGGCCCAGCCGGCGGCCGCCATCGCGGCGGCCATGACCCCGAAGACGAGCGCCTGCCGCGACCCCACCACGCGGCCCATCAGGCGTCCCGGGGTCCGCTCCTGGAAGAGGGTGATGGTCGGGATCAGCCAGACCATGTTCATGGCGCCGATGACGAAGAACAGGCCGATCGCCACGTACGGGTCCCGCACCAGGCCCACCACCACGAAGCTGAGCCCCATCCCCACGAAGCCGAAGATCGTCAGCGGGCCCTTGCGCAGGCTCGACCCCAGCTGACCGATGACCAGTCCGCCGATGACGCTGCCGAGCCCGACCGCCGCCATCAGGAAGCCGTAGTTCTGCGGGAACGGCATGCTCTGGCGCTCCAGCACCAGCTCGGCGTACAGGAAGCTGCACACCACCTCGACGCCCACCGCGATCTGGGCCGCGGTGCTGATCAGGGTGTTGGCCAGCAGGTCCGCCTGGCGGACCAGGTAGCGCCATCCCTCGACCATCTCGGTCCACAGGGCCGATGGGCGCAGCGGGCTCGACTCGAGGGCCTCGGGCGCCACGGTCATGCCGGCGATCAGCACCGCGCTGACCACGTACGTCGCCGCGTCGAGGACGAAGGCCGCGCCGATGAGCCCGGACAGGGCGGCGACCAGGACGGCCGCCACGGGATAGCCGATCAGGTCGGCAATCGTCTCGCTGACGGTCGAGGCCGAGTTGGCGGTGACCAGCTGCTCCTCGGAGACGATGCGCGGCACGATCGCGTTCTTCGCCGGCCGGAAGAGGAGGCTCACCACCGCCACGGCAAAGGCGATGGCGTACACCAGCAGCACGCTGACGTTGATGACGAACGGGACCAGCAGCACCAGGCCGCCGCGCAGCAGGTCGGCGACGATCATCGTGCGGCGCCGGTCCCAGCGGTCGACGAGGGCGCCGGCCAGGGAGCCGAGCAGGACGGTCGGCACCGCGGTGGCCGCGGCCACGATGCCGAGCTCGAGGCCGCCGAACGTGCTCGCCACGATCGCGTACAGCGCCACCTGGTTGATGCGGTCGCCGAAGAACGAGATGAGCTGGCCCATCCACAGGAGCGAGAAGTTCCGGTTGCGCGCCAGCACGAGGTACGGCGACTGCGCCCGCTCGCCGCCCCGTGGAGCCGGAAGCGGCCGCGCCGCCGCCGCCGCATCGGTCCCGGCGTAGCCGACGCCCGCGCTGCCCACGTCCGCCGTCGCGGCGCGAACCGATCCGGGGCCGAGCTGGAGCCCGGCGCGCACCGGCGCGTCGATGCGGGTCATGGCGGCCACGATGGCCCAGCCGATGCCGAAGGCGAGCAGCACGTCGCCGATGCTCACCACGTCGCGGATGAGCGGGATCGGGATGGGCACCACGTCGCCGAAGAGGCCGCCGCGGGCGATGAAGGTGGTGATCGAACCGGTCGTCAGCAGCTGGTGGAACGGATCGCCGGCGATCTCGCCGAGGCTGAAGCCCGCGGCAGTGAAGGCATCGGACCAGACCGGCATGGCGCCGCGGTTGAGGAGGATCGCGATGGCATTCAGGGCGATGCCGACCGCCGCCACCTGGAGCCCCGGCACGCGCCAGTTGCCCCACAGCCAGGCGAAGAGGAGCAGGTAGACGCTGACGAAGGCGATCGACGCGACCGCGGGGTCGAGCGCATTGGCGCTGCGCAGCTGGACCGCCGCGATGCGCAGCGCCAGGGCCATGCCGAGCACCCAGAGCCAGCGGAGCTTGAGGTCCGCGAGCTTCGGGATTCCCCCACCGGCCAGCGCGCCGGCCACGATGGCCAGCGCGATGGCGCTAAGGAACATGGTCCGAGGCGGGCACACTCAGCGGCGCGACGGGCTGATCGCGCGGGTCTTCCTGGCGGAGCATGGTGGGCAGCTCGTCGTCGGTGGAGCCGGGCCGGTCGAGGATCTCGCGGTCGAGGTTGACGAGGATCGGCACGATCTGCGCGTCGAACTGGATGCCGGCGAACTTGGTCAGCTGGTCGACCGCCTGCTCGTGGGTCAGCGGGATCTTGCGGTAGGGGCGCGAGCTGGTCATCGCCTCGTAGGCATCGGCGATGGTGAGGATCCGTGCGCCGAGCGGGATGTCGAGCGCCTCGAGGCCGTCCGGGTAGCCCGAGCCGTTGATCCACTCGTGGTGGGCCCGGATGAGCGGCGCCTCGGCGTGGAGCTGGCGCGCCGGCGCCACGATCTCGGCACCGATGGTGGGGTGCTGGTTCATCAGCACCCGCTCCTCACGGGTGAGCGGCCCCTCCTTGAGGAGGATGTTGTCGCGGATGCCGATCTTGCCGATGTCGTGCAGCAGCCCGGCCCACTTGATCTTCTCGACCTCGTGCTCGGG
>DASSPJ010000179.1:0-2876 GCA_035699665.1 Candidatus Limnocylindria bacterium
CAGGTGGAGCAGGTCGCCCTCCTGGATCACGGTGTCCCGCTTGGGCAGCATGCCCTCGCCGAGCCGGTCGATCCAGGCGATCCGGCTGCCCGACTGCTCCTGGAACTTCACCGTGCGCTGCCCGATCCACGCGTCGTTCACCGTGTGCTGGTCGAGGCGGATCGTGCCGGACGGGTCCCGGAAGTCGGGCTCGGTGCCGGCCGGCAGCAGGCGTCGCAGCACCTGGTCGGCGGTCCACTTGACCGTGGCCACGGTGGTGATGCCGAGCCGCTGGTAGACCTCGGCGCGCCCCGGGTCGTAGATGCGGGCCACGACCTTCTGGATGCCGAAGGTCTCGCGCGCGACCCGGGCGGCGATGATGTTGGAGTTGTCACCGCTCGAGACCGCCGCGAACGCGTCGGCGCGGTCGATGCCGGCCTTCTCGAGCACGTCCTGGTCGAAGCCGACGCCGGTGACCTTGGTCCCGGAGAACGTCGGACCGAGCCTCCGGAAGGCGTCGGGGTTGCTGTCGATGACGGCGACGGTGTGGTGGCGGTCCTCGAGGCTTCGGGCGAGCGTCGACCCGACGCGGCCGCAGCCCATGATCACGACGTGCACGCCGTGAACGCTACCGCGTGGTCTAGCCTCTCGACACGTGGGTGTCGGCGACGTCTCCAAACGAATCCTGATCGGCCGCAAGCTGCGCAGCACGCAGCTCGGCGAAACGCTGCTCCCCAAAAAGATCGCGCTCCCGGTGTTCGCCAGTGACGCGCTCTCCTCGGTGGCGTACGCACCCGACGAGGTCTTCATCATGCTGGCGGTCGCCGGCGTGGCCCAGTACGTGTGGTCCTGGAAGATCGCGCTGGCCGTCGCCGTGGTGATGCTGACGGTGGTCGCGTCGTACCGGCAGACCGTCCACGCCTACCCCTCGGGAGGCGGCGACTACGAGGTCGCCACCGTCAACCTCGGGAGGCGGGCCGGCACCACCGTGGCGAGCGCGCTGATCGTGGACTACGTCCTCACCGTGGCCGTCTCGATCTCCTCCGGGGCCGACTACGCGGCTGCAGCGATCCCCGCCCTGCGCAACCACGAGGTGTTGGTCGCCTGCATCGCGGTCGCTCTGCTCGCGGCGATGAACCTGCGTGGCGTGCGCGAGTCCGGCACGTTCTTCGCCGTCCCGACGTACCTGTTCATGTTCGCGATCCTGGGCATGTGCGCCTGGGGCTTCGTCCGCCTGCTGGCCGGTGACCTGCCGGCCGCGCCGAGCGCCGACCTCACGATCGTCCCCGAGCCCGGTTGGGAGGAGCCGCTGTCCACCCTCGCGCTCGTCTTCCTCCTGGCGAGGGCGTTCTCCAGCGGCTGTGCCGCGTTGACCGGTGTGGAGGCCATCTCCAACGGGGTGCCTGCCTTCCGCAAGCCCAAGTCCCGCAACGCCGCCACCACGCTGCTGCTCCTGGGTGTGATCGCGGTGACGATGATGGTGAGCGTCATCGTGCTGGCCAAGCAGATCGGGGTGCGGTACGTCGACCCCGACCACCTGGACCGGCTTCGCACCACCGCCGGCGAGGTGCTTCCCGGCGACTACCACCAGCAGGTCGTGATCGCGCAGATCGCCCGCTCGGTCTTCGACCACTTCACGCCCGGGTTCTACTTCGTGGTCGTGATGACCGGCGTCGTGCTGGTGCTGGCCGCGAACACCGCGTTCAACGGCTTCCCGGTGCTCGGTTCCATCCTCGCCCAGGACGGCCTGGCCCCGCGCCAGCTCGGCTCCCGCGGCGACCGGCTCGCCTACAGCAACGGCATCGTGTTCCTCGCCGTGATGGCCATCGTCCTCATCATCGCCTTCGAGGCGCAGACCACGAAGCTGATCCAGCTCTACATCGTGGGCGTGTTCGTGTCGTTCAACCTCAGCCAGCTCGGCATGATCCGTCACTGGACCCGGCACCTGCGCACCGAGACGGCGACTGCGGAGCGACGACGGATGATGCGCTCGCGGGCCATCAACACCTTCGGCCTCGGGATGACCGCGGTGGTGCTGGTGATCGTGCTGGTCACCAAGTTCCTGGCCGGAGCCTGGATCACCATCCTGGCGATGGGCACCTTCTACGCGATCATGCACGGCATCGACCGGCACTACCGCAACGTCACCGAGGAGCTGACGGTCGAGGACGTCGACCAGATCCTCCCCACCCGCGTGCACGCGATCGTCCTGGTCTCGAAGGTGCACAAGCCGACGATGCGCGCACTCGCCTATGCGAAGGCGGCTCGGCCCAACGTGCTCGAGGCCGTGATGGTCGACACCGACCCCGGCCTCACGAGCCGGGTCATGGAGGACTGGGACGGCCGTCGCATCGACGTACCGCTCAAGGTCCTCTACTCGCCCTACCGCGAGATCATCCGGCCGATCGTCGACTACGCGCGCAGCATCCGCGACGCCAACCCGCGCGGTGTCGTCGCCGTGTACATCCCCGAGTACGTCGTGGGCCGGTGGTGGGAGCAGCTGCTGCACAACCAGACGGCGCTGCGCCTCAAGACCCGGCTGCTGTTCACCCAGGGCGTGATGGTCATCTCCGTGCCGTACCAGCTGCGGTCCTCCGTGCTGGCCAAGGAGCGGGTCGATCGCGAGCTGGTCAAGGCGCGTCCCGGCGACGTCCGCCGCGGCGTCCTCGGTGGCGAGGTGCGCGACCGCGACGGCAGGCCCCGGTGAACCGCCGCCCGCGGCAGCGCACGCCGCGGGGCCGGACGCTGGTGGGGGAGCGCTACGAGGTCGTGGCGGGGCCCGTCGCCCACGGTGGACACGTCGTGGCGCGGCACGAGGGCCGGGTCCTGTTCGTCCGGCACGCGCTGACCGGTGAGCGCGTGACCGTCGAGGTCACCGAGGGCGAGGAGGACTCGCG
>DASSPJ010000180.1:0-12090 GCA_035699665.1 Candidatus Limnocylindria bacterium
ACGCTGCGCCACTGGGCCACGCCGGTCGAGCGGGCCCGCGTCGCCGACCGCCTCGGGCAGCTGATGCGCCTCTCGCGGCAGATGCGGGAGCTGGCCCCCGAGCAGCGAGGCCCGGCACCGGAGCCGCTGCCCGCGGCATGACGTCGGGGCCGCCCCGCGGGGCGGCCCCTCCACTCCTGGCGCGGATCGGGCACCGCTAGACTCCGCGCATGCCCGCCCGCTTCCCCACCACCGCCGACGTGCTCGCGGCCCGACGGCTGCTGCGCGGCATCGCGCTCGAGACCCCGCTCGAGCCGAGCGCCGGCCTGGCGCAGGAGAGCGGGGCCGCCGAGGTGCGGCTGAAGCGCGAAGAGGTCCAGCCGACCGGCGCGTTCAAGATCCGCGGCGCCCACGTCAAGGTCGCGGCGATCGCCGCGACCAACCGTGACGCGCGCCTGGTGACGGCGAGCAGCGGCAACCACGGCATCGCCGCCGCCGCCGCTGCCGAGCACTACGGGATGCGGCTCACCGTGCTGGTCGGCCGCTCCGTCTCACCCGCCAAGCTGGAGCGGCTGCGGGCGCTCGAGACGGACCGCGTCACCGTGGAGCTCTTCGGCCGCGACACCGACGAGTGCGAGGCCGAGGGGCGGCGTCGCGACGACGCGGGGGAGGCGACCTACGTGTCGCCGTACAACGATCCCGACGTCATCGCCGGCCAGGCGACCGTGGGGCTCGAGATCGTCGAGGCGTGGCCGGAGGTCGAGATGATCGTGGTGCCGGTGGGTGGCGGCGGCCTCATCAGCGGCATCGGCCTGTGGGCCAAGGCGGTGCGGCCCGGGCTGCGGCTGGTGGGCGTCCAGCCGTCGGCGAGCCCGCCCATGTACGCGCACCTGGCCACCGGCGCCACGGCCGCGATGCCGATCGCCCCGACCCTCGCCGATGGAGTGGCGGGCAACATCGAGCGCGGCAGCCTGACCTGGAAGATGTGCCGACAGCTCGTCGACGAGATGGTGCTGGTCGAGGAGGACGAGATCGCCGACGCCATGCGCTGGGCGCTCGACGTGCCGCACCTGCTGCTGGAGGGCAGCGCCGTGCTGGGGATCGCGGCGCTGCGCGCCGGCCGCGTGACGGGTGTCGCGGGGCGTCGGGTGGCGGTGGTGACGACCGGGCGGGGCATCGACGCCGCCGGCCTGCGCGGCGTCCTCTAGCCACGCGCCGGAAGCAGCGCCAACTGGGCCGCCCGCGCTACGATCCCCTACGTTCCTAGGCCGGCTCGGCACCCGTCCGGTGCGTCACCACCGATAGGCCGATGACCGGTAGACTGGCGCAGCATGAGCGTTTCCGCTGATCCCGAGCTCGAGCATCTCGTCGCCTTCGTCAACACCATCGACCTGGAGGCCGGGCGTGACGAGATCGGCACGCCCGAACGCCTGGCGGCCTGGCTGCGGGGGCGCGGGATGCTCGATCGCCGCGCGCTGGTCGACGGCGACGCCCACGCCCGTGCGGTGGCGCTGCGCGAGGGGCTGCGCGCCCTCGGCCGCGCCAACAACGGCGAGGGGCCGGACGCGCAGGACCTCCGCGACCTGGCTGCCGCAACCGAGGGGCTCCCGCTGGTCGCGTCCCTCGCCCCGGGCTCGGCATGGAGGCTGACGCCTCGCAGCACCGGTGTCGACGCGTACCTCGGGATGCTGGTGGCGACGACCGTGCGAGCCATGGCGTCCGGCGAATGGTCACGCGTCAAGGCCTGCCAGAACGACGTCTGTCGCTGGCTGTTCATCGACCGCTCGCGCAACCGCTCCCACACGTGGTGCAGCATGGCCGTCTGCGGCTCGCGGGCGAAGTCGCGCGCCTACCGCGCCCGCCGACGCGCCACCGCGTAGACCGATGCTGACGGCCGCGCCCTCCAGGCTCGCGGCCGCCCCGGACTGTCGGGCCGTCGCCCTCGGCCGCCGACGATCGGTATGCTGGAGGCCGACATGCCGCCCTCCGACCCTGACCAGCTGACCGACGAGCTCAACCTCGTCAACGCCGGCTACGTCGCCGACCTCTACGAGCGCTACCGGAGCGACCCCACCTCGGTCGACCCCGAATGGCGCTCGCGGTTCGATGCGGGGTTCGCCGGCTTCGAGCCGGCCGGCGGTGGCGGCAACGGAAGCTCGAACGGCCGGACCGATGCGCCCGCCGCGGCGGCAACGGAGGCGGCGCCGCCCAAGGCGGCGGGTCCTGCAGCCGCCGAGGTGACGCTGCCGGAGGGCGCCAGCCCGATCAAGGGGCCCGCCGCGCGACTGGCGAGGAACATGACGGCCAGCCTCGCCATCCCGACCGCGACGAGCTTCCGCGAGCTCGATGTCCGCGTCCTGGAGGAGCGGCGTCGCGAGCTCAACGAGCAGGTGAAGCCTCGCAAGGTGAGCTTCACGCACCTCATCGGATTCGCCATCGTGCAGGCCGCGAAGGCGCAGCCGGGGATGACCCACTACTACCTGGAGGCCGGCGACGGGGTGGCCTACCGCGTCGACCCGGGGAGCGTGAACCTGGGCCTGGCGGTCGACGTCGAGCGGCCCGACGGCTCGCGCTTCCTGGTGGTGCCGGTCATCAAGGGTGCCGACGCGATGGACTTCGCGCAGTTCCTGGCCCGCTACGAGGAGCTGGTCGAGAAGGCGCGCACCAACAAGCTGTCGCCGGACGACATGGCCGGGGCCACGATCACGCTCACCAATCCCGGAACGCTGGGCACGGCGGCATCGGTCCCGCGGCTGATGCCGAACAGCGGCTGCATCGTCGCCACCGGCACGATCCGCGGCGTCGGCGGCGAACGGCTGATGACCATCAGCAGCACCTACGACCACCGCATCATCCAGGGCGCCGAGTCGGGGGCGTTCCTGCGGACCATCGACACCGCGCTGCGCGGCGAGGACGCGTTCTACGCCGACGCCTTCGGGGCGCTCCAGGTGAGCCTCGCTCCCGAGGTCCCCGCCCCGCCGCCGGCAGCCGCCACCTCGCCGTTCGTGGCCGGCGCGCCAACCGGCTACGACGACCTCAAGGCGGTGGCGGCCGGGATGGCGCTGGTCAAGGCGTACCGCAACTTCGGGCACCTTGCCGCGCGGATCGACCCGCTCGGCTCCGAGCCTCCCGGCGACCCGGCGCTCGACCCGCGCCCCCTGGGCCTGAATGAGCGGAACCTGGCCCGCATCCCGGCTGAGCTGATGCGCATCTACGTTCCCGGCGCGACGCTCGCCGAGGCGCTTCCCCACCTCCACGCCACGTACTGCGGCACGATCGCCTACGAGGTCGAGCACATCGCCAGCCACGAGGAGCGCGTGTGGCTGCGCCACGTGATCGAGTCCGGCGAGCATCGGCCCGAGCTGGACGCGGAGGCGAAGCGCCACCTCCTCGCACGGCTCACCCGCGTGGAGGGGCTCGAGCGGTTCCTCCACAAGGCATACCTGGGACAGAAGCGCTTCAGCATCGAGGGGCTCGACGCGATCGTGCCGATGCTCGACCGGATCATCGGCGACTGCGCGGATGCCGGCGCGACCGACGTGGTCATCGGCATGGCGCACCGCGGACGGCTCAACGTGCTGCGCCACATCGTGGGGGTCAGCCTCGAGGCGATCCTCTCGGAGTTCGAGGCCGGCAAGGCGGCCGACCCGCTGGCGCCCAAGGGCGGGCTCGACGACGTGAAGTACCACCTGGGCGCGGAGGGCGAGGTGACGACCGCCGCGGGGCGCACCGTGCGCGTGGCGCTCAGCCCCAACCCGAGCCATCTCGAGGCGGTCAACCCCGTCGTCGAGGGACGCACGCGCGCGCAGCAGACGGACCGATCGACCCCGGTCGTGCAGCTCGACCACGCCCGCGTGGTGCCGGTGCTCCTCCACGGCGACGCCGCCTTCGCCGCACAGGGGGTGGTGGCCGAGACGTTCAACCTGGCGCGCCTCGCCGGTTACGCCACCGGCGGCACGATCCACCTCATCACCAACAACCAGGTCGGCTTCACCACCGCGCCGCGCGAGGGCCGATCGACCGATTACTCCTCCGACCTCGCCAAGGGCTTCGACGCACCGATCATCCACGTCAACGCCGACGACCCCGAGGCCTGCCTCGCCGCCGCCCGCCTGGCGACGATGTACCGCGACCGCTTCCGCAACGACGTGGTCATCGACCTGGTCGGCTATCGGCGCTTCGGGCACAACGAGGGTGACGAGCCGGCGTACACGCAGCCGCAGATGTCGGCGGCCATCGCCACGCACCCCACCGCGCGCGAGATCTACCGCAACGAGCTGGTGGCGGCGGGCATCGTGACCGCCGACGAGGCAGCCGCCGACGCCAAGGCGGTCGCCAAGGAGCTCGCCACCGCCCAGGGATCGCTGCGCAAGCGCGAGCCGGAGGACGAGCTGGACCGCGGGGCGGAGTCGCTCAGCCGTGGTGGCGCCGAGGAACCGGTGACCGCCGTGGCGGCGGACCGGCTGGCGGCGCTCAACGAGCAGCTGTACCGGTGGCCGAAGAGCCTCTCCGTCAACGCCAAGCTGGCGAAGCAGCTCGACCGCAGGCGCGACGTGTTCGAGACCCCCAACGAGCCGCGCATCGAGTGGGGCCAGGCCGAGTCGCTGGCCTTCGCCTCGCTGCTGGTCGAGGGCACGCCGATTCGCCTCACCGGCCAGGACACGGTCCGCGGCACGTTCTCGCAGCGCCACCAGTCGCTGATCGACACCAGGACCGGCGAGACGTACACCCCGATCCAGCATCTCGATGGCGCGACCGCCTCGTTCGAGGTCCACAACTCGCCGCTCTCCGAGTACGCCTGCCTCGGCTTCGAGTACGGCTACGCGGTCACCGCGCCGGAGGCGCTGGTGCTGTGGGAGGCGCAGTACGGCGATTTCGTCAACGGCGCCGAGATCATCATCGACCAGTTCCTGATCGCCGGGCTCGCCAAGTGGCGGCAGACCTCGCGCCTGACCCTGCTGCTGCCGCACGGCTACGAGGGATCGGGGCCGGAGCACTCGTCGGCGCGCCTCGAGCGCTTCCTGGCCCTCGGCGCGGAGGGCAACATCCGGGTCGTCTACCCGACCACCCCGGCGCAGTACTTCCACCTCCTGCGACGCCAGGGCAAGCACGAGGAGCTGCGACCGCTGATCGTGATGACGCCGAAGTCCCTGCTGCGCCTGCCGCAGGCGGCGTCACGCGCCTCCGAGCTGACCGATGGCGCCTTCCAGTCGGTGATCGACGACCCACGTTTCGCGGCCGACGACGCGGCCGCGGCATCGGTCAAGCGGGTGGTGCTGTGCAGCGGCAAGGTCTACTACGACCTGGCGCTGGCTGAGGAGCGCGAGGCCGCCGGCGACCTGGCGATCATCCGCGTCGAGCGGCTGTACCCGTTCCCGAACGATGACCTGGGGACGCTGCTGGCCCGCTATCCGGGCCTCGAGAGGCTCTCCTGGGTCCAGGAGGAGCCGCGCAACATGGGCGCCCGCAAGTTCGTGATGCCGCGCATCCGGCACCTGGTGCCCTATCGCATCCCGCTCGGCGACGTCTCGCGCCCCGAGCGCTCGCGTCCCGCCGAGGGCTACCCGGCGGCACACGCCGCCGAGCAGGCGCGCATCGTCCGCGAGGCGCTCAGCTCGTAGCCTGCGCCCGCCCCGGCGGTGCTGCCATCTGTGACCCCTGGGTTCAGCTAGACGCGGTAGCCCGCCCATTCCTTGTCAGATTGAACCCGGGGGTTCAGCTAGACGCGTTCTGCCGCCCATTCCTTGTCAGATTGAACCCGGGGGTTCAGCTAGGCGCGTTCTGCCGCCGGCAGGCCGGCTGCCTGAGCACGATTCAGCCGCTCTCGGCGGCCAGAACCACGCCTAACGTTCGTGGGACGCACGTTTGCCACCTTGCGCCTGCGCCGCACCCGCGGTCCCGGATCGCCGTGGGCGCACCCGCTGGCGCCCGGCCCGCATCCCGGACACGCCGCCACCGGCGGGCAGCTTCTCCAGCACCAGCAGGCCCGCGACCGCTGCCGACGGATCCCGCAACCACGCGGCGGCAGCGCGGCCGCGGCATTCGAACCGCGCCAGCTGGCCGGCGTGATCGATCAGCCGCCGGCGGTTGGTGCGCGTGTCGGCCAGCACCAGGCACGGGACCACGCGCGC
This sequence comes from Candidatus Limnocylindria bacterium, assembly GCA_035699665.1. Taxonomy (GTDB): domain Bacteria; phylum Chloroflexota; class Limnocylindria; order QHBO01; family QHBO01; genus JAICQM01. The sequence goes on from DASSPJ010000180.1 coordinate 6,111, forward strand.
GACCTTCCAGCCCAGGCGCCGCGCGATGATCGGCGCGAGGCGCTCCTTGACGTCCAGCCTGGCAAGCGTGCCGCCGGCGTCGTAGATGCCCGTCTTGATCTCCGTGACGAGCAGCGTCCCCGTTGCCGGGTCGAAGGCCAGGTCGTCGATGCTGCCGCGCTCGCCGTACTCGCTGAACGTCACCTCCTGCCGGGAACGCCATCCGGGGCGCAGCCGCGCCTTGCGTCGCGCCCACGACTCCTGGAGCCGGGCGTGATCGGCGTCGAGCAGGCGATCAAGTTCGCCGCCGCGCCACTGGACCGACAGCGTGAGCCGCGCGCCGAGCGCCGCGAGCATCCGCCGCAGCGTGGAGAGGGAGCACGCCTCGAGGTGGCCGCGCTCCACGCGCGAGACGACCGAACCGCTGCACCCGGCGCGCCGGCCCAGCTCGACCTGCGTCCAGTCGAGGCGGTGTCTGAGCCGGCGCACGATGAGACCGATCCGATCCTCCGTCACGTCGCAAGCGTGGGCTGGGGTGCCTTATCGCGGGCTTATCGGCGGTCGGCGTGCGAGGCGCCGGCCTCGTGGCGGCCGGTACACTCGGCGCCCATGACGCCCCTGCTCGAGCGCTACCGCGACCGCCTCGCCGACCCGGCCGACGAGGCCTTCCCGCTGACCCTCGGCGAGGGCGGCACGCCGCTCATCCACGCGCGGCGGCTGGGCGCGGAGCTGGGCCTCGCGAACCTGCACCTCAAGTTCGAGGGGACGAACCCCACCGGCAGCTTCAAGGATCGCGGCATGGTGCTGGCCGTCACGCGGGCGCTGGCCCGCGGCGCGCGGGCGGTGGTGTGCGCCTCGACCGGCAACACCTCGGCGAGCGCGGCCGCCTACGCCGCGGCGGCGGACCTGCCGTGCTTCGTGCTGCTCCCCGCCGGCAAGGTGGCGCGCGGCAAGCTGGCGCAGGCCCTGGCGGCCGGGGCGCGGCTGGTGATGATCGACGGCAACTTCGACGACGCGCTGGAGGCGACCCGGCGCCTCGGCGAGGAGGGCGTGGCGGCGGTCGTGAACTCGATCAACCCCGACCGCATCGCCGGCCAGCAGACGGTCGCCTGGGAGATCTGCGACGACCTCGGGCGCGCCCCCGACGCGGTGGCCCTCCCGGTCGGCAACGCCGGCAACATCACCGCCGCCTGGCGGGGCTTCGGCGTCGTGGGCGCTCGTCCGCGCCTGCTCGGCTTCCAGGCCGATGGCGCCGCGCCCATCGTGCGCGGCGCGCCGGTGGCGGCACCCGAGACGGTGGCCACCGCCATCAGGATCGGCAATCCCGCGTCATGGGCGGGCGCGGTCGCGGCTCGCGACGAGTCGGGCGGCGTGATCGAGGCGGTCAGCGACGAGGAGATCCTGGCCGCCCAGCGCGACGTGGTGCGCCTCGAGGGGATCTTCTGCGAGCCCGCCAGCGCGGCCGGTGTGGCGGGGGTGCGCCGGCTGGCGCGGGAGGGACGCATCGGTCCGCAGGAGGTGGTGGTCTGCATCCTGACCGGCCACGGCCTGAAGGACCCCGACGCGATCCAGGGTGAGGAGGGCACGCTGACCCCCGTGGCGCCCGAGCTCGGCGCGATCCGCGACGCGATGGGCCTCTGACCGGCTAGCTCGGACTGCAGGCCGCCAGCGCCGTGGCCACGAACATGGCGGGATCGGCGTGCTTGGGGATCGTCGCGGCGCGCGGCGACGGCGACGCGTGCTCGAGCCCATCGGTCCAGCCCATGACCACCACCCGCAGCGCCGGCCAGCCGAGGGCGAGCGACGAGAGGAGCGCCTCGCCGGCGTCGATGTCGGGGAGGCGCGGGTCGACGAGCAGCACGTCGGGGTGCGTCCGCTCGACAGCTTCGAGGGCGGCGCGCACGTCACCGGCCACGCCGACCACGCTCAGGCCGGCCAGCTCGAGCACGTCGGCGAGGCTCTGCTGGACGCGCCGGTCGACGTCCACGATGACGACCCGTGGTCGATCCGGGATGGGCAGGGGCCGGGCAGACAGCGACATGCGGCCGAGTCTCGCCGAACTCGGGACCCGGCCGCACCCGACGGGGGGCGCAGGCCGCGTACGTCATTCGACCGATGCAGCGGCGCCGATGGACGTCGGGTCGCCGGCGTCGGCGGCGGGGCGGGAGGCGACCGCGTCGATCGCGGCCGTCGAGATGCGCACCGCGACCTGGCTGCCGCTCCCGCGGCGCGAGGTGACCGCGAACTCGCCGCCGAGCTGCTCGATGCGCTGCCGCATGCCGGCCACCCCGAGATGCCCGCGCGGGATCCCCTCGGGGTCGAACCCGACGCCGTCGTCGGTCACCTCGAGGGCGAGCTGGTCGTGGTCGCGGGCGATGCGGATGCGTGCCGTCCGCGCGTTGGCGTGCTTGACGACGTTGTGCAGCGCCTCCTGCATGATGCGGTAGAGCGCCTCCTCCACGTCGAGCGGCGCGCGCGGCTGCCCGCTCTCCTCGAGCGGGTCCGGCTCGGCGGCGACCTCGATGTTCATGCCGGTCCGCCCCTGGACCGCCTCGGCGTGGTTGCGGATCGCCTGGAGCAGGCCGTCGGTCTCGAGCGCGGAGGGGCGCAGCTCGAAGATCAGGGTGCGCATCTCGGCCAGCGCGTCGCGCTGGAGGTCACGCAGCTCGGCGAGCTTGGCCTTCGCCGCCTCGGGGTCGCGCTGGAGGAGCAGCTCCAGCGAGCGGGTGGTGAGGCCCATGCTGAACAGGGCCTGGGTCACCGAGTCGTGGAGCTCGCGCGCCAGGTTGGCGCGCTCGCGCCCCGCCGCCAGCTCTCCGGCCTGTCGCCGCAGGGAGCGCTCGAGACGCTCGCGTTCGCTGATGTCGCGCACCGCGCCGTGCGCGCCCGCGAAGCGGCCGTCGACCACGGTGCCGGTCATCGCCACCTCGGCCGACGAGGTCTGGCCGTTGGCCATCGGGAGCGAGAGGCGCACCCGCTGCTCGGCCTCCGGATTGGCGCGCAGCTGCTCCCAGGCGGCCAGCGCGGCGGCCTGCGTGCCCGGGTCGGTGAGCACCGTGAACGGCCTGCCGAGGAGCTGCTCGGGCTTCCAGCCGGTCCGCGACTCGAGCGAGTCGGAGAAGAAGGTGAAGTTGCCGTCGGCGTCGATGCTCCACACGATGTCGGGCGAGTTGTCGACCAGGTGTCGGTAACGCCGCTCCGACTCCTCGAGCTCCTCGTACAGCCGCGCGTTGGTGACCGCGATCGCGACCTGGTCGGCGAGCAGCTTGAGCAGCACCCCGTCGTCGGCGTCGAAGGCGTTGGGGTTCGACGACTGGACGGTGATCGTACCGATGAGCCGATCCGGCCCCAGCAGCGGCGCGGACATCATCGACCGGATCCCCGCCTGCTCGATCCGCGCGTCCCCCGTGTCGTGCGGGAACGAGGTGTCGGCGAGATAGTCGCCGGTCAGGCGCACCACCTTGTCGGCGGCGGCGCGACCGGCGATCCCGGAGCCGATCGGCACCACCACGTCGTCGGGGGAGGGCGGGTCCGGCGCCGAGGCGATCGGCCGATCGAGCGTCGCTCCGCCATCGGTCGCCAGGTTGACCTGGGCACGATCGGCGCGCAGCAGGCGGGCCGCATCGGCCACCGAGCGCTGGATGACCGACAGCGGGTCGTGCAGCCGGGCGATCTGGGCCGCGATCTCGGCGAGGGTCCGCTGGGCGTCGGAGCGCTGCCGCAGCACGTCGTACAGGCGCGCGTTGGTGATCGCCACCGCTGCCTGGCCGGCGAAGAGCTGGACGAGCTCGAAGTCGTTCTCGGTGAAGCCGACCCGCGGACCGCCGATGCGGCCGATGTTCATCGCCCCCACCACGGCGTCGCCGGCGATGAGCGGCACGATGATGATCGCCTCCTCCTCGACCGGCGTCCCGGGGATCTGGACGACGCGCGGATCGTCGAGCGCGTCGTTGAGCAGCACCGGCTCGCGGTGCTCGACGCTCCACCAGGTGAGGCCGGCGCCGCGCGGGATCGGGAAGCCGAGCACCGCCTCAGCGTTGCGCTCACGCGCCAGGACCGGGGCGAGCACGTCGCTGTCGGGGTCCATCCGATACACCGCCAGGTTGTCGTAGGCGACCACGCTCTTGAGGTCGTCGGCGACCAGCTCCAGCACGCCCGCCGGGTCGAGGGTCGAGAGGAGACGCTGGTTGATCGTCAGCAGGCGCCGTTGCGAGTCGATCCGCCGCGCCAGCGCCGCCGACTGCTCGCGCAGGTTCGCCTCGAGGCGCTCCCGCTCGCTCACGTCGCGGACCGAGCCGTGGGCGCCGGCGAACTGGCCGTCGACGATGGTCGGCAGCATCAGGATCTCGGCCGGGACGGTATGCCCGTCGACGTGCGGGATCTCGATCCGGACGCGATGCTCGACATGCGGATGGGCCAGCATCTCGGCGATCGCGGTGCGCGTGACGGGGATCGAGCCGGCCGCGGTGAGGATGTCGGTGTGCTGGCCGATCACCTCCTCCGCGGTCCGCCCGGAGAGCCGCTCGACCGCGTCGCTGACGAACGTGAACCGCGACTCGGCGTCCATCGACCAGATCATGTCCGGGCTGTTGTCGACGAGGAACCGATAGCGCTCCTCGGAGCTGGTCAGCTCGTCGTACAGCCGCGCGTTGGTGATGGCGATCGCCGCCTGGTCGGCGAGCAGGCTCAGGATCTGCTCGTCCTCGACGCGCCACGCGTGCCGCCGGCGCGCCTGGACGGTGAGCGCCCCGATCGGGCCATCGGTGCTCACCAGCGGGGCGGTCATCACCGACTGCATGCCGCGCCGCTCGATGTAGGCGTCCAGCGCCGCGTCGTGCTCGAAGGCGGGGTCGGCGAGGTAGTCACCGGTGCGCACCACGCGGCCCTGGGCGAAGGCGAGCCCGCTGATGCCGTGCCCCACCGGCACCTCGACGTCGTCGACCGGCTCGTCGGCGGGAGCGGCGGCGACCGCCCAGTCGAGCTGCAGGCTGGTCGCGTCGACCGGGTTGATGAGCGCGGCATCCGCGCCGAGCAGGCGGAGGGCCTCGTCGACGGTGCGCTGGATGACGGCGCTCGGGTCGCGCAGGGCGGCGATCTCGGCGCTGATCGACGCGACCGAGGCCTGCGTCTCGATACGGCGCTCCAGCTCGGCGTACAGGCGCGCGTTGGACACCGCGATGGCCGCCTGGCCGGCCAGGATGCTGAGCACCTCGCCGTCCGCCGCGGTGAACGCGTCGTTGCGGCTGGCGTGGACGGTGAGCGTGCCGAGTGCCCCCTCCTCGCCGATCAGCGGCGCCGCCATCACCGAGCGGATGTCGTGGTCGCGGACGAACTGGTCGGGCTCCGCGGCGTGGCGGAACGAGCGGTCGTCGGGGTAGTTGCCGGTCCGGACGACGCGCCGCTCGCTGAAGGCACGTCCGGAGACGCCCTCGTCGACGTGGACGATCGCATCCGGCGGCGGGTCGTCGACCGGCTGGTCGATGTCCGAGGCGCCGTAGGCCCACTCGAGCACGTTCGGCTCATTGGCCACCAGGTCGATCCGTCCCCCGTCGGCGCCGAGAAGGCGCGCCGCCTCGTCGACGGTGCGCTGCAGGACGACGTGCGGGTCGCGGATGGCCGCGATGTGCTGGGCGATCCCGGTCATGGTGCGCTGCGTCTCGACGAGACGGGCCAGGTCCTCCGCCTGCGAGCGCAGCTCCGACTCGAGGCGCACCTGGTCGCTCACGTCCCGCATCACCCCGTGGGCGCCGTTGAACCGGCCGTCGGTGATCGTGCCGGCGCTCGTCATCTCCACCGGCACGTAGCTGCCGTCGCGGCGCAGCAGGTCGTAGCGATACTCGTGCCGGTCGGTCGGCCGCTGCCACGTCTCTCGCCAGCGGCGTCGTGACTCTTCGCGCCAGGCCTCGCCGACCAGGACGCTGAAGTGCTTCCCGATCAGCTCCTCCGGACGCCAGCCGGTGAGCCGCTCGGCGGTCTCGGAGACGTAGGTCAGCACGCCGCG
>DASSPJ010000181.1:0-11935 GCA_035699665.1 Candidatus Limnocylindria bacterium
GCGATCAGCGGCGCAAGGCGGGTTGACAAGGCAGCGCACCACGATCGCATCCACATCTCCGTGTCCCGGTGGCGGGGAGGAGAGCAGCTGGTCAACGATCTGCTGGCAGTACGTCGTCTCTGTGTCACCGCACGTGATTTCGACATCCGCGGATGCCGGGAAGACCCATTGGCAGCCGGTGAGGAGTGCGCCGGAGACGAGAAGGACGCCAGCCCGCCGCTTCGTCATCGCGCTACGCCCCGATCCCGTTGTACCGGTTCATGGCGACCTCGAGGCCCTCGCGCAGCCACGTCTCGGCGGCATCGGCGCCCACCTGGACCATCTCGTCGGCGAGCTCGCGCTCCTCGCCGGGGGCGAACGTGGCCAGGACGTGTCCCGCCAGCCCGCGCCCGCTGCGGCCGACGCCGATGCGCAGCCGCGCGAACTCGCTCGTGCCGAGCGCGTCGATGATGTCCCGCATCCCGTTGTGCCCACCCGCCGACCCGGCAGGTCGGAGGCGCACGCGCCCGAGCTCGAGATCGGCGTCGTCGAAGACGACCAGGAGGTCGGAGGTGACGTCCACATCGGTCTGGCGCAGCGCCGCCCGCAGCGGCCCGCCCGAGAGGTTCATGTACTTCATCGGCTTGACCAGCAGCACGCGCCCCACCGGCTCGGGCCGCCGCGCCTCGAGTTGCGCCGCTCCATCGCGGACGCGCCCCTGACCGGTGAGCGCCCAGCGGTCCGCCAGCAGGTCGACGACCCGGAAGCCGACGTTGTGGCGCGTGAACCGGAATCGCTCGCCCGGGTTACCGAGGCCGCAGATGACCCGCATCAGGTGACCGATGGTAGCCGCGCGCTATCCTCGCCGGCATGGTCTCGCTGCCCGGCGCGCTGCGCCGCATCGGTCGCTGGGGTCCCGGCTGGCTGTATGCCGGTGGCACGCGCGCCGATCGGTGGCGCGATCCGGACGTGGTCGTGCGCGCCCTGGCACTGGCCGATGGCGATCGGGTCGCGGACCTGGGCGCCGGCTATGGGACCTTCACCGGACGCCTGGCGCGGGCCGTCGCGCCGAGCGGCGTGGTGTACGCCGTGGACGCCGACCCGGAGCTCCTCGAGCGGATCGGGCGCCTGGCGCGGCAGGCGCAGCTGGCGAACGTCGTCACCGTCGCGGCCGGCGATCGGCTGGCGCTCCCCGAGCCGGTCGACCTCGTCTTCGCCTCGGCTGTCTTCCACCATCTCCCCGAGCAGGGCCCGTACTTCGCCGCCGCCCGCGAGCAGCTGCGTCCCGGCGGGCGGGTCGCGATCCTCGAGTCGCGGCGCTCCGGACTGCTGCGGCGCTACTTCCCGCACGGCACGCCGCCCGGCGCGCTGCTGGCCACGATGGCCGCCGCCGGGTACGACCTGGTGACTGAGGCCGACCTCGTGCGCGGGCACCTGTTCGCCGTCTTCGCGCCGCGCTTATGAACGACCTCGCGATCATCGGCGGCGGGATCATCGGCTGCGCCGCGGCCGCCCTGGCCGCCGAGCGGGGCGCGTCGGTCGCGCTCTTCGAGGCGTCCGGGCTCGGCGCGGGCGCATCCGGCCGCAACCTCGGCTCCATCCAGCACCCCTATGACGCGGCGCTCGGCGGCCTCCACGCAGCGTCGCTGGCGATGTACCGCGAGCTGCCGGGGTTCGAGCTGCCGGCCGAACCGGCGGGGGTCCTCCTGCTCGCGACCGACGCCGATGGGCTGTCGCGCCACGCCGACGCGCTGCGCGAGGTCGCTCCCGAGCTGCGCCCCGAGCTCGTCGCGGGCGCGGCGCTGCGAGCCCTGGAGCCGACGCTCGCCCCGGACGTGGCGGCCGTCCGGATCGCCACCGGCTACCCGGTGCCGCCACATGCCGCTTTGGCGGCCTATGCGGCGCTCGCCGCCTCCCGGGGCGCGGCCCTGCACATCGGGCGCGCCGCCGAGCCATGGCTGGAGGGGGACCGCTGCCGCGGCGTCCGGCTGGCCGACGGCGCGACCCATGCGGCGGACGCCGTCCTGCTGGCCGCCGGACCGTGGACGCCGGCCCTCCTGCGCCCGGCGCTCGCCGAGCCGATCCGCATCCGCCGGACGTGGGGCGTGACCCTCCAGGTCGTCCTGCCCGATCCCCCGCGCCACGTCCTCGAGGAGGAGGAGATCGGCGGGAAGGATCTCGGCGGGTCCTTCCGGTGGAGCATCCCGGAGGCCGGGCACGCGGTCTTCAGCCTGGCCACCGCCGCCGGGCGGAGCGCGCTCGGCTCCACCTTCCTCGTCGACGAGCCGGACCCGGCCGCGGTGGCGCCGATGCTGGTCGAGCGCGGGGCGCGGTTCGTGCCCGCCATCGCGCGGGCCGAGGTGCTCGAGCCGCGACGCTGCGCGCGGCCGCAGTCGGCGGACGGGCGCCCGTTCATCGGTCCCATCGCCCGCGTCAGCGGCCTCGCCGTCTGCGCCGGCCATGGCCCGTGGGGGATCAGCACCGGACCCGCCGCGGCGCGCCTGGCGGTCGACGCGGTCCTGGGCGGCGCCGACATCCCCGCGGCGCTGCGCGCCGATCGGTTCGCCTAGCTGCTGGTCGAGACCGCGTGTCCCGCCCGGTCGAAGAGCGAGCCGGGCTGCCAGGGGACGTCATGATGGCGACGGTGGAGCGTCCGCAGCACGTCGTGCTCCACACTGCGCATCGACGCCTCCTCATCGATCTCGGCGTGATCGTGCCCGACCAGGTGCAGCGTCCCGTGGATGGCCAGCAGGACCATCTCCTCGACCACCGACCAGCCGCCCTCCGCCGCCTGGCGCACCGCCTGGTCCACGTCGATCACCACGTCACCGAGCAGCAACGTCCCCGGCGGCCCGATCCCGTCGTCGTCGGCGAGGTGTGAGTGCCCCTCCTCGACCGACCACTCGTGCAGGGGGAACGAGAGGACGTCGGTGGGGCCGCGCTCGCCCATGTGGTCGAAGTTGAGGCGCGACATCTCGGCGTCGCCGGCGAGCGTCAGCTCGACCTCCACGTTCCGCGCACCCAGGGCGGCCTTGGCGGTCTCCGCGATCGCCGACTCGAGCAGCGCGACCGCGGCGCCGACCGTCAGGGGCTCGACCGCGGAGGCGAGCCGCTGGGAGCCGATCCGGTCGTGGACGGTGACCTGGCAGGCCATGAGGCGACCATCCTAGGCGACGCGGGGCAGGCACCTCAAGCACGGAGGCCCGTTTGTGCAAGATGCACAAGAGGTCACCGCTATCGGCCGGTCGACCGGGGTGGGCATCGGTCTGCTGCGCCGTCAGGCTTCCTGCACAACAGCAGCCCGCGCAGCCTGGAGTCCCGCCCGCATGCCGACCATCGACACCGGAGACACAGCCTGGATCCTCGTCTCGGCCGCCCTGGTCATGCTCATGACCCCCGGCCTGGCGCTCTTCTACGGCGGGCTGGTGCGCCGCAAGAACGTCCTCTCCACGATCATGCACAGCTTCTTCATCCTGGGCCTGGTCAGCGTGACGTGGGTCCTGTGGGGCTACACGCTGGCCTTCGGGCCCGATACCGGCGCCGGGCTCATCGGCGGGCTCGACTGGATCGGGCTGGAGGGCGTGACCGGCGCACCGTCCGACGTCTATGCCACCACCATCCCGCACCTGGCCTTCATGGCCTTCCAGATGATGTTCGCCATCATCACCCCGGCCCTCATCACCGGCGCGTTCGCCGAGCGCAAGCGCTTCAAGGCGTTCGTCATCTTCGCGGTGGCGTGGTCGACGTTCGTCTACGCGCCGATCGCCCACTGGGTCTGGTCACCCGATGGCTGGCTCTTCGGCCTCGGCGTGCTCGACTTCGCCGGAGGCACGGTGGTCCACCTGTCGAGCGGCGTGGCGGCCCTGGTTGCCGCCCTGTTCATCGGTCGCCGCAGCGGACTGGTCGAGCCGGCCACCGAGCCGCACGACGTGCCGATGACGGTGCTGGGCGCCGGACTGCTGTGGTTCGGCTGGTTCGGCTTCAATGCCGGCTCGGCACTCGGCGCCAACGGGATCGCCGCCACCGCCTTCGTCACCACCAACACCGCGGCGGCGACCGCGGCCATCACGTGGGTCACCATCAGCTGGCTGCACCGTGGCTCGCCGTCGGTGCTCGGTGCGGCGGTCGGCGCCGTGGCCGGCCTGGTGGCCATCACCCCGGCCGCCGGCTTCGTCACCCCGGCCGCCTCGGTCCTCATCGGCGCGGGGGTCGCGGGGGCCTGCTACGCGGCCTCCCAGCTGCGCCTGCGGTCGCGCATCGACGACGCGCTCGACGTCTTCGCCGTCCACGGTGTCGGCGGCGCGTTCGGCGCGCTGGCGACCGGCGTGTTCGCCACCGTGGCGGTCAACGCCGCCGGGCGCGACGGCCTGCTCGCCGGGTCACCGTCCCAGCTCGCGCTCCAGGCCTTCGCGGTGGGCGTGACGGCCTGCTACAGCGCCGCCGTCACCGCCGGGATCCTGTTCGCCGTCAACCTCGTCATCCCGATCCGCGTGCCGAACGAGGAGGAAGAGGCCGGCCTCGACCTCGCGCAGCACGGCGAGATCGCCTACCAGCCCTGACCTCCAGAGAACCAAGGAGACAGACCGATGGTCATCGCCGCCCTCGCCACCTTCGCCGCGCTCCTCGTCGCCTGGCTGGTGGCACCCTCCACCGAGCGCCGGGCCAGCCGCCCGTCGACCGCCCCGCGACCGACGGAGCTCGTCCCCGAGGCCACGTGATCGTCCGACTCGCCGATGCGCGGCGCGACGCGGCCTCGGTCGCGGCGATCTACCGCCCCGCGGTCGAGGAGTCGCTGGCCTCGTTCGAGGAGGTCGCGCCCGATGCGGCGGCGATGCGCGAGCGGATCGCGAGCACCCTCGAGCGCACCCCGTGGCTGGTCGTCGAGCAGGACGCCCGCGTCCTTGGCTATGCCTATGCCGGCCCGCACCGTGATCGGGCCGGTTATCGCTGGGCGGTGAACATCTCGGTGTACGTTGACGCCTCGTTCCACCGCCGCGGCATCGGCCGCCTCCTGTATGACGAGCTGCTCGAGCTGCTCCGCCGCCAGCGGTTCGTGAACGCCTACGCCGGCATCACGCTGCCCAACCCGGCCAGCGTGGCGCTCCACGAGGCGATCGGGATGCGGCGGGTCGGCGTCTACGAGCGGGTCGGCTGGAAGGCCGGTGCCTGGCACGACGTGGCCTGGTACCAGCTCCGCCTCGCCGAACCGGCGGGCGTGCCGCCCGAGCCCCTCCCGCTGCCGGTCCTGCGACCGATGTCCGCAAATACGACCAATCCCCATCGGCTGCAAGCAATCTCGGCTGCCGGCGAGCGCCGCCCCGATTCAGGGGCCCCAGCGCGGGCTATTCCTCGTCCCAAGCCGGATTAGGCGCTGCGGGTCGCCGGAACTCGGCACACACCACGGATGACCTGCACAGCGTGAGCAGTGGGCCACGCTGCCGCAGGGACCGCTGCCGCATCGGTCTCAGGCGCGCTCGCGCTGCTCCAGCGGGACGACGTTGTCGGGGTACTTGATGCGGGAGTGGTACATCCCGAGCAGCTGCTGGACGAACGCCTCCTTGATGGAGGTGATGTCCTTGAGGGTCAGATCGGCGTCGTCGAGCTGGCCGTCGGCGACACGCTCGTCGACGATGCGGTCGACCATGCCGCGGATCGATTCCGGATCCTTGCGATCCAGCGAGCGGACCGATGCCTCGACCCCGTCGGAGAGCATCAGGATGGCCGCCTCGCGGCTCTGCGGCTTGGGCCCGGGGTAGCGGAACCGCTCCGCGTCGACGAGCTCCTCGTTCCCGCTCACCTCGCGGAGCGCCTTGCCGTAGAAGTAGCTCATCGTGCTCGTCCCGTGGTGCTGGGGGATGAAGCCGATGATCTGGACCGGCAGCCCATACTCGTAGCCCAGGTCGATCCCGTCGCGGATGTGGCTGGCGATGATCCGCGCGCTGGTCTCGGCGTCGAGCTCGTCGTGGATGTTCCGCGCCCCCGCCTGGTTCTCGATGAAGGCCAGCGGGTTCCGCATCTTGCCGATGTCGTGGTAGTAGGCCGCCACGCGAGCCAACAGCGGGTCGGCGCCGATCGTCTCGGCGGCGCGCTCGGCCAGGTTGCCGACCATGACGGCATGGTGGTACGTGCCGGGGGTCTCGAGCAGCAGCCGCCGCAGCAGGCGGTTCGAGGGGTTGGCGAGCTCGAGCAGCTGGAAGACGGTCATGATCCCGAACACGTTGCCCAGCGTGGCGAACGAGCCGACCGCCAGGATCACCGACAGGCCGGCGTTGACGAGCCCCGCCAGGACCCCCTGGAGGACGCCGCCCACGTCCCGCTGGTCGATCAGGTTGAAGGCGGTGAGCACCGCGACGTTGGTGATCGCCACCACCGCCCCGGTGCGCACGAAGGCATTGAGCCGCTCGGCGCGGACGATCGTCACCAGGGCCGCGGCGCCGCCCGCCAGGACATACACCGCCGGCGCCAGGGCCTCCCGGTTGGCGATCCCCGCGAGGGCCGCCAGCCCCACCGCCAGGGCCGCACCGGCCGAGCCGCCGAGCAGGATCCCGATCAGCAGGACCGCTGCGCTGGTGGGCACGACGTAGGTCCACAGCGTGCGGTCGGCGGCGATGCGCAGGGCGATGGCGCTCACCACGAAGGCCAGCAGGAAGAGGAGCAGCGACCGGTTGCGATGCCAGATCTCCGGCTCGAAGCGCCACAGGTAGCCGGTGAGCAGCGCCGCCAGCAGGATCGACAGCAGCCCCTGCCCGGCCAGCGTGCCGGCGGCGACCTGCGGCCGGGTGAGGCCCAGCTCCTGGAGCGCCTCGATGTCGGTGGCCTCGACGCGGTCGCCGACGGAGAGGATGGTCTCGCCCTGCTTGATGGTCACGAAGACCGGGTCGACGGTGGCCCGCGCCTCGTCGCGTGCGCGCTCGGTGGCGGCGATGTCGATCCGCTCGTTGGCGGCGATGAAGCCGACCACCAGGTCGCCGGCCAGCGCTCGATCCGGCTGAGGGAGCTCGGCCGTGATGTTGGCGCGGGCCGCGGCGCGGGCGGCCTCGAGCTCGCCCTCGCGGACGGCCCCGGCCTGTGTCGACTCGAGGACCGATCTCGCGGCCGCCACGATCGGCTCCCAGCGGGCCTGGGTCAGGCCGGCGATGGCCGTGACCTGGTCGACCGTCAGCTGCGGTGCCGCGCGGCGGATGGCCGCCGGCACCTCGGCCTCGTCCAGCTCGCCCGCCTCCTGCGCGGCCAGGATCTCGGTGATCGCCGACGCGAGGTTGTCGAGCCGCCCGAGCTGGTCCGCCGCGATGTCGGGACGCGGCCGGATCGGCTCGTACTGCGTCTCGACCGCGTCGGCGGCGTTCTGCTGCGCGGCGGCGGTCAGCTCGCCGGACTGGTACGTGACGTCGGCGGGCGCGCGCACGTCGGCCTGAGCGATGTCGTCCACCGCCAGGTTCACCTGTGAGGGGGTGAGGCTGACGGTGAGGATGGCGAAGATGGCGAGCGCCAGGAGCGCGACGACGAGGGCGGCGCGGATGACGGCCGCGCGGCCGGGACCACCGGCCTCCAGCTCGGCGAGCGTGCGCGGGATGAAGGCGCCGCCGCGACGCGGGCGGCTGCCGCTGGTCATCCCGGTCCCTCCGCGAGGAGGCGGCGCACCAGCTCGCTCACCATGCGGCCGTCGGCGCGGCCCTTCGTGTGCTGCGTGACGCGACCCATGACGCGCCCCATGTCGGCGGGCCCGCTCGCGCCGGTCTCGGCGATCGCGGCGCGCGCCAGCGACTCGACCTCATCGGCGGAGAGCTGGGCCGGCAGGAACTCGGTGAGGATCGCGATCTCGGCCTCCTCCGGCGCGGCGCGGTCCTCGCGCCCCGCGGCGCGGTAGATCTCGATGCTCTCGCGGCGCGTCTTCACGCCCTTGCCCAGCACCTCGACCATCTCGTCGTCGGTCAGGTCGCGGCCCAGCTCGATCTTCCGGTTGTGGGCCGCCGCCATCGCGCTGCGGAGCGTGATGGTGCGTCGCTCGTCGCGCGCGCGCATGGCGTCGCGCATGGCCGACTCGACCTGCTGCAGGAGGGTCATCGGAGCGGTGTGTGGCGGGGCGCGGTGGCCGGATCGGTCGATCTCATCGGTCCATCCTCCTTCGCGCCTCGATGTGGAGTGAGCGTCTGGCCTAGGAGCGGGACGAAGCCTTGCGCTTCTTGGCTTCCTTTCGCTTCCGCTTCACGCTGGGCTTCTCGTAGTGCTCGCGACGTCGTGCCTCGGCCAGGATCCCCGATTGCTGGATCTTCTTGTTGAAGCGACGCAGCGCGCTCTCGAACGTCTCGTTCTCGCCCACGCGGACTTCTGCCAAACGTCTCGCCTCCTTCCCGCTCTCGATTTCGTGCCCACGGACCGATGCCACCGACGGCCGCGCCTCGGTTCCGTGGCGCTGACAGGGGCCGCCGGCGTGCTCGATACAGGGGCACGCAAGCCGACCGAGGGTAGCAGTGGCATCGGTGCCGGTCAATCGGCGCGTCAGCCGGGCGGCCACCTCATGGCGCGGCCGCCGAGCAGGTGCAGGTGCAGGTGCAGGACGCTCTGCCCGGCGCCCGGCCCGACGTTGGTGACGATTCGGTAGTCCGCGAGGCCGGCATCGGTGGCGACGCGGCGCAGGGCGGCGAAGAGGGCGGCCAGCAGCGGGCCGTCCTCGTCGGTGAGCTCGGCGGCGGACGGCACGTGGCGCCGCGGGATGGCGAGGACGTGCGTCGGCGCCTGCGGTGCGATGTCGCGGAAGACGATCACCTCGTCGTCCTCGTGGAGCAGGTCGGATGGGATCTCGCCGGCCACGATCCGGCAGAAGAGGCAGTCGCTGTCGGCCATGCACCGGAGCCTAGGCGAAGTCGCCCGTCATGTCACCGCCTGGCGGTGAACCGGGGGCTCCAGGGGTTGGCAAGGCGCCGGCCCGTCAGTCCCGGGAGACTGACCGGCGGGAGGGGCGTGCGGAACGTCGGTCGGGGTGCCCCCTCCTCCCGCGGGTCAGCCTGGTGTGGCTGAGGTGAGGGACGAGCCGGCCGACGAGGCGGCTCCTCCTTCCCGTCAGCCTGGGCAGACTACGCCCGCCGAGCGCCGCGGCCCAAGCCGGCGCAGGTGGCGGGACCGCGGTTGGTCGCGTCGCGAGACCGCGCCCCGGCGGCACTCAGCCGCCATCCCCGCTGCGGGACAGGACGATCGCGCACGCCACGGCGCCCGCGGTCTCACCGCGCAGGATCCGCGGCCCGAGCCCGGCGAGTGTCGCGCCGGCCCGCTCGGCGGCAGCCACCTCGTCCGGCGTGAAGCCGCCCTCCGGACCGATGACCACGCTTCCCGGCGGCTCGAGCGCCGAGAGACGGACCTGCCCGGACCCTCCGCGCTCCCACAGGAGCACCGACCCCGGACCGATGGCCGCGCCGAGCGGCATGGGGCCCTCGACGGGTGGCACGACGCCTCGCTCCGCCTGCTCGGCCGCCTCGCGCACCACGGCCCGCAGCCGGGCCAGCCTGCGCGGGGAGAGGTCGCGCACCACGCAGCGCTCGGTGACGACGAGGCGGAACGCGGCCGCGCCGACCTCGGTGGCGGCGCGCACGGCGACCTCGAGGGCGTCCCCCTTGAGGAGGGCCTGCACCACGGTGAGGCGGTGGCGTGGCTCCCCGATCGACCGGCGGCGCCCGATGACCACCAGCTCGCCACCGTCGAGGCGACAGATCGCCTCCTCGCCGTCGCCCTCGAGCAGCACGATCTCCGCCCCGTCGCGCAGGCGCAGGACGCGACGCAGCTGGTGCTCCAGCTCCCCGGGGAGCGGCAGGCGCTCGCGCCCGGCGAGCGTCCCCGCCGCGACGAAGAAGCGGTGCACCGTGCCGCTCATGCGGGACGCTCGGCGCGCAGGCTGACCCACTCCCCGTCGTGGCGCTCCGCGGCGACGTGCAGGCCGGCCGCCTCCAGCGCGCCGCGGACTTCGTCGGCGCGTCCCTCGATCACCCCGCTCGCCAGCAGCGTCCCACCCGGGGCAAGGTGCGCGGCGAGCGGCTCGGCGAGCTCGACCAGCACCGCCGCCACGAGGTTGGCGAGCACCAGCGGATAGGGCTCCACGGTCGGCGTGGCGGGCAGGGTCCCCTGCCGCACCCGGAGGCGCCCTGCCAGCCCGTTGCCGGCCGCGTTGGCGCGCGTCGCCTCCACCGCCAGCGGGTCTGTGTCCAGCGCGTCGGCCCGTGCGGCGCCCAGCCGCAGGGCGGCCAGCGCGAGGATTCCCGAGCCACAGCCCACGTCGAGGACCCGCTCCGGCATCGGTCCGTGCGCCTGGAGAAGCTCGAGGCAGCCGCGCGTGGTGGGATGCAGGCCGGTTCCGAAGGCCATCCCGGGGTCCATGCGAATCGCCACCTCCCCGTCGCGCGGCGTTTCGTCGAGCCAGCTCGGAACCACCACCACCCGGCCGATGCGCTGCGTGGCGTAGTGGTCCTTCCAGGCATCGGTCCAGTCCGACGCATCGACGGCCCGCACGGTGAGCCCGCCCACCGGTCGCAGGCCGAACGCCTGGAGGTGCCACAGGGCGCGCTCGGTGGCTTCGATCGCCGCCGCGGCCGCCGCGTCATCGGGCACGTGGGCGGTCACCACGAACGGCGCGCTGGTGTCCTCCCGCACGCTCAGCTCGTCGTGCGGGTCGCGGATCAGGCGGGTCGGGCGGACCGCCGTGCCGCCTCCCGGCGCGACGCGGCCGAGGATCTCGCTGACCGGCTCGACTGCCTCGACGTCGACCTCGACCGACAGCTCCAGCCAGCGCTCGCCGGTCGCGCCGCGATCAGTGGAAGATGTCACGCAGGCGGTCGAACATCCCGCCACCGTCGCGCGGCAGCCGGGCCGGCTGGCTCGCCTCGGCGAGCTGCTCGAGCAGCTCACGCTCGCGCCGGCTCAGCTTCGACGGCACCACGACGGTGACGATGACGTGCAGGTCCCCGGCCCCGCCGCCCCGCAGGCGTGGCACCCCCTTGCCGCGCAGGCGCAGCTCGGTGCCGCTCTGCGTCCCCGGCGGCACGGTCAGCTCCGCCTCGCCGTCGACGGTCGGCACGCTGACGGTCGCCCCCAGCGCCGCTTGGGCGAACGTGACCGGCAGCTCGTGGTAGAGCTCGGTCCCGCGACGGATCAGCTCGGGATGGTCGGCTACGGTGATGGCCACGTACAGGTCGCCCGGGGGCCCGCCGCGCGGCCCGGCCTCGCCCTGCCCCTCCAGCGCGATCCGCTGCCCGGAGTCGATCCCGGCCGGCACGCTGACCTCGAGCGTGCGCTGCTCGCGCACCCGCCCGTCGCCGCCGCAGTGCTGGCACGGGGAGCTGACGATGCGACCCTCGCCGCCGCAGCGCGGGCAGGCCACGATGTTCACCATCTGGCCGAGGATCGTCTGGGACACCCGCCGCCGCTCTCCCGTCCCGTTGCAGTCCGGGCAGCGCTCCGGCTCGGTGCCCGGCTCGCCGCCGCTGCCCGCGCACACGCTGCACGTCACGAGCGTCGGGAAGCTGATCTCCCTCGTGACGCCGGACATCGCCTCCGCGAACTCGATGTGCAGGTCGTACCGCAGGTCCGCGCCCGCGACCACCCGTGGCCGGCCGCGGGTCCCGGGCTGGCCGCCGAAGAAGGCGTCGAAGATGTCGCCGAACGGCCCGAAGCCGCCGCCGAAGCCGCCGTCGAAGCCGCCGCCCGCGGCCGCCGCGTCGACGCCCGCGTGGCCGAACATGTCGTAGGCCGTGCGCCGCTGCCGGTCCGACAGCACGCGGTACGCCTCGTTGACCTCCTTGAAGCGCGCCTCGGCGCCGTCGCTGCCGTCCACGTCGGGGTGGTGCTGCTGCGCCAGCTTCCGGAAGGCGCGCTTGATCTCGTCGTCGCTCGCCTCCCGGGAGACGCCCAGGATCTCGTAGTAGTCGCGCTTCACGGCCATCGGTCGGCGATTATACCGATTGGCACTCGT
>DASSPJ010000182.1:0-10485 GCA_035699665.1 Candidatus Limnocylindria bacterium
CAGGGCGTGCAGGGCATCAGCGACCTGATCACCGTGCCGGGCCTCATCAACCTCGACTTCGCCGACGTCAAGACGATCATGCGCGACGCCGGCAGCTCGATGATGGGGATCGGCATCGGCACCGGCGAGAACCGCGCCATCGAGGCGGCGCGCGCGGCGGTCATGAGCCCGCTGCTGGAGGTCAACATCCAGGGCGCGCGCGGCATCCTGTTCAACGTCACCGGCGGCAGCGACCTCGGCCTGTTCGAGGTCAACGAGGCGGCCGAGGTGATCAAGGAGGCCGCCGATCCCGAGGCGAACATCATCTTCGGCACGGTGATCGACGACCGCATGCGCGACGAGGTGAAGGTCACCGTCATCGCCACCGGCTTCGACGGCACCAAGAAGGTCCGCCCCGGCAAGGGCCAGGCGACGGCCGAGGCGGCGCCGGGGATCGAGCAGAGCCTCGACGAGCGCAGCCGCGAGATCCTCGCCGAGATCGAGCGCGAGCGCTCCGAGCGCGCGTCGCTCAACGAGCAGCTCGGCGAGCCATCGCCGTTCGCCCGCTCGAGCGGGTCGGGAAGCCTCGAGCCGACCGAGGTGCGTCCGGCGGAGCGTGAGCCGCTCCCCGTGCGACCCAGCCTCGAGCGGCCGAGCTACGGGGAGACCGACCTCGACATCCCGTCCTTCCTGCGGCGCAAGTCCGACTGAGACCGATGGCGGACAGGCTGCCCGCCGGACCACCAGACCGATGAGGCCCGGCCAGGCGCCGGGCCTCGCGGCATCCCGCGACGTGCCACGATGCGCCCGATGGACCTCCCGACCGTCGACCAGATCGCGGCGCGCGCGGCCGCCGTGCGGCGCACGCTGGACGAGGCGGCGGCGCGCGCCGGCCGCGACCCGGCCGGCGTGCGCATCGTGGCGATCACCAAGGGCTGGCCGATCGAGGTATGCCGCGCCGCGCGCGATGCCGGCCTGACGGCGCTCGGCGAAAACCGCGTCCAGGAGGCGCTGCCGAAGGTCGCGGCGCTGCCCGACCTGGCGTGGCACCTGGTCGGCCACCTCCAGTCCAACAAGGCGCGCGCCGCGGCCGCGGCGTTCGCCTGGATCCACTCGGTGGACTCGGCCGCCCTGCTGCGCCGCCTTGACGCCGCGGCTCACGACGCCGGGTCGCGCCCGCGGGCCCTGCTCCAGGTCAACGTCACCGGCGAGGCGACGAAGAGCGGCTTCGACCCGCGCGCGCTGGCGGACGCGGCGGTCGTGGCGGCGGTCCGCGACACGCGCTCGATCGAGGTGGTGGGGCTGATGACGATCGCGGCGGCCGGCGGCGACCCTCGCCCGGCCTTCACGCGGCTGCGCGGCCTGCGCGACGAGCTGGAGCAGCGCGCCGGCATCGCGCTCCCCGAGCTGTCGATGGGGATGAGCGGCGACGCCGCCATCGCGGTCGAGGAGGGCGCCACCGTGGTGCGCATCGGTACCGCCCTCTTCGGCGCGAGGCCGGCGGGCGGCGGCTGAGCGGCGGGCGCGCTATCCTCCGAGGCGATGGCCGAGGTGCTCTACAACTTCGTCTTCCTGCTGGCGACCGTGCTGTCGCTGCTCATCCTCGCCCGGGTGATCATCAGCTGGGTGATGCCCGGTGGCGGGGGCGGCCTGGTCGCGTTCGTCTACGCCGCGACGGAGCCGATCCTGGCGCCCATCCGCAGCCTCCTGCCGGCGGCCGGCGGGATCGACTTCTCGCCGATGATCGCCATCCTCATCCTGCAGGTGGTCACCCAGATCTTCGGCCAGATGCGCTGAGGCGCAGCCGTGATTGAGGCGGTCGCGGGCCCCGGCTATACTGCGGACCCCGCGATGGGCGATTGGCTCAGTCGGTTAGAGCGCACGGTTCACATCCGTGAGGTCACTGGTTCGAATCCAGTATCGCCCACCATCTCCCCGGCCCCGTGTCCGTGATGCGCCGCGCCCTGGATCGCGTGCGCGGGCTGCGCATCCTCCGCCCCCTCGCGCGCCGCGACTACGCCCTGCTGGCGGCCGGATCGACCGTCTCGCTGCTCGGTGACGGCTTCTTCTACGTGGCCCTGGCGTGGCAGGTGTACGAGATCAGCAACGTGCCCACCGCGCTCTCGCTGGTGGGCGTGGCGTGGACGCTGCCGATGGTCCTCTTCCTGCTGGTCGGCGGCGTCCTGTCCGACCGCCACGACCGGCGGCGCCTGATGGTCCTCGCCGACCTGCTGCGCGCGGCCGCGATCGGCACGATGGGGCTGCTGTCCATGCTGGGCGTCATCGAGCTGTGGCACATCATGGTGCTGATCGCGGTGGCGGGGCTCGGCGACGCGCTCTTCAACCCGGCCTCCACGGCGCTGCTCCCCGAGGTGGTGCCCGCTGAGGAGCTGCCGCAGGCCAACGCCCTGTTCGGCCTCATTCGTCCGCTGATGGTGCGCATCGTCGGCCCGGCGCTCGGCGGGATCACGGTTGGCGCGCTGGGGCCGGGGACCGCCTTCGCGGTGGACGGCGCCTCGTTCCTCGGGTCGGCGGCGCTCATCGGGGCCATGACCCCGGGGGCCCCGCGGGCGGTGGACGCCGGCGCACACGGCCTGCGGCGCACGCTCGCCGACGTCGGCGAGGGGCTGCGCTTCGTGCGCGCCAACCCGTGGTGCTGGACGACGCTCCTCGCGGCGATGCTCAGCCTGCTCGTCTTCTTCGGCCCGGTCGAGGTCCTGCTGCCGTACCTGGTCAAGAACCGTCTCGGCCTCGGTCCCGACGCGCTGGGGCTGATCTTCGCGGCCAGCGGGGTGGGGTCGATCGTGGCGGCCGTGGCGGTCGGACAGCTGTCGATCCCGGGCCGTCGGATCACCACCATGTACGTGGCCTGGACGATCGGGACGGCTGCCCTCGCCGGGTACGGGCTGATGACCGAGCTGTGGCAGCCGATGCTCATCGCGGCCATCATGGGCGCCTCGTTCATGCTCGGCCAGGTGATCTGGAACAGCCTCCTCCAGGAGCTGGTGCCCCGCGACATGCTGGGCCGCGTCTCGAGCCTCGACTGGCTCGTCTCGATCGGGCTGGTGCCGCTCTCCTTCGCCCTCACCGGGCCGGTCTCGTCGCTGCTCGGCGCCACGACCACCATGATCGGCGGGCCGCTGCTGGCCGCGGCGCTCACCTTCGGCCTGCTCTTCGTGCGTGGCGTGCGCGATCCCGAGCGGCACCTGGCGCCCGCGCGGGCGGGCGCGGCGGCCACCGGCGCCGCCCCGCCGGCCGAGGCGAGCCCGGTCGCCGACCTGCCCTCGGTCCACCGGTGAGCGCGGCGGCGCCCGGCCCGGGCAACCCCGCCGATCCGGCCGCCGTGCGCGGCATGTTCGACCGCATCGCGCCGCTGTACGACGCCATGAACACGCTGATGACCGGCGGCATCGACGGCATCTGGCGGCGGGCGGCGGTGCGTGCCGCGCGCCTGCGCCCGGGCATGGCGGTGCTCGACGTGGCCTGCGGGACCGGGCGCCTGGCGGAGGCCGCGTCCGCCCGCGTCGGGTCGGAGGGACGCGTGGTGGGGGTGGACATCAGCGAGGGGATGCTGTCGCGGGCGCGCGCGAGGGGAGCGGCGGTCGACTTCCGGCTCGCCGATGCGCTGGCGCTCCCGTTCCCGGCGGCCAGCTTCGACGCGGCCCTCATCGGCTTCGGCCTGCGCAACGTGCCCGACTACGCGGCTGCCCTCAGCGAGATGCGCCGGGTGGTGCGCCCCGGCGGGCGGGTCGTGGTCCTGGAGATCGCCGAGCCACGCGGCGGCATCGGGCGGCGCCTCTTCCGCACCTGGTTCCGGCGCGTGGTGCCGCTCCTGGGTCGGCTCGCCCGCCAGGGCGCCGCCTATCGGTATCTGCCGGCCAGCATGCTGGCCTACCCGCCCCCCGACGCGGTCGCCGGCCTGCTCCGCGCGGCCGGGCTGGAGGAGGTCCGCTGGCGCTGGCTGCCGGTCGGCCTGGCCACGCTGCACGTCGGCCGCGTGCCCGCGGACCCGTGAGCGCGGCGGATCGGCGCCTGCGCGTCCTGCTCGTCGCGGAGACGGGGCTGCCCTACCTGTCCGGCGTCACCGTCGCGACCGATGCCCTGGCCCGCGGCCTGGGAGCCGCCGGGCACGAGGTGATGCTCCTCGTCCCGCGGCCCGCGGCGGGGGACGAGGCCCCGCCAGCGGTCGGCACCGGGGGGCCTGCGCCGCGCACCGTCTGGCTGCCGTCGGTGCAGCTTCCGCGCCCCGCGCCGCCCCGCTACCGCGTGCCGCTGCCGCTGGCCGGTCGGGCCGCCATGCGCGAGGCGCTGGCCTTCGCCCCGCACGTGGTCCACGTCGCCTCCCCGTTCGGGGCCGGCCGGCGCGGGCGGCGCATCGCACGGCGCCTCGGGGTGCCGCTGGTGTTCACCCACCACACCCGCTTCGACGACTACGCGCACTACCTCGGCCCGCTGGCGGGCCCGGCTCGCACCGCGCTGCGCCGCTGGCTCGGGGCCTTCTGGGCGGCCTGCGACGCGGTGGTCGCACCGGGCACCGACCTCGGGGCCGAGATCCGCGCACTTCTCCCCTCGCGCGCCGCGACCGTGGTGCGCGTGATCCCGACCGGCATCGACCTGGACGTCGTGCGGGGGCTCGTCCCGGACGACCTGCGCACGCGTGCCGGCTGGCCGGCAGACGCCGTCGTCGCCGTCGCGCTGGGGCGCCTCGCCCCCGAGAAGAGCGTCGAGGAGATCCTCGAGGCGGTCGCCGCCGTGCCCGGGCTGCACCTGGCGGTCATCGGCGACGGTCCCTCGGCCGCCGCGCTCCGCCGCCACGCCGCGGATCCGGACCTGGCGACGCGCACCTGGTTTGCCGGCGCGCGCCCACGCACCGCGGCGCTGTCGCTGCTCGCATCGGGCGACCTCTTCGTCGTCGCGTCGCGGACCGAGACCCAGGGGCTCGTGGTGGCGGAGGCGCTCGCGGCCGGGGTGCCGGTGGTCGGCGTCGACGCGCCGGGCGTGCGCGACGCGGTGCGCGACGGGCTCGACGGGATGCTGGTGGCCGCCGAGCCCGCGGCCGATCGGCCCGCCCGGCTGGCGGCGGCGCTGGCAACGCTGCTGGCCGACGGGCCGCGCCGGCGCGCGATGGCGACGGCCGCGGCCGAGGGGGCGGAGCGGCTGGCGCTGGCGACCCGGACCGCGGAGACGGTCGCCCTCTACCGCGAGCTGCTCGCGCGCCGGGGCGCCGGCGCGTAGACGGTTGCAGGCGCCCGGTGCCCGCGTACAATGCGCAGCATGCGCGTGAGTGTGGTGGCCCGCTTCGTTTCGCACCCCAGCATCGAGTTCGGCGTCCGCCGCACACCTGGCGGTCGCGGAGCGCGCCTCGGCTTGCCGCGATCCGGCACCACCTTCCACGCTCGACGGCGGCCCGCCGCCGCCACCATCCTGCTGCTGCGCCCCTCCACCAGCCGCTTCCGCTTCCCGTCGGTCGGTCGCCTGGGGCTCATCGCCCGCCGACCGGAGCCATCGCGCGCTCGCCGCGCGTAGGCGGCGTGCCGGGGCTTCGCAACGCGCGCGCCGTCAGCGCCGGCGGCGTCGTCCATCGGTCCAGGGAGGGTAGGCTCGAGATCATCCTCGTCCACCGCCGCCAGCCCCGCCTGTGGGCCCTGCCGAAGGGCACCCCCGATGCCGGGGAGACGATCGTCGAGACGGCCATCCGCGAGACCCGCGAGGAGACCGGCCTGGCCGTCGACGCCGAGGACCGGATCGACTCGATCTCGTACTTCTTCGTCCGCGGCCAGACCCGCTTCCACAAGACGGTCCACTTCTTCCTGATGCGGCCGATCGGCGGCGCCATCGAGGAGCACGACCACGAGTTCGACGAGGTGCGCTGGGTGCAGGTCGAGGAGGCGCTCGAGCTGCTGACCCACGCCACCGAGCGGGCCGTCGTCGAGCGGGCCGCGGAGCTGCTCGCCGCCCGCGGAGCCGAGGCGACCGCATGAGCCAGGCTCCCGCCCTGCGCCGCACGCCGCTCCACGACCGCCACGTCGCCGCCGGAGCGCGGCTGGTCCCGTTCGCCGGCTACGAGATGCCGGTCCAGTACCGCTCCATCCTCGAGGAGCATCGTGCGGTCCGCGGCGCGGCCGGCCTGTTCGACCTGTCGCACATGGGCGAGGTGCATGTGGGCGGCGGCGAGGCGGTGGCCTTCCTCCGCTACGCGCTGGTCAGCGATCCCGGCGCGCTGGAGCCCGGACAGGCGCAGTACGCCATGCTCTGCCAGCCCGACGGCGGCATCATCGACGACCTCATCTGCTACCGGGTCGAGGACGGCTACCTGGTCGTCTGCAACGCCGCCAACCGCGACGCGGTGGTCGAGCACCTCGAGGCGCTCCTGGCGCGCGGCGACTTCGATGCGACCCTCGACGACCGCTCGGACCGCACCGCCCTGGTCGCGCCGCAGGGCCCGCGGGCGGCGGCCATCCTGTCGAGGCTCACCGACGCCTCCCTCGCCGACCTCGGCTACTACCGCTCGCTGCGCGCCACGGTGGCCGGCGTGGATTGCCTCGTGGCACGGACCGGCTACACCGGGGAGGACGGCTTCGAGCTGTTCTGCGCCAATCGTCACGCGGGCCACCTGTGGGACGCCCTGCTGGAGGCCGGCGCCACGGACGGCCTGATCCCCGCCGGGCTCGGGGCGCGCGACACGCTGCGCCTGGAGGCCGGCATGCCGCTGTACGGCAACGAGCTCGACCGCCGGACCAACCCGTTCGAGGCGAACCTGGGCCGCGTGGTGAAGCTCGACAAGGGCGAGTTCGTCGGGCGCGCCGCGCTGGCGCAGGTGCAGCAGGCCGGGCCGCGCCGCAAGCTGATCGGCCTGGTGATGCGCGAGAACGCCATCCCGCGTGCCGGCTACGCGGTGCGCCACGAGGGGCGGGACGTCGGGGCGGTCACCAGCGGCACCGCCTCGCCGACGCTCGGCGAGAAGGTCGCCATGGCCTACGTGCCCGCCGAGCTGGCGGGCGTCGGCAACGCCTTCGAGGTCGTGGTGCGCGAGCGCCCGTACCGGGCCGAGCAGGTAAAGTTGCCCTTCTACAAGCGCCCACGCCAGGAGTAGTTGCAGAACGATGAGCCACCCCGCGAACCTTCGCTACTCGAAGGAGCACGAGTGGGTGCGCGTCGACGGGTCGACCGCCACCATCGGGATCACCAGCTTCGCCGCCGACGAGCTGGGCGACATCGTCTTCGTCGAGCTGCCGGAGGTGGGGAGCTCGCTCAGCCAGTTCGGCAGCTTCGGGGTGGTCGAGAGCGTCAAGGCGGTCAGCGACCTCTACGCGCCGGTCTCCGGCGAGGTGACCGAGGTCAACGGCGCCCTGGCCGAGCAGCCGGAGCTGCTCAACAGCGACGCGTACGGCGAGGGATGGATCGTGCGGGTCGCGCTGACCGACACGGCCGAGCTCGACGCGCTCATGGACGCCGACGCGTACGCCGAGCTGACCGCGTAGGTCGCGGCGTCGACCGATGGGCTACACCCCGCATACCGATCCCGATCGCGCCGCGATGCTGGCGGCGATCGGCGTCGCCTCGGTCGACGACCTCTTCGCCGACATCCCCGAGCGCGTCCGCGCCAGCGGCTGGGACCTGCCCGCCCCGATGGCCGAGCAGGAGGTACGGGCCGAGCTGACGCGCCTGGCGAACGCCAACCGTCTCCCCGAGGTGAGCTTCCTCGGCTATGGGGCGTACCGGCATCTCGTCCCGTCGGTCGTCGCCGAGGTGGTCGGGCGGGCCGAGTTCAGCACCGCCTACACGCCGTACCAGCCCGAGGTCAGCCAGGGCACGCTCCAGAGCATCTACGAGTTCCAGTCCCTCATCTGCGAATTGACCGGCATGGAGGTGGCCAGCGCCTCGCACTACGATGGCGCGACCGCAACCGCCGAGGCGGCGCTGATGGCCTGCCGGCTCACTCGCCGGCATCGGGTGGCGGTCTCCGCCGGGTTGAACCCCGATTACCGCCGCGTGCTTGCCACGTACTGCTCGGGCCCCGGCGTCGAGGTCGTGACGGTGCCCGTCGACCTTGCCGAGGGCGGAACGGGCACCACCGACCCGGCGAGCGCGGCTGAGCTGCTCGATGACGGTGTCGCCTGCCTGATCGCGGCGCAGCCGAGCTTCTACGGCCAGCTCGAGCCGATGGCTGAGCTCGGCGAAGCGGCTCACGCGGTGGGCGCGCTCTTCGTGGCCGTCGTCGAGCCGACGTCGCTCGCCCTGCTGACGGCGCCCGGCGAGTACGGCGCGGACATCGTGACCGCCGAGGGCCAGCCACTCGGCATCCCGGTCAGCTTCGGCGGCCCGTATGTCGGCCTGATGGCAGCGCGGATGTCGTCGGTGCGACAGATGCCCGGCCGCCTGGTGGGGGCCACCCGCGACGTGCAGGGGCGACTGGGCTATGTCCTCACCTTGCAGGCGCGCGAGCAGCACATCCGCCGCGAGAAGGCCGCGAGCAACATCTGCACGAACCAGGCCCTGATGGCGCTGGCCGCCACCGCCTATCTCACCGCGGTCGGGCCCGAAGGCCTGCGCGAGGTGGCGGAGCTGTCCACCATCCAGGCGCGCCACGTCGCCGCCGCGATCGAGGGCGCCGGCCTGGGCGAGCGGCGCTTCAGCGGCCCCTACTTCGCGGAGGTGGCCATCCGCGTCCCGGATGCGGCACGCCGCCATGCGGCGATGGCCGAGTCGGGGATCGTGGCCGGCCACGTCGTCGAGCGCGACGAGCCGGCGCTGCGCGACACGCTGCTGCTCGCGGCCACCGAGCTCACGACCGATGACGACGTCGCTCGCCTGGTGGACGCCCTGGAGGCGACCCGATGAGCGTCGCCGAGGCGCCGCGCTCCGATCCGTCGGGCCGCGGGGCCGCCTTCTCCGGCGCCGCCGGCGGCGACGAGCTGACGGTCGTCGAGCCGCTCATCTTCGACGCCTCGCGCCCGGAACGCCGTGCGGTGCGCTTCCCGACCGCATCGGCCGCGGCGCGCGAGGCGGCTGCCGGGCAGCCGGAGCTGCCCGCATCGGTCCGGCGCGCATCCGCGCCACGCCTCCCCGAGGTGAGCGAGCTCGACCTGCTCCGCCACTTCAACCGGCTGGCGCACCTCAACCACGCCATCGACCTCGGCTTCTACCCGCTCGGCTCGTGCACCATGAAGTACAACCCGAAGGTCAACGAGTGGGCCGCGCGGCTGCCCGGCCTTGCCGACTCGCACCCGCTCGACCCCGAGGCGATGAGCCAGGGCAGCCTGGAGCTGATGTGGCTGCTCGCCGAGCTGCTCAAGGAGATCAGCGGCTTCCCCGCGGTCAGCCTCCAGCCGGCCGCGGGAGCACACGGCGAGCTGACCGGGATGCTCATGACCCGCGCCTACCACCGCGATCGCGGGGAGGGTGATCAGCGGACGAAGGTGCTCGTGCCGGATTCGTCCCACGGCACCAACCCGGCGACCGCCACGATGGTCGGCTACGAGGCGGTCACCATTCGCTCGAACGCGAGGGGCGGCATCGACCTCGAGGCGCTGCGCGCCGCACTCGGCCCCGACGTGGCCGCCCTGATGATCACGAATCCGTCGACGCTCGGCATCTTCGAGGACCAGATCGACCAGGTGCTGGCCGCGGTCCGTGAGGCGGGCGCCATCGCCTACATGGACGGCGCCAACCTGAACGCCATCCTCGGCCGCTTCCGCCCCGGCGAGGCCGGCTTCGACGTGATGCATTTCAACCTGCACAAGACCTTCAGCACGCCGCACGGCGGCGGAGGGCCGGGCGCCGGCCCCGTCGGCGTGAGCGAGCGGCTGGAGCGCTACCTTCCGTCGCCGATACCGGTGCTGGTGGAGGGCGACCCGGACTCCGTGCGCGCCAACGCCTGGGCCGGACGCTCCACCGATGGCGCCCGGTTCGCCCTCGACGCCGATCGACCGCGCAGCATCGGCAAGGTGCGCAGCTGCTACGGAAACTTCGGCATGTTCGTCCGGGCCTACACCTACATCCGGAGCAACGGCGGCGACGGGCTGCGCACGATCAGCGAGGACGCCGTGCTGGCGGCGAACTACCTTCGGGTTCGCCTGGCCGATGCGTACGACCTGCCGTACGACCGGGTCTGCAAGCACGAGGTCGTGTTCAGCGGGCGGCGCCAGAAGCGCGAGCACGGCATCTCGACGCTGGATATGGCCAAGGCCATCCTCGACCACGGCATCCACCCGCCGACGATCTACTTCCCGCTGATCGTCGAGGAGGCGCTGATGATCGAGCCGACCGAGACCGAGAGCCTGGAGACGCTCGACCGGTTCGTGGAGGTGATGCACGGCATCGCCGAGACGGCAGCGACCGACCCCGAGGCGATCAGGCGCGCGCCGGTCACCACCCCGGTGGGCCGGCTCGACGAGGCGGCCGCGGCCCGACGCCCCGATCTGCGCCACGCATTCCCCGATCCGGATCACGCCGGGCCGGTCCAGGAGCCGTCTGCCTGACGGCCGATGGGCCGCGGAACCCGGA
>DASSPJ010000183.1:0-7365 GCA_035699665.1 Candidatus Limnocylindria bacterium
CCGGCCTGGGCGCCACAGACGCCATCGAGGCGCTGTACGCGCGGCTGCTGCCCTTCGCCGGCGCCAATGCCATCGGCCATACCGAGGGAAGCCTGGGTGCGGCCGACCGCTACCTCGGGCTGCTGGCCCGCGCCGCCGGCCACCTCGACGAGGCGGTGGCGCATCTCGATGCCGCGGTGGCCGGCAACCGGCGCATGGGTGCGCGGCCGTGGGTCGCGCACTCCCAGGCGGACCTGGCCGCCACCCTGCGCCAGCGCGGGGCAGCCGGGGACGTGGAACGGGCCGCCACGCTCGAGGCCGCGGCGCTGGCGACCGCGCGCCGGCTGGGGATGGTGGCGCTGGCGGCCCGGCTGGAGCCGTCCGGCGAACACGTGACCACGCCGAGCGCGCACGTGACCGGGGCGTCGTTCCGCCGCGAGGGCGACTACTGGTCGATCGAATTCGCCGCCACGGCCGTGCGCATCCGCGACACGAAGGGCATGGCCCACCTGGCGCGCCTGCTCGCCGCTCCGGGCCGCGAGCTCCACGCCCTGGACCTTGCGGGCGCGGACGGTGTCGCGCCCGCCGAGGCGGCGGACGGCGACGGCCTCGCGCCGCGCCGCCTCACCGATGTCGGGCCGCTCCTCGACGATGAGGCCAAGGCCGCCTACCGCCAGCGCGTGGGGGAGCTGCGCACCGAGCTCGCCGAGGCGGAGTCGTGGAACGACCCGGAGCGCGCCGCGCACCTCCAGGCTGAGCTCGACGCCATCGCCCGCGAGCTGGCGGGCGCCGTCGGGCTGGGGGGTCGCGACCGCGTCAGCGGCTCGCCGGCGGAGCGGGCCAGGATCGCGGTGACGCGGGCCATCCGCTCGTCGATGGCGCGCATCGCCCAGCAGCACCCGGCCCTGGGCGCCCACCTGGAGGCCACCATCCGCACCGGCACCTTCTGCGTCTACGTGCCCGATCCCGCTTCGCCGGTTCGCTGGAGCGACTGACCGCGGACGGACTTCTCGCAGCCGCTACCATGGTGGCCACCAGATCCGCACCACGAGACGTGCCCACCGCCCGTGAGCAAGATCAAGTTCGGGACCGATGGCTGGCGCGCGGCCATCGGCGAGGACTACACGTTCCACAACGTGCGCCGTTGCGCCCGGGGCGTCGCCGAATACCTCCAGCAGACCGGCGCTGCCGACCGCGGAGTGGTGGTGTGCCACGACCGCCGCTTCGCGTCCGAGCACTTCGCCGCGGCCTGCGTCGAGGTCCTGGCGGCCCATGACATCAAGAGCTTCATGCCCCCCGACGCCGTCCCCACCCAGGTCGGCAGCTTCTTCACCCGCGAGCTGAGCGCCGGTGCGGGGATCGTCATCACCGCCAGTCACAACCCGTGGACCGACAACGGCTTCAAGGTCAAGGCGCAGACCGGCGGGGCCGCGGCGCCGGAGATGCTGGCCGCCATCGAGGCGACCATGGACGCCCACCCGGAGGACGAGCTGCCACCGCGCCGCGAGCTCGAGGACGCGCGCGCCGCGGGCCTGGTCGAGGTCTTCGACCCGTATCCCCGCTTCCGCGACCAGCTGGCGAGCATCGTCGACCTGGAGCGCATCCGGGCGGCGAGCCGGCGCGTGCTGGTCGAGCCGCTGTACGGATCGGGCTCGGGCTGGTTCACGCGCCTGCTGGGTGACGGCAACCTGACCATCCGCGAGCTGCACACCGAGCGCAACCCGTTCTTCGGCGGCGTCAACCCCGAGCCGATCCGCCCCAACATCGACGAGTGGCTGGACGAGATCCCGCGCTGGGGCGCCGACATCGGCATCGCCTTCGACGGGGACGCGGACCGGGTGGGCATGGCGACCGAGGAGGGCGTGTTCGTCAACCAGCTCCAGGTCTACGGGCTGCTGTACTGGTACCTGCTCGACGTGCGGGGGCAGATCGGTCCGGCCGTCTACACCGTCACCACCACCTCGATGGCCAAGCGCCTTGCCGAGATCTACGGCACGCAGGCCCACGAGACCGGGGTCGGGTTCAAGTTCGTCGGGCCCAAGATGACGGAGACCAACGCGGTCATCGGTGGCGAGGAGTCGGGCGGCTACGGGTTCGGGATGCACATTCCCGAGCGCGATGGCCTCGCGTCGGGGCTCTTCCTGCTCGACCTGTGGCTCACCAAGGGCAAGCGGGCCTCCGAGGTGCTCGCCGAGCTCCAGGCGCTGGCAGGGCCGAGCTACTACAACCGCATCGACATCCGCTTCAAGCGCGAGGGCTACGACGCGGTCAAGACCGATACGCTCGCGCGGCTCGCGTCGGAAGCGCCGGAGGCGCTGGCCGGCCAGGAGGTCGTCGAGCGCGTCTCGCTCAACACCAACGACGGCTTCAAGTTCTACCGCACCGATGGCTCGTGGCTGCTCATCCGCTTCAGCGGCACCGAGGCGCTGCTGCGGGTGTACGTCGAGGCGCGCTCCCCGGAGGACGTGGAGGCGCTGCTCGCCGAGGGACGGCGCATCGCGCGCGCCCCGGCCGCGGTCTAGATGGACGCCCGCGACTTCTTCGGCTACAAGCACGCGGACGAGGAGCCCGGCCGCAACCCGGAGGACTACGAGGGCGAGGGCGACGCCCGCGACCCGGACGCCCCGCCGCAGCTCGACG
Source organism: Candidatus Limnocylindria bacterium (assembly GCA_035699665.1). Taxonomy (GTDB): domain Bacteria; phylum Chloroflexota; class Limnocylindria; order QHBO01; family QHBO01; genus JAICQM01. The sequence goes on from DASSPJ010000183.1 coordinate 2,620, forward strand.
AGGCGATCACCCTGGACGATCCCGCCGTGCTGGCGCGCATCGACCCTGCCGACATGCTGGGCCGCGTCCGGGAGCTGCCGCGCCAGCTGGCGCAGGCGCGCCGCGTGGCCGCCGCGGTCGAGCTCCCCGAGCGCTTCGGCGAGGTGGACGGCGTGCTGGTGCTGGCGATGGGCGGCTCGGCGATCGGTGCCGAGCTGGTGGCCGGCATCGCCGGGGAGCGGCTCCGCGTGCCGCTGGTCGTGCACCGCGACTACGAGCTGCCCGCCTGGGCGGGGAAGCGGACGCTGGTCATCGCCGCGTCGCACAGCGGGGAGACGGCCGAGACGCTCACCGCGGTGGCCGCCGCGCGGCGCATCGGTGCACCGATGGCGGTCATCACCACCGGCGGCCGGCTCGGCCACTCCGCGTCGGTGGCGGGCGAGCCGCTGTTCCTGTACCGCGCGCCGGGCCAACCGCGGGCCGCGGTGGGCTTCGGCGTGGGGCTGACCCACGAGCTGCTGGTGCGCGCCGGCCTGCTGACCGATCCCGATCCCTTCGGACCGGCGGTCGAGGCGCTCGAGGCGCTGCTGGAACGCATGGGGCCGTCGGTCGAGACCGACGCGAACCCCGCCAAGCAGCTCGCCTGGCAGCTCTTCGGCCGCGTGGCGGTGATCTACGGGGCCGGGCCGATGGCCCCCGTGGCGCACCGCTGGAAGACGCAGATCAACGAGAACGCCAAGGCGTGGGCCGCGTGGGAGCCGATGCCCGAGGCGAACCACAACGCCATCGAGGGGAGCTACAACCCGCGCGACCTGGCCGACGGCCTTGCCGTCGTCGAGGTGCGCGACCCGGGCGAGCCGCCGGCGATCGCCGAGCGGTACGGCGTGGTGGCCGAGCTGCTCGGGGAGCGCGCCACGTCGCGCACCACGGTCTGGGCGGAGGGCGACTCGCGCCTGGCGCGGGCCATGACCGCGGTCGCCTACGGCGACCTGGTATCGGTCTACCTCGCGATCCTCTACCAGACCGATCCCACGCCGGTTACACTGCTGTCGATGCTCAAGGAGCGGCTCGCCAGGGCGACGAGTAGCGACTGAGGCGCTGTAGGACCAGTCCGGCGCCGCTGTCGCAGGCGGCGCCCCACAACGAGGAGAGCGACGTGCATTCGAGCATGATCGGCAAGGTCGAGAAGGCGATGCGCTATGCGCACGAGCCGGACCGCGTGAAGCTTCAGCGGTTCGAGGCCAGCTTCGCCGGCGATAACGGTTCCCACGCCGTGACCCTCGACCACGATCAGTGGCACTGTGACTGCCACCTCTTCGAGTCGGCGGGCGGCTGCGTCCACACCCTCGCCGTGCAGAAGATGCTCGACCCGATGCTCACCGACGCCGCCCGCCAGACCCCGCTCTACGGCTCATCGCGGGACGAGGTCGCCACCCCGGCATAGGCGCGCCGCGCCGCGCCCGCCGGTCAGTCTCCACGGGCTGACGGGCAGGACGGGCCCGCCGGGGGTGTCCCGCCGTCCTGCGGCTCAGTCCCAGCGGACTGAACCGTCGGAGGAACGGCGGAGAATGGACGCCGCCCGGTCGCCCGTCCCGTGGGTGAGTCTCCACGGACTGAGCCGTGGGTACCGCCGCGGCGCGGCCGCCGCTCCTTGCCGCCACGGCAAACAATCCCGCGCCAGGCGCCCATCCGCGCTCCTTCGTCGCCGCTTCTTGCCGCCACGGCAAACAATCCCGCGCCAAGCGCCCATCCGCGCGCCTCCGTCGCCGCTCCTTGCCGCCACGTCAAACAATCGCGCGCCAGGCGCCCATCCGCGCGCCTCCGTCGCCGCTTCTTGCCGTCACGGCAAGAACCGGAGGCCGTGTGGAACAGCGCGAGCTGCTCCCTCGCGAAACATTGCTGTGGCCGCAAAGGGACCACCGGCGCACCGCCACGGCCCCGCAGAGAGCGGCGGCATCGGTCTGGTAGCATCCGACGCATCAACTGAAGACCGCGACGGGTGCCGCCGCCGAAAGGCCGGCGGGTGAATGGCGAAGCCGGTGCAATGCCGGCGCTGTCCCGCAACTGTATCCGGCGCCCCACGAAGGGCGCCGGGAGCCAGGTCGACCAGCCAGGTCGCGATGTCACGACCCTCGAGAGAAAGGGAACGGCATCACCATGGCTCTCCGCGCACGGCGCATCCTCCTTCCGCTCATCGGCACGCTGCTGCTGGCTGCCTGCCAGACCGCCGGCACCGGCTCGCCCGCGCCCGCCTCCCCGGCGTCGCAGCCCGCCTCCGCGCAGCCACCGACCACCACCTACCCCCTGACCCTGACCGATGACGCCGGCAACGAGGTCACCCTCCCCGCCGACCCGCAGCGCATCGTCAGCCTCGCGCCGTCGAACACGGAGATCGCGTGTGCCGTCGACGCGTGCGACGAGCTGGTCGGGGTGACCGACTTCGACGACCACCCCGCCGAGGTGGCCGAGGTCGAGGACGTGGTCATCGGGGCGCAGGTGGACGTCGAGAAGGTCGTCGCCGCCGAGCCGGACCTCGTGCTGGCGGCCGGCAACGGCATCACTCCCGACGACGTCATCGCCCAGCTCACCGACCAGGGGCTCACCGTCCTGGTCCTCTACCCGGAGACGCTCGACGAGATCTACGCCGACATCGAGCTCGTCGGCGAGGCGCTCGACGAGCAGCAGGCCGCCGCCGACGAGGTGGCCCGCATGGAGGAGGAGGTGGCCGCGGTGACCGAGGCGGTCGCCGGCGCGGACGCGCCGCGGGTCTTCTACGAGGTCGGCCTCTTCGAGGGGCAGATCTACACCGCCGGCGAGGATTCCTTCCTGGCCTCGCTGATCGAGCTGGCCGGCGGCGAGCCGATCACCGGCGACGCGGTCACCACCAGCATCGGCCAGGAGGAGCTGGTCGCCGCCGACCCGGAGGTGATCCTGCTCGGCGACGCCGCCTACGACCCGAGCATCACGCCGCAGTCGGTGGCCGCTCGCCCGGGCTGGGCGGAGATGACGGCGGTCAAGGAGAGCCGCATCGTGGTCATGACCGACGACCTGGTGATCACGCGGCCGGGCCCGCGCGTGACGCTCGGGCTGGCCGCCCTGGCGCGGGCCATCCATCCCGAGCTGTTCAACCGCTAGACCGATGCGCGCCGCCGCCACGGCTCCCGCCACCACGCTCCGACCGCTCGTCGGCGGCCCCTCGCTGACCCGCGCGGCCGTGGTGCTCGGTGGCGGCGTCGCGCTCGTGCTGGCAGCCCTGGTGGTGGCGGTCGGGTTCGGGACGAGCGGCCTCGCCGGCCCGTCGGACGCGGCCGGCATCCTCGCCCATCGGCTCGGCCTGCCGGTGCCGGTCACCTGGTCGCCGGGGGCGGAGCAGATCGTCTGGGAGCTGCGCCTGCCGCGGGCGGTGACCGCGCTGGTCGTCGGCGGCGGCCTGGCGACCGCCGGGGTCGTCTTCCAGGCGCTGCTGCGCAACCCCCTCGCCGACCCGTACGTGATCGGCACCGCCGCCGGGGCCAGCCTCGGCGCGGTGACCGGGCTGATGCTGCCGGTCCTGGTGCCGGCGCTGGCGGTGGGGGCGGGGACGGCGTGGCTGGGCATCGGTCTGGCGCAGGTGCTGGCCTTCGTCGGTGGGCTCGGCACCGTGCTGGTGGTGTACGCGGTGGCACGCAGCGGCGGGCGCGTGCCGGTCGTGACGCTCCTGCTCGTCGGCTACGCCATCTCGAGCGTGCTCGCCGCCGCGACGGCGCTGCTCATGTTCTTCGCCGGCAACCGGCTCGGGGCGATCTTCGGCTGGCTGATGGGCTCGCTGGGCGGTGCCTCGTGGGGCGACCTCGCGCTGGCGACGCCACTGGTGCTGGCCGCTGCGGGCCTCCTGCTGGTCCGATGGCGCCGCCTCAACCTGCTCCTCCTCGGCGACGGCCCGGCCGCCCACCTGGGGCTCGACGTGGAGCGCGAGAAACTGGTGCTCACCGGGCTGGCGACGCTGGCGACGAGCGCGGCGGTGGCGATCGCCGGGACGATCGGCTTCGTGGGGTTGGTGGTGCCGCACCTGCTGCGCCTGGCGCTGGGGCCGGACCACCGGCTGCTGCTGCCGGCCTCGGCGCTGGGTGGCGCGGCGCTGCTGGCGCTGGCCGACACCGGGGCGCGGCTGGCGGGTGGGGTGCCGGTGGGGATCGTGACCGCGCTGCTCGGCGCGCCGTTCTTCCTGGTCTTGCTGCGGCGCACCCGGGCGATCCGACCATGAGCGTCGCCACCCTGCCGATCGTCGAGGCCCGCGACCTCGCCTTCGCCTTCCGTCCCGAGCATCCCGTGCTGCGCGCGGTGGACCTTGCCGTGCGGCCCGGCGAGCTGGTCGTGCTGCTCGGCACGAACGGGAGCGGCAAGACCACGCTGTTGCGCCTCCTCGCCGGCACGCTGACGCCCGACCGTGGCGAGGTGCTGCTGGGCGGCCGGCCGCTGGGGGACTGGCGCCGGCTCGAGCTGGCGCGGCGCGTGGCCGTCCTGCCGCAGCACCTCGAGCTGCCGGCCGGGTTCCGCGCCGCCGAAGTGGTCGAGATGGGCCGCACGCCCCATGCGCGCAGCCTCTTCGGCGCCAGCCCCGGCGACGAGCAGGCCGTCGAGCGCGCCCTCCGCGAGGCCGATGCGTCGGAGCTGGCGCATCGGTCCGTCGACGAGCTCTCCGGTGGCGAGCGGCAGCGCGTGCTGGTCGCCATGGCGCTGGCCCAGGAGCCGGAGCTGCTCCTCCTCGACGAGCCGACGCTGCACCTG